>JAEOTA010000055.1 GCA_016840085.1 Promethearchaeota archaeon
ATTTTTATAAATTCTGATTATTAGATTATATATCGTTAAATTTATTAGAAAGAAGTGATTATATTAATACATGCATGTAAATAATATATCTCCATATTCGTTTAAAACATCTGGAGTTAAATCACTTCTTTCCAACCATTATATGCTCGCATTTTTTAAAAAGTTTTGTGATGTAACTGTTTCTCGCACTTGGAAGTTCAAAAGAGCTAAAAACGCAAGATATGAGGATAAGGACTTTTTGAAGGTGTTCTTCTTTTCTGAAATTATCGGTAGATCAATTCATGATACCAGTGAAATGCTTAACGAGCACCTATTAAAAAGTAGAAAAGGAAGACGCAAATCTTTCACTGACGGAAGGAAAAGACGTATAATTCCACATCAAACAGAAGTAAACAAGTACCTTCGCAAATTTGGATTGAATAAGGCACGTGAGATTCTGCGGACTTGTTTGGATTCTCAATTAACGGAAGCTTTGAGGCTTAGACTTATCTCAAAAAAAGTCAATGTGATCATCGACTTCACAGAACATCCTTATTATGGACAACGTGAGGATAAAATGATAAAGGGCACTAATCGACAGAAAGGGACGAAGAAAATGCGGCATTATCTCGGGTTCTCGATTTTGTCGAAAAATGTTCATCTTTATGCCGGATTGGAACACGTGGCTAAAGGACAATCTAAAATACCCATAATCCTTGAATTCCTTGATCATGTACTCGATCTCGGATTTGAGTTGAACTACGTATTAATGGATCGGGAATTTTATAGAGCAATACTCTTACATGAAATAAAGGCCAAGAATGGGAATGTTTTAATTCCAACCAAGCAATATAAAAAAGTTCGGGGAATAATCGAAGCCTACATAAAGGGAAAAGGAAATCGGGTGCGAAGATACACGTTTTCCAGCGCCACTGAAGCAAAGCACCGATTTTATCAGCATGTTTACCTGATAATAAAAGCGAAACGCGGATTCACTCTTCAGGGCGTGAAACGAGACTATCGAATGGGGAAAATATCTTTAGACGATGCCCGGAAGCGGGTATTTGCCATCATGACTACCGAGAAACCCAAAGGAAAGACAAGTTCTTGGGCGTCCCGCACTTCATTATTTTATCGACGACGATGGTTGATCGAAACGGGATTCAGCGACTTAAATCGGATTAATCGTAGATGGAAATCCAATCACGATAACTTGCGATATTTTGACATGCTGGCAAGACTACTGCTTTATAATTCGTGGAAAATGAACAAAAAATTGATCAAAAATGCCGGAACTCAAGAAGGAAAAACAAGAAAATGGACGCTAGCTCAAAATCAAGATTATTTGAAGCAGCTATTTCTAACATCGGGGAAAAAATCACGGGAGGTGATTGGTTAAATTTAAAATAATGTCGGCTCTCCGAACACGGAAAATAATAGAAAAAAAAATAAATACTTGAATACTAACTATAAAAAAAAGAAGTTAGGTATGTAATAAGATCTTCGCATTCTTCTGCCATTCATTTACCATTTTCGAAGATGCTCCATTTATCTTAGACGATAACTCATCGGGATCTGCCTCTATTAGCTCGTTAATCGAAGTAATACCTTGTGCGTGTAAGTTTTCCATAGATCCTTTACCAATGCCCTTTACTTTTATTAGTGGTATTTCATCCATACCCCGCCCAGTATTTTCGGCTACTGGTTCAGATTCTTCGTACAATGATTCAATTTCAAAGTCCAACCCTTTCGATTGCGGCATGTCAACTGTATCGGTGTCACTAACTCCAACTCCAGTAATATAGAATTCACATTCTTCAGGCGGAAGATCAGGTGCATCTACAATTACTGCCCTTCGCTTTAAAGAATTATTAGCTGAGAATCCCTTCGTCTTAAACATGACTCGGAAGTGACATCCGTGCGCCACAATATTTCCTCCTATCGCATCGTTGCCTGAAAACATTCCCATCATTCTTGTAGCGACTTGATTGGTAAGCAGCACCGCACAATTATAGGTTTCAGCGATTCGAGATAAGGCGTGAATCATTCCATTTAATACTGCTTGGCGGGGAGCAAGTTTCCCAATACCCACATATTCTGATCGGAGCAATGCCATGAGACTATCAATAACAAGTAACCGAGCAACACGCGTCTTACAGATTGTTTCTGCTTTCTGGATCATCTGGGATTGATGGTCTGAAGAGTAAATTCTAGCATGGTAAATCTTAGATAACACCTCTTTGGGATTCAGTTCAAACCGTTTTGCGATACGCTTGATCTTCTCCTTTGAGAATGTATTTTCAGTATCAATATAGGCTACGCTTCCATTTAGTCCGCCTCTACTTTCTGGTAATTGAACAGTCACAGAAATTGTATGAGCTAATGCGGTCTTTCCCGACTTAAAAGGTCCATATACTTCGGTAAGCTTTCCGGTTTGAACGCCACCCCCTAAAATTCGATTAAGCTCAGAAGAGCCTGTTGTAATTAACTCTGTATTTTCGCTAATTTGAGACGCAGAGGTAAATTCGGTCATACCTAACGCGTTTCGAGCATTCCATATGAGCTTTTTGGCAGTTTTTTCTCCTAAGCCGTCAATATTTGCCACAATTAAATGGGGAGACATCGCTAGTGCTTCAGCGGTACTAATGCCGTTTTCCTGAAGGAGCTTGATTTGTCGTGAGTTGATTGATTTCACATCATTTAAATCTGACATTGTTTTTTTCTTATCACCTATTTATGTGTAATTTGAATTGATATAGGATCATAATAAGACTATTTAAAAGAAAAAAAGAGAAGTAAAAAAGAGAAATACTATCTATTCTCCCAGATAAAAAATAGGTTATTCCTTAAGTATTAATTTTAGATTCTCAATATATTCTTTAGGAGAGATGCCATGTACTAATGCTTTATGAAGCATCCTAATATTTACTTTTTCTATACCATTTTCTTCATAGATAGAAAGAAGATCTTTTTGAATTGCTTTTAAAATCTTTAACACAGAGAATTCAGAACGCTTATATTGACCAAAATATCCACCAAATGCGATAAATAAATTAGCTATAAGGTCAAGATCTTCTCTGGCAAATTTTTTATAACATTCAACGCACACAATTCCATAGTTAACTCCAGTTTGATAAAAAGTAGCTCTTTGTCTAATTTCTTTTCTACAGATAAAACACTTTATTTGATGATCATAATTTTGTGCTTTAGTTATCATGAAAATTTATTAGTTTTATTATATTTAAATAAAAAATTAGGTGTAGAACACCAAAAAAAGACGATAGAAATGAATTTAATCTTAGATTAGAGCCATACAAATCCGGTATTCTCTATCTTATAGCACAGCTCCCATTGAGCATCTCCACAACTAATTTTCATCTTCTTTTTGTGACTATTGAACAATTTTAATAAATGAATGTGTAACACATCCAATCGACTATAGAGTTTATGAAGAAAAGGTCTTTGCTGTTCCGCTTTCATATCAAACGAGACTTCATGAAGCAGTATCAAATGAATCTTTTTTCTAATACAATATAACAATAACGGTGATAAAACCTCGTCATAAAATAAATCGATAATATTGGTACTATCTCTTATTTCTGAATGGGTAGAGAGTTCAAGTCGTAAATGATGGGAAATGTTGTCGATTACTATAAACTTTACATCAGGGGGTAATTCTGATTCAACATCTATAAAATGACGAAGTACTTGGGCTTGATCTCTATACGAATTAAAGCATTTTCCTTTTGGAATCACATATATATTACTTTCCAAATATTCTAGCTTTTCATTCCTTGCGTTAAAAAGTGAGTGTAATCGTTTTTTAGGGAATAATTCACTGGCTTGAACCCAGATACATGAGTGTTCATACGGTTTCTGTAAGGTAAGAAAATTACCTATTAAATAAAGGGCTAAGGTAGTCTTGCCTGTTCCTGACTCTCCTGAAATATTCACGATGATACTGCGAGAAATATGCGAAAATAACTCACTTAAGACTATAGGAGCTGAAATCATCTATTTCCCATCCAATAATTCAAGAATTTCTTCTTTTAGTCTATCTATTTCTTTTTCCCGCTGAGAAATAGGCTGTTCCTTATCTTTTTTTCCTGATGATGAAGCATTAGTATTGAACAAGCCCTGAAGTATAAGTAGGGTTAATAATTCATTACTCTGAAAATTATATCCAGTAGCCTTTCCACTTAGGAATCTAAGTCCATTAGAGCCAAGACCGTGTTTTCTCAGCTTAAAAAACATAAAACCCGCAATAAATAAGACAATAATAATTATCCCAAATAGAGGATTTCGCTGATAAAACAATACGAATGCGACAATCAATATGAAATAACAAAACAATTTTGCCATATTATTCACCTGAAAATTTATCTATATCAGGAGCATTAACTTCCATATATTCACCATATAATACCCCTACTCTTTTTTCTTCCCTATTTTTCCTTACATTTTTATAAATTGTATACCATAGCAGACAGATATATTTCAACACCACAAACACGACTCCGATCAAGAAGTAATATATAAACTCAAGTGAGAAATCAATCGTAAATAAATCTACCAGTATCCATACCAATCCAAATGAAGAACATAATAAAATAACTTGAAAAAATGATTGTGAAGGATTTTTTTGAAACGTTACTGCTATATTTTTAAGATCTACTGTGGATGGTCTCACTCCTAATAATACCGACACACAGATTATCCCGCTCACTATCCTATAAAGCGGTTTTGCTGACATATCAAGGGCTATTTCAAGCAAAAAGAAAAATACAATTACCCCTACCAGTAAGGGAGCAATTCCAATTAATAATGATTGAATAAATGAGACTTTTTGTGGTCTCTCTAGCGCAACTGATCCATGTGGATCTACCCTTCCAGTCATTTTATTTCTGTAATTTACCTCCACTCTTTTGACTGGCACACCGGTAATAAGACATAATGTAGCATGCGCAGCTTCATGAATAGCAACTCCAATAAATCCAAGGACACTAAACGCGGTTTTATATTTACCCTTGGTCTGATGATATAGCAATTCAAGGCCATACCCTACTACGAATGCTATTGGCAACCAAAAAAAGGTGAATACGAGGACTTTTTCAAACATGATCCCTATAGAATATGAGAAAATATAAAGGAAAAACCAAAATTTCCTATCCTAAAGTTGTGATCTTATAATCCGTAGACGATGTATATATAATGCTTAATAATATAAGATATTATACTTAGAATTCATAAACTAAAGGGAACTATTGAGTATACTGGAAATAGATTACCACTGTTTAAACTGGTCGAGGATTCTCCCGCAACCAGATCATGGTGGGGTGATGCACGAAACGAAAAAATTGATACATTTTGAAAATTCAGTTTTCGTGAAAGTATGGTAGAACGCTTTTCCTCATAGATCCTGATCCAGAGGATAATATTTAAAAGGCAAATAGGTTCCCATATATTTCTTAGGAAACTATACAAAATAGTGACCAAGGTTATGGCTTCATATAAAACACAAGAATTTGAGACCGGATTAGTAGGGCTTTCATCCCTAAAATGTGATATGTGTGGTTCGGAAGATATTGTTGAAGATATGGGCTCCTATATCTGTAGAGATTGTGGGATCGTGCTTGAGATCCGAAAATTGCAGTATGATAGGCCCTATAATACTGATATCATTCATCATTCTCCGCATGTAGGGGCTACCCAGGTAGGAACCATTCGGGAGCGGCTTAGTTCTAAGCATTCCGTACAGCTCCAACGAATAAATAAAAAACAATTGGAACAGTCTAACTATGAGAATGTGAAACGAAAGATTGGGAAAAAGATTTCCGATCTGTTTACGAAACTTGAATTACATGACTCTGGAGCGTCCTTAAAGCAGTATATTTATACACAGTGTCTAAGAGTATATAATAGTTTTAGACCAGGAACGAAGTATAGAAGTGTTGAGAAGTTAGTTCCAGTGGTGATGTACTATTGTTTAAAGCTTAGAAGTATTGCGCGACCAGAGACCGATTTTATAGATACTAGTGAAATAACCAAAAAGGAATTTAATCATTTTAAGATCCAAGTAAAGCATTTTCTTCCCAAGTATAATGAGTATAATCGGCAGATGGTTATTCTTCAAAAAATTAGTTATATCCAAGCCGAATTTAATTTGGATAGGGCATTTAATCTATTCACTAGGAAAGTCCTATATAAACTGTGGGGACTTATCAAAAATACAAAAGATGATGTCGTAGCAGGGCTCTGTGCATCGATTTCGGCTCTATGCGCCTATCAAGATATATTAAATGTGAATTCCATTTGCAATCTGCTGGGTATCAGGATGAGTACCATTCAAAGCCAAGTGAAAAAGAATTTCTTTACTCGATTCAGAGTCGAGGGATTTGTAAGTCTGGTAAAATCTTCCGACTTATTGGTAAAAATTATGGAAAAGTTAGGAATACTGGAAGGAGCAGAAGAACCTTGTGATATTGTGGAGATAAAGCTGGGACACGCAAAACGTATATTTAACAATAATGATTCAATTGAATACTATCTATTTGCGATAAGAGATGAGGATAATAACGTAATGCTTGCCAAGTTAGACGTGTTTAAGCCATATCAGAGATTTGAGACGGTTGATAGTGTTGAAGTCAGTAACTTGCCACAATTCAATATGGTTTTCAGAACGTATTCAAAAGGCAAAGGTCCACCCTTTAAAAGTTGATAATTTTTATAGTTCAAATATCTACCTTTCTAATTACTTCTTTTTTCTCTTTCTCTTTTCTTATTGTTAACTATAGGTGGACAATCTGGTTTTTTTATTTAAATATATCCACACCTAGAGTATTGTAATTCATACCTTAAGGATGATTTATCATGAACCTAAAAAAGTCGATTTTTACTATCATTATAGTATTATTATTTGTACGTTCTATTATCTGTATTGCACCCCAGAAGAACAATTATTCCGAAGCTATGCAATATAACGATGTGAACAGCTCTCTTAAGACCTCCTCTACGACAAACGGGGAAATCATTCAGGAGGTCTTCTCTGCTAAAAACAGTCAATTCCAAAGCGAAGGATATTATACTCAAATGTTTGATTCTTCACTTCAAGCGACATATTATGGGCTATATGTTTTAGATACGATTGGGAAATTAGGGGATATTAACACGACTGAAGTTCTCACTCATATCATGTCGTTTTATGATCCTGATTCAAAGTTGTTTATGGATAACTATTCCTATAGATATCTTGATACCGACTTTTCGCAAGTATATTATCCGTTAAGCACGCAATTAGAAGTGAATTGTTATGCGGTACTTTCATTAGACTTACTGGACTCTCTTAATTTGATCGATACTTCAGAGATGATCTCGTATCTATGGGAGTGTTATAATACTGATACTTCGGGTTTCATCGGGCAAAAATATGACACAAGTTTGGAAGAAGGATTTAAAATTTCGACCATGGATAATACTTATTTTGCGGTGTATGCCTTGGATCTTCTAATGGATGATTGGTCTCAACATGGTACTGAAAGAGATGAAATTGTCCAATTTATAAATGATCTACAGATATCCCAAGGATCAGGGTGGATGGTAGGGGGGTTTCTTAATGATATGAATTCCTCATTAGATAGTATTAATCCCTTATTTGAGCCAAATCTCCTCAGCTCTTATTACTGCATTAAGACTTTGAAGCTATTTGGCATGGAAGATAGTATTAACAAGCCTAACTTTCACTCCTTTTTAGATACATTATATGATTCTACCAACTATTATTTTAGAATATCGCAAATGGATTATGGAATTGAATATGCTAATATTGTCGCTACTGCACTTGGATTGGAGCTTTCCGATATTACTTCGTATCCAAATATCAACCGAGAGAATGTGATTACATTTTTATTAAATAATCGCAATTCGTGGGGAATCTGGGATTCATCGACCTTACTTGATCATCATGAGCTAATTGATACTTTTCAAATTGTGAGAGTGTTAAATAATACCGAAGAAATTTCACGATTAAATGAAGGAGATAAATCTCAAATAAGCGGTGCGGTATCTAAATATTATAGCTACAATGGATTTGCGCCCTTATCAGAAGATTATATGACCATGGATTTAATACATAGCATCGTATCTTCTTATAAATTATATGATAAGCTCTCAGATCTGGATATCAGCCAATTATATAGTGATATTACCTCTTCCTATAATCCCTTCGGTTCATGTCGATTTGTAGAATATATTACAAAAGGGAAGTCATTTACTGGCCTTCGCTCACGACCGTATGAATTCTATACTACAGGATACAAGAATTATGTGGATGAGATTAACGTGCTTATTTCCCATAAAGCTACCTTTCATGCACTTACATCTTTACGCGAGATATTTAAACTTGATGATTTTTCCCTAAGCTATGATCTTCATGACTTATTGGACGATATCATTGCTTCCCAGTTTCTAAATGACTCTTATTATAACAGTTTTGGGGGATTTACCTATTGGGAGCCCTATAATCCAATATTTTCTGAGTTCTTAAGCAAGAATGTATATTTCTTTTATACCTATTATGCCGTTCGAAACATGGAACTTTTAGGGAACTATCTCGGGTTAGGAGATCTTACTCAACTATCCTTTGATATAGATGCCCTTTATTGTTTTATTGATAGAAAAATAGTAGAATCTGCTACTTATGTATATCTTGATCCTGGATATACTTCAAATGTAGAAGATATCTTGGAACAGACCTATTATATGATTTACATCCTTAAAGCGTTGGACTTATATAATAAGAATACTCAGAAGACCAAGAATTATGTGTTAGATCATCTGGATTATTCTAATATTAAAAATATCTATTATTCCTATAAAATCTCAGAGATTTTGGACCTAAACATAGAATTTAATTCGATACCTATCCAAAATTTAATGAAAGCGATATATTCAGAGGATTTATACGAATTTTATCTAACTTCAGCCCATCAGGTAATTGATCATGATATTTTATATTGGATATGCGATTTGGCAAAAAATAGTGAAGTGATTATTAATATAGAATATCCAGAAGTTGTCTCATTAGGAGAATTTATACCCTTTACTGCGAATGTTCAAAATCTAATCATCGATGATTTTGGCTCCTACATTACCCTAAAATGCATACATGAGAAATTAGGCACAATTTTGTTTGATAAGCTAGAAGGTAATGAATTTACCAAAGATGTGTATGTCCCTATAGAAAAGGATTACTATCCTGAAATCGCTTTAAGGTTAGAGGCATATGAGGGATTTAGAAAACTTAGTGAACAAAATATTACCGTATATACCGACTATAGCATAACTCATCACCTGACAACCGAGGTGATAAATAGTTCTGTATATCTTGAAATAAATGGAACGTATAAAACGAGTCTAAAAGAGTATAACACGTCATACGGACAGGCATATTCGCTTGTCTATGGAGAATCGTTTCTGGAAGAAAAATTCTTCTATCGCCACGATTTCGAAAATTATAGTTTATTTTCCATGAGCTACGATGTTAATTTTAAATTCCGATATACGTTTGAAATTTATCTTTCAGACGGGATAAATAACGAATGGATATGTCTTGGCAATTATACCTTTTATAAAGGAGAAATCAAACCCGATGATGAGGTGCCTGACGATCCTTTTGATGGACATAATCCAAATTATGAGGATGAACTTTTACAAACGATTCCTGTTATCACTATATTAACCTTAATCCCTGGAAGTGTTATAGTACTTACTACGGTGAGAACTAAAAAATTAAAGAAACGATAGTATGTGATTTTTCCTTTTTATGTGCTTAGTTTATTTTTATACTGATGAGTTTCGAATCACAATTCTTGGAGATCAGTAACCAGAACGGAAGGTATATTAAGAAAATACTTAGCCTATTGCGGCAGATGTTAGACGTATTAAGCCGATTTAAGAATGACTATACGAAGAAATTTAATATTACCAAATTTGCGGAATATTTACACATTAGCTCAACAGATATGAATGAAATAATCTCTCTTATTATAGAATATCAAGATATATTTCACACAATCTTTAAAGACTATAAACTGCTCAAAAAAAGGGAAGGCACTCAACACTATTTGGTGGTTCAAAAACTAAAAAAACAGCCAATTATTATTAGCTTTACACCCTTCCAATTAGAAGTGTTAAATGATATCTATTATTGGTTTAAAGTGGTCCACAAAGGGAAGGGATTTAATATAGAACAATCCAACCCTCTTGCTCAAAAGCTACACACCTTACTCGAAACCCATCCTGTTCTTTTTATTATAGCCCAAAATAGATTAGTCTATCTTTCTGATATAGGGCAGAAAATCGGAGATATGCTTATTTCGTATAATAAAAGTAGTAAGCAGGTCACTGAGTTTATCATCGAGAATTATATAATTAAAGTGGAGAAGAATGGGGGAACTTGAAACAAATCTTGCTAATTCATCATCCTTAGTAAATGGTAAAAACCTTGAAATACGGAAATATCAGACTGAAATTGCAAGTAAATGTATAAATAAGAACTCGTTAGTAGTGCTGCCTACCGGATTAGGAAAAACAATAATCGCGGTGTTGGTGGCAAGTAAGACATTAAAGATATATCCACCACAGAGTAAAATAATCATTCTTGCTCCTACAAGACCGTTAATTAATCAACATTATGATACGTTTATAAAATTTCTCACTCTTCCTGAAGATACCTTTTCGGTATTAACAGGAAAAGTAAATCCCCAAGATCGAGCGGAAATATTTAATGATTCTCAAATAATATTCTACACTCCTCAGACCTTACGAAATGATTTAATACATGAGAAATATACCCTTGAACATACTGCTCTCATTATCTTTGATGAGGCTCATCATGCTTCAGGAGACTATCCCTATACTATGATTGCCGAGAAATTCATGGAACAGAATCCCGATGGTACTATTTTAGGTTTAACCGCATCTCCAGGTGCATCAAAACAAAAGGTCAACATGCTATGTGAAAATCTATTTATATCTCAGGAGAATATCCATATACGCACCCGAAAGGATAAAGATGTGAAGAATTATCTCAAACCAATGGATATCTATAAAATTGGAGTAAATTTAACCGAATTAATGAGCTATGCATATCAGCTTATTAATGATGTCTTAGAGGAACGCTTACATTATCTTTCTCAGCTTAATTTTTTGGAAGCTAAGGGAGAGCCGTTATATTCCCACATTATTAGAAAAGATTTGTTGCGATTAAATGGTGAATTAGTGGCCTCCCTAAAAAATGGAGATACTACCGGTATATATAGTGCCCTTTCCATTAATGCTCAGGGCTTAATACTCTTTCATATGCAAGAATTAATTGAGCAGCAAGGACTCGATGTATTATTACACTATCTTGAGAAAATGTATAAAGATGCCAAGAAAAGAAATAGTTCTAAAGCAGTACGAGTGTTAGCAGGAGATTATCGGTTAAATAAACTGTTTTTAGAACTTACCAAAAATAATAATTTTACTCCTGAAAACTTGATTCATCCCAAATATCAAGTGTTAATGAAGGTAATTTTAGATGAGCTGAGAACTAATCCTGCATCCCGTATTTTAGTATTCGTGAAACTTCGGGATTCCGTCAAAAATATTGTAAAAAAGCTTAAAACGGTACAAGGGATACATGCTGTCCGATTTGTAGGACAGGCAACCAAATCTAAAGATGATAAAGGATTATCCCAAAGACAGCAAATTGAGATTCTGGAGCAATTCAAAAATGGTACGTATAATGTCTTAGTAAGCACTAATGTAGGAGAGGAAGGCTTAGATATTGCGGAATGCGATTTAGTGGTATTTTATGATGTAGTTGCATCTGAAATTCGACTTATCCAACGTAAAGGACGGACTGCACGGCATAGGCAAGGTCGAGTGATAATTTTGTATTGTAAGGAAACTCATGATGAGATATATCTTAGAATTGCATTAAGTAAACTCAGACGAATGAACGTTACTCTGAAAAAGCCTGAACAATTCCATGAGCGACCTGAAGATCCCCTAAAGGATATGGACATAGAACCAGAAATAGAAAATACCGAGATATCGCCACAAGGAGTAAAAAGAGGAGATACAAAGCAAGTACAGTCAAATCTTCGAGCGTTTTTACTTCTTAAGAAGGAAGAGATTAAAATCAAGATAAGTTCTCATCTTTCAATGAAATATGGAATACGTAGACAATTAGAACACAATCACCTTAGATTTGAAATTACAGAAACAGATCTTCATATTATCTTATTAAATAAAGTGTTAATTCAAATTTACCCACCTGATAAAATTACTGATCCTACCTTTCTTTCCGAGTTAGACAGGTTTCAGGAGCTTTGCGAATTATTAATTGTCATTTTTGATTTCATTACTTTTAGTGAAGAAATTGAAGGTGAAAAACGGTTACTTCGAGAAAAACTAATGAAATTTGGAAAAGATAATCAGCTTCATGTAATATGTATAGATACCGAAGAAGAACTTTCATTTATTATTAAGAATATATTAGACACTCAGAAAGAGGGGATATAATGGAAGATATTGCGTGGGAAAAAGATCAGACTCCTTATTATGTATTTCCCTGTTCAAAATGTCGGCAATATATGTATGTGAAGACTACACAAAAGACCAAGAAATGTCTGCGATGTGGCAGAGCTCATAAAGTAGAACACATACAAGATTCTAGTGAACTTGTGAACGGGATTAGTACTGCGGTAGAGGTAGTGAAAGCACGACAGAATGAATTAGCAATACAGACATTAGGGGATATTCCAGACTTAAGAGCGGCACATGATTTTAAAGTAGCTCGTTCACATTCTACTCCAAAAGAGGAAAAGGATATTGAAAGAGGTGAAAATGGGTTTTTAGAGAAATATAAGAAAATTCTTCTTAAAATCTCCTCATTGTATCACAAATTTCCATTATATGTTATAGAAGTTATGGCAGATAATTTTGGGATCCCTTCTTCTGAGATCAAGATCTTAACCCGTAGTCTTCTTAAAGAGGGGATAATAATTAAGATAAACTCTAATTCCTATAGATTAAATGTAGAGAAACTACAATAGGTCTAGGACTCTTTTCCTCGCCTTAGCAGATCTTCTAATAGCATCAGCGAATTCTTGTCGCAGAATTGTCTGATATACGGGATGGGTTTCGTTAAAAGGAATTTCTTCATTTCCGGTATAAATAAATGCAGTATGAGGTAATCCAGTAAGCTGAGAAAAAGAGATCATGGCTTTCTTTAGATCGATAACTTTTTCTTCTGAAATCTCCAATTTAACATTATTTTGGTGTCTTTTTTCTAATATTTTGGAACTCAGTTATTTTCACTCTATTCTGATTATTTATAGGAAAGAGTAGTCAAATACATTTAAAGAAAAAGAAATAATAATAATAAAAATATTCTAACGAGAAATAAGACTATTTCTGTTCTAATTTTTCTAATAGTTTTTTTAAATGAAGCTTCATAAAATATCGCTCACTTTCCGCAAATTCACACTTCTGCTTTTCAGATAAATTTCTACAATTGAGCAATATCGCATGGATCTTTTCGAGGGTAATAATATTTTCATCGCAAATCTGTTCAATATTTTCCTTGGGGATTATTTCAGTCTCAGAATTATCGAGTCCTTGATTTATAATTCTTTTCTTAGATAAAGATTCTCTTATTTGTCGAGTTTGATTATCTTCAGTTTTAGAATTCATAATACGGCTCAATTATTTCTCTCCAATAATCCTTTTGTAAAAATTAATTCCTTAGAATCCATACTATATCTAATTGTAATGATTGGTAAATTTCTTATAAAGAAAAAATTTCAGTCTTAATCAATTTTTGTAAATGCTAGGCTAGGCATTTGGGATAATAAAAAAGATAAAAAAAAAGAATTTAATATGATTTTAATAAGAAATTATCTGCTTTTTAGAACGGATTTTGGTTATAATAGCGATAATAGCAACTCCACTAATTAGCGCAATAAGGATGCTTGTCGTGCCATAATCCAAGCCAATTGCAGCAGGGCTTACCTTTTTTATAGTAACCGATTCAGAGGCAAGATGTCCTAACGTGTCATTCGCATAGAACGTAATCGTGATATCACCTTTAGCTACAGCTTTCCATGCGGCTTTTTCTATTTTTTCACTTGGAGTAGCAGCAGTAAAATTGGTAACACCGCCATCAAGAGAATACCATATCGTATCTAAGTGAGGATCGGTGACGTTTAATTCAAAGCGAAATGCGCTACTAATTTTTTTATCAGCAATAGGTTTATTGATAACAATGACTGGAGCTTGAGTATCTTTTGATACAATCACCTCAGCAGAGCCCGTATTTTCAGCTTTATCATTTGCATAAAATGTTAGGGTAATGTTACCATCAGAAAAGGCGTCCCACGCAGCTTGATCAATTATTCCACTAAATTCAGTAAAGTATTTATCTACTCCTCCATCAAGCGTATACCACATATCCCATAGATAATCTTCGTCGATAGAGAGATCAAAATTTGGGGCATCGTCGAAAGCATCCCCTGGATTAGGTGAATTAATTGTGATTACTGGACTGGCATCATCAACAATAGGCAAATAATCTATGCCCGTACCAAAATTATGTGGGACATCTCCAATCCCATCTTTTGGACTGGTATCTGTGCCGGTATAATTATCCCAGTAATTTCCAATCATTGTGTTGTTCCAATCATTATTGGCTCCATTATCAACTGCATGTTTACCATTCCTATGAAAGAAATTTTCATAGAATAAGTTATTTTCAGAAGGCATATCAAGTTCTGCTCCATTCATAGTATTATCGTGTATAACATTTCCACTAATGTTATTAAACCGCGAATCCTCGAAAATTATTCCATTTTCTGTGTTATCGTATATATCGTTTTCCAAGATTGTGTTGAAATGACTATCCCATAGATAAAATCCGTTCAAGGTATTGTTAAATACAGTATTTTCTGTAAGATCATTATTTTCACATCCTATTAAATGAATTCCATACGCTGAATTGTTATTGATAATATTCTCTGTAATATGGTTAAAATCACTCCCCCCTACAAAGATACTATAACCGCCGGTGGTTCTCGTAACAGTATTCCTTAAGATGTCGTTGTCATCAGAAGAATATAACCCTATTCCTCTATAACAATTATCTATTTCATTTCCTTCCACACTGTTGTTACTAGCACCCAATAATAAAATTCCAAAATCATCTTTGATGTCATATATATTATTTCCTGAAATTTCATTCAAAGAGCCCACTTCAATTAATATTCCATAGTCCATGTCAAAGACACTATTATTTGAAATCATGTTATTATTACTATCCTCTCCACATATCCCTCCTCCTGTTATAATTGAATTTATTATGTTTGATGAGAAAGAGCTATTATAACACGCCCAAAAATCTATTCCCCAAAAATTATTGTTAGAACAATTATTCTCGATGATATTTCCATTAGTAACATTATTTAGATCGAGTCCGGAATATCCATTATAAAGCGTGCAATTTCGAAGGGTAAAATATGCCTTGGAATTATCAATTCTTATGCAGAAACCCCCAAGACCATCTATTATTAAATTTTCGAGTAAATAAGGATCCACATTAGTACCTGAACCACTACACCAATCTTCACTTGCAGCTTCTTCCCATGTATAATCTCCAAAACCAAGATCATCAATGTAAATGGGAAGAGTTATGGCAGAACTCTTCAACTTATTATTATCATCAACTTTAATGCCTTCAGTAGTTATGGTATTGGATTTAAAACTAAATAAGAATAATAATATCAGTGAAAATACTACAGCCGTGATTTTTTTTCTTTTTTCAATTTTTTTTTTATGCAATGGTTTCACCACATTGAGTATGTTATAAAATAAGATTATTAATTGCATTTAAGATTATTTAAATCTCTTCTTACAAAAAATTCTTGATTCCTCAGATCTCATAATTCTTTTGGATAATATTAAAAACCATGCAAATGTGAAATTACTGCAATTTATCCAAAATCACACTGTTATAAATCTTATTCATTCTTAGAAACTGTATTAATACATCTGTTACAAATATATGCTCTATATTTAGAATGATAAAAAAATATCTACTCCAATAGAGCATATCCTTTTACAATTATTACAGCGACACCTTTCTCCATAATTGAAACGACCATAGTCATCATATATCTTTGTCATAAACTTTTCTTTCTTGTTTTTGCTGCTCCTTCGATAATTTTCTTACATAATTTAATACCTAATCCTGTTTTCTGATGTAAGATGTAGGGATTTTCTTGGCGTACCTTTGTTGCGGTGTGATACCCTACATTAAACAAAATTCGCGCTCGAACCCGAGCAACATCATGCAATCGCATTACCAAGTCAAATAACTCTTCTCGGATTCCGTATTTAATACGGATTCTCAAGGTTTCCGCCATCTCAGATACTCTTGATAGCTTGTTCTTAAGATCATATCCATTCGTGCTCAGATTATTGGCAATTTTCCCGATAAATGAGACAATGCGTTCTAAATTATCCTTCACAGAATATAGATCTCCTGCCATAATATTATAGCGTTCTAAAATTTCCTCAATCGGCTCCTCATCTGCCCATTCTAAGAGAGGTTGGAGCATATGATAGTCTTTCACGCGATATTCTGCTTTCAGCACATCATAGGCTTCCTTTATAAGCTGCTGGAAGGTACTAATTTCATTATTTTCGAGTTTATATCTAATCATTATCCCCGAAACAGGATATAAGTATAATCTGATTATTAGTTTTCCGAATTGAGAGCAGGTGAGTAACCCCTTTTTATCCCTCATAATAAGTCCCTTTTCAAACAGATAAGATAAGATATATTGGTTTTTGATGCTTTTTGGGATGATCGAATTAATATATTTTTGTAAGGACGGATCTGGTAATTCAATTAAATATAGTAAAAATAAGGTGATATGAGTACAAAAGTGAAATGAAAACTCATCATTCGCAAAATTATCAGACATACCGTTTTGGAAGCCGCATGAACAGTGAATGCCTGTTTCAATATCAAATTGGCAGAAATAGACTCCATAATCGGTTTTTACGTGTCCAGCAAGGGTAGAGTTATTAAAATGAGATAACTTTATCTGATAATGAGATTGTTGTAATTCTTGAACGCTTTGAGGATCAGAGTGCAACTTTAAAATATTTTGAGGAGTAATCTCTCTAATCATTAATAACTGCTCGATAGGAATATGTTCTTGTATCATTTTGTGTTTAATCCCAAACCAAAAATACGTCTTTTCAAAAAACTCTTTTAACTTCTCAATAGAGATATGTTTCTCTTCAAATACCCGTAATAACACTTGCTCTTGTAACGTATTAACCTTATTTAATCCTGATTCTAAATTATTATATCTGGGAATGAGATCATGGAGTGGCGGTTGGACATTAAAAAAGTGATCCTCCACCCATAATTTTTCGTCCATATTCTTTACGAGGATAATGCCATATCCCACTGAATCGAGTCCAGGTCGTCCGGCTCTTCCTAATATTTGGAACACTTCATTGGCAGAAAACGGTTTAAAATAACTGAACCCATCTCCATTTTCAAAATATCCGGTATAATTAGTAATATTATGTCCTGATCTCACATATTTCTTAAAATCCTTAAGGATAACTGCTCGTGCGGGGGTATTAATTCCTGCGGATAAGGTGGTTGTACAACATACTACTTTAATTATCCGTTTTCGAAAATTATCCTCGATAAGTTTTCTTTCACGCGGTAGGAGCCCTGCATGGTGAAATGCAATTCCGCATTTAATTACCTTTTTTAAATCTTGATGTCCACCCTTCATGGAATCAAGATGCGTTTCTAATGCTTTACATACAGTTAGTTCTGCATCCTCCAGATATTTTTTTACTAACATTCGTAGAGATTCTGCGCTCTGCTGGGCACTTCGTCGCTTATTGACAAAGATGAGTACTTGACCATTTTTATCCAAAATAGATTTTACAGTACGTTTTATTGTAGAGTCTTTATTTTGGGTTATTTCAATTTTATAATGTAACGGCACAGGACGCGCATCAGACTTAATAAGGGTGGTTCTATTACCTAATGAGGAGAGCCACGTATTGAAAAACTCAGGATTCGCAATCGTCGCACTTAACCCGATAATTTGAGGGTTATGGAGAAATTCATTTAAACGGACGATTAAGGATTCTAATCTGGGACCTCTATCCGATTCTGATATGATATGAATCTCATCAATAATTATAATTGAGATTTCATAAATCCACTCTTTATCATAGAAATTCCGTAATAGTGAATCACATTTTTCATAGGTGGTCACAATAATATCTGCTTTAGAAAGCTTTGAATCATCGATATCATAATCTCCTATAGATAATTCTACTTTTATACCGAATCGTCCATACCCCTTCTTAAAATGGAAATATTTCTCTGTTGCCAATGCTTTATACGGCACTAAATAGACCGATTTCCCAAAGTTTTGAAACACATTATTAGCAGCACAGATTTCTCCTATTAAGGTTTTTCCACTACCAGAAGGGGCACACACTAAAAACGATTTTCTGAAGAACAATCCCTTTTTGATGGCCTCTTTTTGAATATCTCTCAATTCAAAAATGCGATTTTCGAATAATACCCGCAATATTTTTTCTTCAGGAATATATTTGAAAATTTCTTTATTTTTATGAGAATCAATTTTCTTCCCTTCAATTTTAGCAGTAAAATCTGTAAGACTTATCCTACTTCCCCCTCTCTTAATATGGATTTGTCCATTTATTCATGATTTGTTTAAAGGTGTCCGAATCACGTGAAATCTCAATACTTTTGATAACACCGATATTTCGTATTTCCAACTTTGAATTAAGATAGCATATTAACGCATGAAGAGGATTGCCATGGATATGAATGTGGGGAAAATAGATTAAGTGTGTAGAAGCCATATTTCTTATAATAGAGAGTTCTACCCCGATCTCAAATTCCTTCTGACATAAAGGACATTGTATGGGTTTTTTCACTTTTTGTTTTACATTTTCTTCATTTTTTATCTTTCCAGATACAATTATATTATTTCATCTCTCTTTAGTGTGCTGTAATAATTACATGGTCTACTCAATATAAAGAAAAAAATTCGATACTTATTGATTAAAAGGTGGCTCCTGCCAGCAAGACGCAAAAGAGCGTCGTAAAATACAATAGGGGGAGGAGGGCGAAATTTGAGTGTAAGAATTTACACTACCAAAAGACAAAAATCCAGGGTGTCTGACAGGAGCCTTTTTTAAGTTGTTGAATTACCATTTTTGTCCTATTTTATAATACTATTGGATACTTATAAATAAAAATTTTTGTATAGTTTTTTTCTTTATAAAGTGAGGGTATATGTATATTCTACCTATGACAGAACATGAAAGGTTAGGTGATAGTTCTTTAGATTTAACTAACTTTGAGACCAAAGAAGAAGATAAAGATCCTAAAAATACTGAGACTCCTTTCAATGCTAGTGCTGCAGTGCGAAAAGGTATTACAACGTTAAAATATGTGGGACCGGTTACTGCTGAACGATTACTTCTACGAGGATTTGACTCGATTGAGAAGATTGCTCATAGTACGGTGGCTCAAGTATCTGAAGTTGAGGGGATCGGAGAGAAATCAGCTCAGAAGATTATCGAAGCTGCGAAAGCATATAGTAATCTTAAGACCCTAAATGAATATTCTACTGTTGATCACTCTGAACTACCTCACTATGAGGATAAAATAGCTGAATATGACGAACAAGAAAAAAACTATGAAAATAAAGCAGAGGATTTAGAGTATGATATTGAGCCTGTAGACGATATGAAGGAATTTGAACCGTGGTTTGATGATAAGTATAAAATGTCACGCCTAGGAAAAAGTTATCCTCCTCCTAATAGAGTAAGTTCCACAATAGAACCTGTGGTGCCTACCACTGTTCATGAAGAGAGTAGATCCCATGAAGTTATTGAAGAAGATAACCTCACTAAGGGTCAAGAAACGATTAGAGAACTTGTTGGAATTCACTCTGAAAAAATAAAAGCTAATGAAAGGCAGGAGCTTCTTACTCGAGTACAATCAGAATTAAAATCCTTAGAATATCAAATCCTTCCTAAATCTGGAACATTATTTACTGCCGTTGATGTAATTGCAGTAAAACAGCTCAAAGTGAGTGAGATATTGGGATTATTGCTTATTCTCCCGATCAAGCTTAGTTCCTTCACAGGAACTCTAAAAATATCTCAGAATCATATAGATTATAAGGGTAATGTAAAAAATGATGAGCTTTCAATTAAGAAGGTACTCACTACCTATCTTACCAAATTATCTACGATACGTCAAGTTATTGTAAAGGACTTAATGAATTCAGGGCAATTTTCTTGGATGCTTCAACAATTTTTAAAACTTGATATATCAGTTGAGAAATCAGTTATCTTTAAGAAAGTTTTATTTCGAAATGGTCCATTACAATATAAAATATTGCTTGAACCCTTATTAGTATGTCCCAGTACTGTTGGTTTCTTAGATAAAGTTATCCCCTTTGCCTATCATAAATCTAGCAATATTCATATCATCGGGATATCTCAGCTCTCACAATTATTTGAATTTTTAGAGCGTAAGTATTCTCTCATAGAAGATTTTTCTGACAAAGAGGACTTAGCAGTTGAATATGATAATGCACGAGATGATTTTATTGAAAAGATACGCTTTTTTTCTATTCCTATCTTTTGTTTTGGGTTTGTATCTCTGCTGGTCATGCTTTTTCAGGGATTTTTTCTGCTAGAGTTTATAAAAACACTAGGATATTGTATCATTAGCGTGTATTTAGGTGTCATAACCTTAATATATATTAGATATCTAAGAATTAAATCTACATTGTTCGAGAAAGCATCCTTGCCGTATTATAGCCGTACTTTAGATGACTCAACCCTTATTTTAATCAGCGAACAGCTTTCCACGGAACTGATGGCTCAGTTTTCCTATGAATGTGTTGATGCCACTGTTGAAACTCAAGTTATTTCCCAATTAGAAGAAGCACATGCCGAAGATCTGTATACTAAATCTAAAATCAGAGAAGTAGTGCATAACGACAAATTTTTTGAGGGACAGTCAGCCAAGAAAGAAAAAATTATTCGAAAATACAGTTCATTTTTAGAGGAGTAGGCTATGACTCAAAAAGATGCGTTTAAGAAGTGTTTTGTCATAGGGCTTATATTATTCTTAGCATCATTATTCTTGGAATGGTATTCCTTTTACATATATGGTAATTCCCATGAGCTTATAGTTTCAGGACATTTTACCATGGTCTTCGGATGGTCGATAAAGACAACCCAACCGAACACCCTTGCTAACTTATATAAACAATATGAAATTCCTGAATCATTTTTCATTGCTATTATTTCAATTGTCATTATTATTATTGCGATGTATGAGGTACTTTTCAGAGATATTGATACGGACAAAAAACGCGAAAATATTACAACATCGGCATGGATTATTATCTGTGTATGGGCACTCCTCATACTATATTTTTTTATATTTCCCTTCTTATTTTTTATTCCTAAAGATCTCAGCTTTCCCTTCGCATATTATGAGGATGTGCAGACTCATTCCTTTCATTTTTGTGCGATCGGTCCTGGTTATATAACACAGATTATTGCATTTATTTTAACTACTCCTTATGTTGCGTTTCATTATCAAACTATACGACGGTTTGAAAAGGAAGAAAAAACCGTCGAGATGACCATATTGAATGCTCAAGAGCCACTGGATTTAGATAAATTACTTGCCGAAGAGGAGGTAAAGTTAAAATCATAAATCCTACGCTGTTAAGCATGAAGCTGAAAAATTTGATTTTAGCATGCACGCGGACCCGTAATTACAAGAAATTAGCGGTGGTGGGGATGATTCTTACCAGTAATAAACTCAACGAGTTCGGTATTAAGTTAGGAATGAGACCGTGTAATAAGAATAAAGGTGAGAAAATTTTTGAGTATATGATGATGATAAATGAGGTATTTTTGAAGAATCTCAAGATCCCGATTTTTCCTGATGAGATCCTCTATTCACTACAAGAATGTGAGCAGGTATTTTTAAAAACACGGGGAGAAATTCCGCGTGAATATGTGAAACGAATTTTTGCTAATTATTTCGAATTAACTAAAATAGATATTCCAAATTTACATGAAAAACTACAATTCGAAGATCTTACTATGACTACTCCAGGTAATTTATTTTCATTTGTATCCTCTATGGCGCAGAAAAAAAGAACTAATGACGATTTCCTTCGACCCTTATTATTGCAAAAGATTCAACAACAAGAGACTCAATTGCAAAAAGAATATGCGACAAGAATGGATGTCCATAAATTGGAGTCAGCAATTCATTTAAAGCATATGAAAGATAATCTTACCAACCATAAAAGTAAGAAAATCACCGTTCAGGGCACTCTCAAGGATAATATTTCTTATCAACGTTCACAAACCCATATCTTTTCCTATTTCATCTTTGGAGTAGGGCTGTTATTCTTCCTATATGGCGTATTACTGTTATTACAGATGATACTGCAACCCAGTACAATAGATATGTTTGGACTGTTAATTCCAATATGCTTTGTGCCTTGTATTGTGCTCTATGTACTCTATAAAAAATATAATAAAGAGGGTGGCAATTAGGATATGATAGAAGCTGAATTCTCAAAGAAGAAATATATCATGGAAAAGATACAGGATGATAAAGCGAAAAAGGATTATCTTGATATTTGGAGAACCGTCCCTCAGCTAAAGGATATTAATATCAGATTTTCGAGTATCAGAGCTTTATCACTTATACTCTTAGTGATATTTATCATGATTATAACATATAGTGCAGGTGTAGATCAATTTATTGCGTTTAGCCTAGGAATACTATTCTTACTTTTCTTTATCGTTGCTTTTTATGATCAATGCTATACTTTTGTAAATCTCATTTCATTTGCCTTTAGAAAATCTTTCACGTTTAATCCTTTTTCCCACATTACTTTTTGGCAGAGAAAAGGAGAGCAATCTACCTTATTTATTACCAATAAAGATGATTTAACTCATATTGCCTTACAACTATTTAAAGTAGAAGTCATCCCTGAAAATGTACATGAAACTACCAATACCTATATTAAAGCATTAAGTAATCTTGGAAAACTAATACCGTTCACCTATCAGGTTGTTCATATTCCCGTGATTCACTTTGCTAAAGATATTAATCGGCAAGTTCAGTCGGGATCGCAAGAATCCTATAAGACCTATATTTATTTTTGTATTCATAGTAGTAATCACGGGTTTCTGAGACAATTTAAAATAGATCTCTTACAAAATAAAATAAATGAATATCAATCCATCTTTCGAAATTTATTCGCCTCAAATTTTCATCATTTTCAAATCAGATTACTTTCAGGTAATGAGTTAATAAATGGCATCCGGACATTTGTCATGAAAGAAGATATTCTTAACAAACCTTCTGAACATCCCCCTAGTACCCACAACAACGCCATAGGAGCATTTAAAATTTTATGTATCGCGTCTATGGTACTTTATATAGATATATTTCTTACTATTTGTGGTCTGTTTTTCTATGTTATTCCCATTAATTTTGGGGTGGTATTTTGTATCATCGGATTATGGTGGCGAGGCTTGTTATTTCACAGTTCTCAGATGTTATTTCTTGACAAAACAGAGTGTAAGATTATATATCCCTTTTCAGATATTAGATTTTATTTTTATAACCGAATTCCTAACAGTCTATTTCTTCATATCCAGAATCAGATGTTGGTAAATATTAAGATCAATAATTTATATGAGTATCGTCCTTTCCTTATTGCCCATGCAAATAAATTCACTCAATCTGCAATGATTCAAAAGGTGCCATTTGCCTATACAGTGTGTAATACCCCCATAAACTTGGACCAATTCGAGAAAAAAGAAATCTTTAAGCATCTTAATATTAAGACGCAGCATTGGTTTGATTATGAACGTAATTATATTTGGGATTATTATTCCAAGGAAAAGATCAGGAGAAAAGCTAAGGAGGTTGTCAAAGAGGGTGAGAAATGGGCCACTATGCGCTCTGGTATATGGAAGTCCATGCTCACCTTAGCAGTCTCAAATCGTATGTATACAAGACGAGTAAAAGTACGAGATATGCTTCATTTAGAACTTGAATTGAAGAATAAAAATAGCGCAATCGCCCATGCCTTTGTATCCAGCTTTAATGGGTTACGACTCAAGCCCCTTCAAACACGAAAGTTGATCTCCGGATATTTATGCTCTACTCTTAAGACTTATACATATCGATTAAGCGGTACACACTTACAATATTTAATATTACAGGGAAAGACCTTAAATAAGCTGGTTGAAATTGCAGACGACTATAAAAAAGGAGTAGAGACACAAATAGGGGCAGAATTTAATACTCCTTTACATCTGGAAAATTTTATTACTCTCGGCCATACCATTAATACAGAGATTCTAGAAGCGGAAGTTCCTTTTGGGCTTATGTTAGACCAGCTTAAGCAGCTATTAATCGTAAATGGAGCCTTTAATGACAGAGAACATGCGTCCATGAAAATTGTTGCGGAATTAATACAAGCAAAGGTTCCTTCCCTAGTATTTGATTTCTCAGGCAGATGGTCGAAACTGATATCTTATTTTGAAGGAACCCAATTCGAAAAAGAGCTGGTATACTTCAAGTTGGGGAGCTCTTTTAGTCTCGATCCCCTTCGATCAGACATCCCTTATGATCTTAACAATAGCAAATATCAAGAGTTCTTATTTGACGTGTATGGGTTAGCGTTTGGAAAAAATAAAAGAACTGTTGAAATGTTTAGGAATACCATTTTAAAGAATCCTGAAATGGATCTTCCTTCCCTTAATTTAGAGATCAGGACTCAAAGTGATTGGGAGAGACGACCGCCAGATCCTGTCCTAGGATCAATGTTTTCTGATCTCACTCAAGAGGATTTAACCTTATGCTTGAGTGCCACAACTTCTAAAATAAAAGCGTGTGATTTTATCAAGACAGATAAGACGGTAATCGTAGATCTCTCGATTACAAACGAGTTTAGGACTCAGTTATTTTTTGCATTCTTAATTCTTTCTAAGATTATTCACTATATTACCGTCAATGGTGAGTATCATCCAAAAATTATCATCATGCCTACCATTGATATATTTTTCGATTCTCGATATATAACTACACAATCCCATTATGGAAAGATCGATAAATTCTTAGGGACTTTACAGCAAAAAGGGTTTGGGTTGATATGTTCGGCAAATCAAGTGCATTCTTTACACCAGAACGTGTGTACCTATTTCCCTAACATTATGGCATTTAAAGCTGTAGATAATCGTGATATTATGCTCTTAAAGAATTTAATGAACCTGCAAGAACTGGTAGGAACCGGCTATTATAGTTCCAAACGGAATAATACCTACCAAATTGAGTATCTTAAAAATCTTAATAAGTGCAGAGCATTAATTAAAAGAGGAGATATCTTTCAAGTCTTTCCCGTGCTATTAGAATATGAGGATATTATAAAGAAAAGACCACTTCCCTATGAAGAGATTATTCCGTTTATGAGGGGGCAGGGGTATGACTTACGGGATGCCGAAAAGAAGCTTATGGAACATGCCCATCAGACTCTTTTTGAGATTGATTTGGGCAATTATATGGGTTATCTTGATGAAGTGAGGCACTTCTTAGAAGCTATAAGAAAAATTGAAAGAATAGGGAATGTATATAAGACAAAATTAAAAGAAGAATTATTGAAATTTATTACCCCAAAGGCTAAACAGAGAGGGGTGAAAAAAGAACATATCACTAAATTGCGTGATATAGTACTCGAAATTCTTATTAAACATCGCTATTTGGTAGAAGATCATCCCCGAAAAGCGAGCGGTTCGCAGTCCATCCGTACCTCATATCGTGTTGGAGATCAATATGATATTGCGTTGCAAGATTATTTTCAGGCACAGAAAAGACTTCATGGTGACATACACGTGGAGGTCATGGAAAAAGAAGCCGAGATGCCCGCTCCTTTTCAGCACAGGAATTTTATTATCCAGAAAGGACGTCTGAAAAGGGCATTGCAGCGGGAATTATCAGATTTCTATCATGAGTTATATTTGATTTGGGAAGCACTGAAACTCGGTCAGCACGAAAAAGCATTAAAAATAGAACATGATATAATTAGAAGATATCTTATCAAAGTATATACGCACTTTCATAATATAGACGATCTCGTTACAAACAATCAATTGGATACATTTTACAATTTTCTTTGTTCCTTTGAGAACTTTCCCTTTACTAAGAAAGATCTACAAGATCATGCCAACACTTTTCGAATCATAACATTCGAAAGGGATGATCCAGAGCAGTTATACTATACCATTAAAAAATTTTTTGAAGATATTCAAATCTTTATTTATAGTTAAAGAGGATATAATATGGAAAAGCAGAAATCACAAGATGAGATGTTATCTAATTCATTAGAGAAAGTAATTTTTAATAAAGAAGAGTTGGAAAATTTAAAACGGAATATAGATCGTCTTAGCAAAAGTCAGTGTAAGCCTATCGAATTAAAAAGGCAAATACTGGATTACCGAGCTGATTTATTAGAGAGAATACAACGTGTATTTCAGTTCTATCACAATTCTTTTATTACAAAATCAGATAGTAAAGAAAAACAGAAAGTATACACTGAACTTAAAGAAAAAAATGAACTATTGGAAAAAAAAGATAAAATATTTGAAGATCTTGGTAAAAAAATCTCTACCATCTGTCAAAAAATAAGAATCCAATTACAGAATTAACTTTTAGCTACTGTTTTTTATGGATAAGATACGGCTCTCTTAAAAATATTAAGAGTTATTTAAAAGCACAATTACCCATAAAACTCTATCAATTTTTTCATTTAAATATACACATCAAATTTTAAGTTAACCATAGTTATCATTTGAAAATGACAAAATGTTATCACAAGAAACGGTTTCTGACTCTAAAATATCATTAAATGAGTTGTTCCCTACTTACACAAATCAATTCTTACAACCCTTTAAAGATATTATTGATCCGAATATCCATGAGGATATGTGCCTTGATTTTAATATAAGTGATAGAAAACATACCCATAAAAAAAGCCCAATTTTAAGATTAGCACATCCGGAGGATGCCAAAGAAATAACAGGAATTTATAAAGAACTGTACAATGGGACATATCCTTATAAGGAAATGGAAAATGTTCAAGAAGTTAGAAAGATGATTATGGATCCAACAATACAATGGATAATATATCAAGATCCATCTTATAATATAGCAGGATGCATAACTTTTGTCTTAGATTTTGAGAACAAACGGGGATATATTCGAGGTTTTATGCTTAGAAAGGAATATCAAGGATATGTTGATATCACTAAAGCTATGATTGGATCTATGATAAGCATGTGCCATAAATATAAAGATAAGATTTATACATGGTTTGTTGAAAATCGAACTGCTCATGCAAAATCCCAATATTCAATGTGGGTTTGTGGAATGGCTCCTCTAGGGTTTTACCCTAATAAGGATATTTTTCTAGGAGAAGTAGAATCCGATTTAATGCAGGTTTTATATGATGAGAGGGCATTACGCCAATATAGATCCCCAAAAATTCCTACAATAATTCCTGCTGCGAAAAAGTGTTATTTATACTCTCATGAACGATATTATTTAGGAGAGTATAAAATAAATTCTCCTAAAATTACTCTTGATTACAAGAAGATAAAAACTTTACAGTCAAAATTAAAAAGAACTATACAAAAAGATGATTTTGGGTATGAAACTATTACATTTTCATTTGAGAATATAAAATCTTCATTTCAATTTCTATATACTCCAACAGTATCAAATTTTGAAAAAACTAGATACAAAGTCGCATCTTTAGAAGAATTATTTGTGTTTGTCCAGGAATTTATGAAATGGAAAAAAAAATTAGGAGTTCGTTATTGTGAAGTATTTATCTCAGCTTACCACCCTGCACATCAACAAATTTTTTATGATGTGGGATTGGTTCCACGAGGTTATGTGCCTAGTTGGATGTTTAATAATAAAGATGGTGTGTTTGAGGATTTTATTCTCTTTAATTGGTATAATGGACAAATTAATGACAAAATGCAGCTAATCCAAGAAGGATGGGCTCTGCTTAATGTTTTTCAATTTGAGAGTTCACATTCTATAGCTAAGGAAAAAAAATTTTCAACTAATTCTATTAATAATAGGACCATAGAACTAAAAAGGAAAATTAGATGTGGTTTAACATCGCCTATAGCATTAAAATCATTTTTAATGGGAGGATTATTTTTATACTTAACATTGATAGGCGTTAGTATATTGGTTGCTCAACTAGTAGGAGATTTTTCACTTTTAGCCCATACAATCAGTTCTCTTGGTTCAAATCGGATTACTCCTTATCCATCTCTTTTTAATGGAGCATGTATAATTGGGGGGTTCAGTACTATTATTTTTAATATCTTATGGTTTAACCAAATATCTTCTTATTTTATCTATTCTAAAAAGAGATCTTCTATTTTTACTTCTGGTTTTTTAACGGGAATCATTGGAAGTGTATGCTATATATTGGTTGGAATTTTTAGTCTTGATCGAGCAGGGCCAAACGGGATCATACATGGAATATTTGCAATCTTAGCATTTACAGGATTTGTATCTTCAATTTTTATATCCAGTCATTACCTTGTTTTTTACTCACACCAGACTCCAAAATTCATCGGAGTAATTGGATTAGTCGGACCTCTGTTTGCTTCATTTTTCAATTGTATTATTATAACCCATTTTTAGAATGGATGCTGTTATTTTCCATTCTTACAGCTTTAATTCCTCAATTTTTCTTAGTTAAGATTTCATTAACATAACAATCTTTGGTTCTATTATATTATTTTTATTTTTTATATAAGCCAAAGAAAATAATCAGAAAAACAAAAATGTCTACTAATTCAGCTAATATGATATACATTGCTACTTCCCCCAAAATGTTCTGCATAAGAGGTCGAAAAATGTTTGAAAACAAGTAAAAAAGAAATCCAAGTGTTAAGATCCCGGGTTTAACTACGGTAAGACGTTTTAATCTGTAAGCTAAGAAAAAAATGTATACAATTCCTATCAATGAGGGGATAACAATAGCAGGTAAAATCATACCCATAGTTGTATTATTTGGAGCTATTATTACTACAATGGATTCAACACAGACAATAATTAGTATTATTGCAACTCGCAATTTATTCATATATTCTTTATCTTTTAACTTTTGAAACCTATCTTCTAATCTAAAAAAGATAATTTCAAGACCTAGGTAAATTAAAGGTGCTACTTCGAAAATAATTATAAAAAATCTGAATTTTAGAAATAGTAAGACTATATCATCGTTAAATGTAAAAAAGGTAAGATCCCAAAGTATATCGATTGCTTTTCCAAAAATTAGAATAAGGAAGAACAATCCTAACAAGAAAGGGATATCAGATAAATATTGTGCTTCTTGTTTAAACCATTTATGAAATAAATAAAAAACAGTGATAATTAAGATTATAATTCTGATGGAAATTATCAAAACAACTTCAAATGCTCCTTCATAGTCTTGAAAAGCTTGAATAATAAGTGCCCAATTAATATAATAGAATATACTAACCCCAATAATGGCTAAAGTAACACAAATGATTAGACTTAATTGATATAGCCCTTTTTTTGATATTCCCATATATATTGATATAATCTAATAAATTTAAATTGAACCAAAAAAAAAAATTACAAATCCAAATTAAAAATCAATTTTTATCAAAAAGATAAGATCTCATTTTTTTATTGACATTATCATCTTCGCCTTTTTCGAAATAAATTTTTAATGGTCTCTATTTGACTCTTATTTGGATCCTTTTCAATTTGATTATGAATTAATTTTAAAAACTCAAATGGAGAAGTACCAATTTTTTCTAAAAATTCAATTACTTCTTGTTCTTTAAATTTATTTTCAAGAATTAATGGTGCTACAATTCTGAGAGTTCTTAACCATTTTTTCCGCGATTGAGGATTTTGACGTACTAGTTCTGCATACTGATAGGCATATAGAATACCTCCATATCTGTTGAAATCATAAAAAGTAGCAGCATGAACTACATTGCAATTAGTTAAAAGTGGATCAGCATGTCCTTTTTTAATGTAATTCTTAGATTCTACTAGATTAATTACATCTTCTTCTCTATAAGGAATTACATGATAGGGTAATATTACTCTTGGAATTCTTCCATGATTAATATCTTCCTCTGTTAAATAACATTTTCTATCCTTATCATCAAATGTAGGATTATCTATTATCTCTGGTCTCCATTTTCTTATGATTTCTTCTTGTGGTATCTCAAAAAAGTACCTGAATATTTGATCTGGAGAATATCCAAATAATACATATGGTATTTCATTTTTTATAGCTTCTTTTACGATAATACTGTGGATTAAGTCTGAGCAATAATCACATATATATCGAGTTAAAAAAATATCATTAGATTTATGGTTTAGAAAAAGGTATCTGTAAAGTTTAGTAAATGTAGTAGCCACATTTTCGACCATTATATGGTCCACTTGTATCTTGCTTAATGTATCTTTTATATTTTCCTTAGCAATATTTGTCATATAACCTGTATCTGAAGTTACTGCTAATGGTTTCAAATCAAGCCCATTAACCAAGTAATCCAAAAGGGCTGTGGAATCTTTTCCGCCTGAGTAACCAACTACACATTCATATTTCACTTTCCTATGATTATTTGCCATTTTCAATATTATGTTATTCCAATCAATAATTGCATTTTGCCTTCTCTCAGTATTAATTATTGAACGGGACCAATTAACATTTTTATGATCTGGATTAGCACAAAACTCGCATACACCATCTAAATTAAGGTGCACACCTAGAAATCCATCAGGCAAAATGCAATTTCCACAGATACTTTGTTGTTCAATCATATACTCTCTTTATCCTCACAGTTTTTAATTGTAAACAAATTGAGAGTATATAAAGAAAAAAATATGCAAATTACACCGAATCACTTTTTTCTTTATATATAGATGAATGACTAATTGATCAATTTTTAAAAATAATAAAAGAGGTAAAAAATGGTTCAAGTTTTATATGAAACTGAAAAAGATATAATTAAAGTTAGGGAATCCCATGATATCAAAGAGATTAATAAAGTGTTACATTCTATTTTATTTGTACCAGATGTTAGAGTAAAACAGAATATAATCGAAGAATTATGTAGATATTTAACTTTTAAATTATCTAATCCAGAATACAAACTTAAGGCATTTATTGCTCAAAATGGTTTAGAAATTTGTGGATTCGTTATATGTCAGATCGATCCATATTATACAAGTTATAGTAGAAAATGTGGTATATTTGGTTGGCTTCATGCAAAAAATCTTAATATATGCAAAGAACTGATGAGAGAATGCGAATTATTCATAAAGAAGCATAAAGTTAGAAAATTGAGGGGAAATATTAATTTTCCAAAGAATCTTGGTGGGATTGGTATTCAAACTAGTGGATTTAACCAACAAATTCTTTATGGTGTAGCATTTAATAGCCCCCAATCTAAAGTTATAGACTATCTAGAAGAGTTAGGATATATCAGAGAATCTCAATATACATGTGTATATGTTGCACAAAAGACATGGGAAAAAGGTAAACGAATTGACAAAGATATAGTATTTAAATATGTTAACTTAAAGAAGTTATATGATTTAGTAGATGAAATAAGAGCATTGGCAAATAACTCATTTCATGAAATATTACCTGATGCATCAGGAAGAAATCGAATCTATGAATTTTTTGAAGCGTTTAAACAAATCCCTAAATCTTGGTATAGAATTCAATATGACTTCAATCCAAAAAGCTATTCAGATATCCCACACTTTATTGAAGCATGGGAATCATGCGATCTTAAAAAAATTGAACCTTTAGCTCCGATGGCTTTTGATAGAAAAACAGGGGAATTAGTAGGTATTTTGCTTGGACTTCCAGATTTATATGAATCATGGATTGGAGATCCTATTACTCGTGTGAATGTAGACACAGCAATGGTTAAAAAAGGTTATTTTGGAAAGGGGATTTTTTCAGCATTGAATAATCTTGGTCAATTAACTGCGAATTTATTTGGAGTAAATTATTTTGAAGGTACTGCAATTTGGTCTAATAACTCTAGAGCAATTGATACTATCTTTCCTCATTGTACTCCAATTCGTAAGCATTATGTAATGCAAAAAAGAATTTAAATAAATTAAATATCAATTATCCCATTAGTTTTCCATTCACTTTATTTTACATTTTTGCAAAATAGTTTAATAATAGTGCTGTTTATATTATTCTTGACAAAAATTTTTATCATGATATTTATGAAAAACATTAATACAGAATACTATTGTCCAAGGTGTCAATCGAGAGATGTCATTGATTATGGGGATTATATTCACTGTCTCAATTGTGAATTAGATTTTAATAAAGAATTAATAGGACAGATTGATGATGAAGATATATTATCGCGTCAAGAATTAGGAGGCTTTACTAAAGCATTTGAGGATGATTTTGAGCGTCCTAAAAAACGTAAGAAGCCTTTGGAATAGTAAAATAAAATTAGATTTGAATCAACTTAACTTATTTAAAGACAATCTATCAAAGTTCAATTTCCTCTCCTATAGAAAGAAACTTAGAAATGATGGTATTTTTTCTCAAAAGTTCTATTAATTTTCGAGCTTCTTCTTCTTTCTCATAGTTAAAATGATATGGAATAACTAATTTTGGTGAAATTAGCTTTAGAAATTCTAAATAATCCTCAAAATTGCTCTCAAAACAAGCAATAAAGCATAGATCGATGCTGTTTTTAAGTGTTTTTATGTCACTTGAAAAATTTGCTGAATCTGCAGTATGTAGGATTTTGTAATCGTCGATAACGATTAAATAAGCTACACATCCCGGTGCTTTCCAACAATCATTTTCAAATACTTCTACATATCCATTAGTAAGATCAATTTTTGAAGTTGGTTCAATAAGAATAAAATCGATGTTTAGTTCTTCAAATACACAAAGAGGGCCATATATCTCAAGTTCTTTCCCTTCTATTGAGAAATTATTTTGGATCTCCTGTAATTTTTCTTGATTAACATGGTCTGAGTGATGATGAGTTAAAAAGATTTTTTCGATTCCTGTAGTTGGCTCTCTCAAGAAAGTTGGATCAATAATAATATGATCTTGTTTACCAATGAGTTCTACACATGCGTTTCCTAAAAAGCGAATATTAACCATATATTATATCACTATAAATTTGGATTTCTATCATTCTTGAAAATAAGTTGTGGATTTTTTTTCTTCTGGAAATTTTTTTGTATAACATCTAAGTGGATAATCATTTGGTATTGCCGCAAGACAACGATTGCAAGAGATACAAGCGGCAGCCTCTTGCTTTCCTTCTTTAATATTTTTTACAAGAAATGGTTCCCTTATAAATGGACGTGACATAGATATGAAATTAGCATATTTATTTTTTATTATCTCTTCCATAGCGGCTTTATTTCTCAAACCACCAACCAGGATTAAGGGAACATCTCCCATAACTGGTTTAATCATTTTTGCTGCTTCGAGATTATATGCTTCCTCAAAATCATATTTTCCGACCATATCTTGATATATTTGTTCTGTCATTGTTTTCAGATAATCTGGAACAAATTGTACAATTTCTTTTACGGGAACCTTCCCCCGGCACATGTTAAATACAGCATACGTTGATGAACCACAGCTTATTTCTATAGCATCAATTCCTAGTTTTACTAACCACTCAGAATATTTTGTTGCTAATGGTGGAGTTATACCTTCTGTAGGAGTATAATCATTGGCATTTAATTTTATCAAAAGTGGTATGTCTGCTGGTAAAATTTTTTTAGTTTTAGTTATAATTTCCTTCAAGTATCGAAATCTTTTTTCGTCAGAACCACCCCAATCATCTTGTCTGCAATTGTAGAAAGGAGATAGAAATTGATTGATTAAATAACCATGAGCAGCATGTAATTGGACTGCATCTGCACCAGTTTCAACTGCACGTCTTGCAGCTTTGATAAAAGCTTCTATAGATTCTTGAATATCTTCCTCAGTCATTTCTCTTGAATAATCTATTGAAATAGGGTTTATTATATCTCCAGAGGGCCCCATAGGAGTTGTTCCTATTAATCTATTAAAAGTTTGCAAACCAGCGTGTACTATCTGAAATGCAACTTTCCCATCTTCTTCATGTATAATATCAACAATCTTTTTCAGGCCAGGAATTAAGTCATCATTATATATTCCTGTTTGATGTTTAAATGCTTGGCCTAAAGGATGAATATACATGTATCCGGGAATGATTAATCCAACTTCCCCTTTCGCAAGAGTTCTGTGCAGTTTTACCAACTCATTAGTAACTTCACCATTATCTTTTGCCATATTTTCTATTGTTGCTGATCGTACAAATCGGTTTTTTACTTCCATTTTACCAATTTTCAGAGGTTCAAACAAAATTGACATATAAATTCGCCCAATCTAATTTTATTTTAAGTAATTAATCTCTGACATTATTTATATCTTGCAGAATTCAATAAACATTAAATTTAATTGATTTTTGTATAGATTATGTCTGAACCTAATCCACTTAAATCGAAAGGATTTCACCCATTTGGTGATTTAATTGGGTTTGAATTTACTGAATTGAAAAAAGGATATTCTCAATGCGTTTTAAAGATAGATAAGAACCACTTTAATCCACATAAAACTGTTCATGGAGGTGTTATGTATTCAATGGCAGATACTGGTATGGGAGGTGCCTTATATTCTTTATTAGAAAAAGATGAACTGTGTGCAACAGTAGAACTTAAAATTACCTATTTTAAACCTGTTAGAGAAGGAACTATTATTTGTAATACAAAAGTAATTCATAGGGGGAAATCATTTGGTGTTCTAGAATCGGAAATTATAAATGGTGAAATACTGGTTTCTAAAGCATATGGAACCTTTTCAATTTTTAAGGTTAAAAAAGAGTAATTACTAATTTTAAACTCCTTTATACTTTATATTTTAAAAATAAATCTTATTCTTAGTAATTAAACAACAAAAAATATGATAAAAAAATGAAAGGAAAGGCTTATCGAGTAATTGAAGATTATGATTCTGATTACACCGAACCGCTTGTAATTACTAAAGGTGAAATTTTAACAATTGGAGAAAAAGAAAGTGAATGGTCAGGTTGGATTTGGTGTACTAATAAATTTGGTAAACGCCGTTGGGTACCTGAAAATTATCTTGAAATTCATGGTAATACATGTAAAGCAAGACAAGATTATGAAGCAACAGAACTCTCCGTTAAGATTGGTGAGAGACTGATCGCTGAAAAAGAAGAAGCTGATTGGATTTGGGCAACTAATGAAAGAGGAAAAAGTGGTTGGGTACCTTTAAGAAATATAAAAATTCTTAAAAAATAATCTTAGTAAGATAAAAAAATTAATTTAGCAAGTTTTGAACGAATTTTTTAATTTTTTCTATTGCTTCCTTAGATTCAGGCAATTCAGGAGTATTTTGAAACACATGTAATGTGTCATCCCACGTTTGCATAGTAATATCAACCCCGGCTTCTTTTGCGCGTTTAAAAAATCTTCTAGAGTCATCAAAAAGCATTTCACTAGTACTTGCTTGAATCAATATAGGAGGTAATCCTTTTAAATTCGCATAGAGAGGAGAAACAGAAGGATCAAGAGGATTCTTCCCTGCTAAATGTGAATGAATCCACCATATATATCCTAAATCACCGAGAATAACATCAGTATAACAATTTTTTATTACAGATTGACCTTTTTGTGCCATATCTGTTGAAGGGGAAAGGCAAACTGCTCCAGCGGGTAGAGTTATTCCAGCATCTCTTAGTTTCAGGAGAGTCAAAAGGGTGTAATATCCCCCTGCAGAATCTCCAGAAATAATGATATGATTAGACTCAATTCCAGATGATAGGAGCCATTTGTAAGCTGAAACACAATCCTCCAAAGCTGCAGGGTGAGGGTCCTCAGGAACAAGACGATAATTTATACTTAATACCCTTATATTGGTAAATTTTGTCAATTCCAATGTAAATAACTTATGAGTATTAACAGACCCCATGATATGGCCTCCCCCATGGATATATAAAATAGCTCGATCTTTACTTGACCCCGGATATGCGTGCTATTCAGCAGGCACACGATTTGCTTTAACTGGTTCTACAATTGCATCTTCTGGAATTGGAGTTAATTGTTGTTTATAGTCTGTACTATATTCATAATAAAACCGTAAATGTTTTGTTAATAATAACATCTCTTCCATCGATAACATACCTTTTACATCTTCTCCATTTAGCCAATGTCGGTTTAAATCACCAACCTTTTTCCAAAGAGGTCGATAATCTTCTATTTTATAACCTGTTTCCTCAAAAAATGCGTTATTCGCTACGTTCTGTATTTGTTTACGTTGTTCAATTATTTTATGAATCTCAGTACGATGAATTTTTGATATATCTACAATTGGTATGTGTCTTCACTTCTTTTTTATGTACTATCTTTTAGAATACAAATCTTTATACTCTGTACGTATTAATTTTTTATTAAGTTTCCCTACACTGGTCCGAGGGATAGATTCTACAAATAAAATTTCATCAGGAAGTTGCCATTTAGCAAAAATGTTAGAAAGATATTCTAGAATTTCATCCTTACTCGTAGATTCAAAGCCTGCACGCAATACTATTAAAGCAAGAGGTCTTTCATCCCATTTTGGGTGTGGAATTCCTACAACAGAAGCTTCTAGAATTGCTTGATGTGAAACCAAAGTATTCTCCATATCGATCGAACTTATCCATTCACCTCCACTTTTAATAACATCTTTTATTCTATCTGTAATCTTTAAAAATCCCTCAGAATCAAGAGATCCCGCATCACCACTTTTATAATATCCATCTTCAGTAAAATTTCCTTTTGTCTCAGGAGCATTATAATAGTTTGTGGTAATCCAAGGTCCACGTAAAAGTATTTCTCCTGAAGATTGTCCATCATGAGGAAGCTCATTTCCGCTTTCATCGACTAATTTAATATCTAATCCTGACGTGATTAGACCTTGTTTTTTCTTTAGATTCCATAATTCTGCTTCTGATAATTCTTTTTTTAGCCAAGGTTTAAATAAATTAAGTGTGGTTATTGCCATTGCTTCTGTAGAGCCATAAGAATGAATGATTTCACCACCAGTTTCCTCCCAAAATCCACGCATCAACGCAATAGGTGGTTCTGAACCTCCACAAATGAATCGTGTCTTAGAAAGATCAGGTTTTTGAGGCATTTTTCTTATTATTTCGAGCATTGACATGTATACAGCAGGAACAGCGCCCGATACTGTAACATTTTCCTGAACCATAATATTAGTAAGTTCTTCAAGATCATCTAAAGTCCATCTTCCAGAAAAGATGAGTTTAGCACCGGCATAAGTGGCAGCTTGTGGTTTAGACCATCCAACCACATGAAACATCGGAACCAATTGGAAGACTACATCATTCATATTCATTGAGAATTGAGCTGTAAACATCATTGCTTGTAGATATACATTACGGTGCGAATAATACACGCCTTTTGGTTTTCCAGTAGTACCAGTCGTATAATTGGCAGCATACGCAGAATTCTCATCCAAATTTGGCCAATTATACTCTGGTGAGGCTTCATGTAATAGATCTTCATAACTATAAAGATGTCTGAGTGTTGTTTGTATTTCACTTAAATCTTTTTCAGTAATAATAATATATGCTCTTATGTTTTTACATAATGGCACAATAGATTCAGCTACGGTGATTAAATCTTCATCAACAATTATGAAGCTCGTACCTGAATGATTCACAACATACGCTAAATCTTTGGGTGCAAGCCTTAAATTTAATGAGACCATTACAGCTCCTATTCCTGGAAGCCCATAATAAATTTCAAAGTGATGATGACTATTCCATGCCAAAACTCCCACTCTATCTCCTATCTTTACTCCAATAGACTTTAAGCTATTTGCAAGACGTTTCATTCTTTCATAAGAATCTTTATATGTATACCGAAACAAAGTTCCATCAAGTTTTCTGCTAACAATCTCTTGTCTTGCAAAATTTCTTATTCCTTGTTTCATAAGGTTAATTACATTAAGTTGATAATTCTCTTTTGGGTCTTCAGCAGGAAACCCCTTTACTATTTTCATGAGTAATTCACTTCAGATTTTAATAAATACTATCAATATTTGTAATTTAATTTATTTTATTAGTACACGATTTTTACGATAGTGAATTTTCTTCTATTTTTTTCAGCATATTCAATTTTTTTTTCTTACTTTACCAAATTAATAAATACTAATTTATCAATAATATGAGTATTTTTAACAAAATCATTATAATAAAATGAGACCTGAATCTAAGAGAAAAGTAATTCTAGCAATATTTGGTATTCTGTTTATTACTTTATTATTCAATTTCATTCTTTTAAACTTTAATGAGATTATCCAGGTAGGAAAATTCGATTCGAGTGATGATGAGAAATTGCAACAAATTTTAAACAAATGGGAAGCTAGTATTAGACGCCCTGTTGGAAATATTCCTAAATGTGTTTTTGTTGGAGATGCAAATAATGATGAGTATAATGATATTGCAACCGCAAATCTTCATGGTTATGATATTTCATTGTTAGTATGGAATGATACATCTAGTGATTGGGACCCACATTTTGAATTAGCTACTGGAATAGGTTCTTATGGTGTTTATATAGGAGATGCCAATAATGATGGTAAAAATGATCTTGTATCCGCAAATTGGGCGAGCGATCATGTTTCAGTATTAGTATGGAATGATACATTAAATGGTTGGGAAGAAATGATAAATATTGAAGTTGGATTATGTCCACATTTTATCCAAGTAAAAGATGCTAATAATGATGGTTTTAATGACATTATAACCGCAAATGATCATATTAATAGAGCAACTATTTTACTTTGGAATCAAACTTTAAAAGACTGGGACTCGCCAATAACAAGAAGTGTAGGGGATAATCCATGGAATGTAGTGGTTGAAGATGTTAATAATGACGGATATAATGATATTATCACAGCAAATACTATGGGTGATAGCGTTTCACTAATATTGTGGAACTCAAGTAAAGGAGATTGGGACTGTTCAATTGAGAAACAAGCTGGAAATATTCCTCATTGGGTTTGTGTGGGAGATGCAAATAATGATGGACACAATGATATTATCATATCAAGTCATGATTCTTTTGCTATTTCTTTATTTTTATGGAATGATGAAATCAATGACTGGGATTCTCAAATCTCTATGGATATAGAGGGTAATCCTGAAACTATCTTTATCGGTGATGCGAATAATGATGGATATAATGATATTATAACTGACAGTAGCTATAATAATATATTAATTATTTTATGGCGTGGCAAAACCAATAATGAATTTATAATTCCGGGGTATGAACTGATTATTATATTTTGCCTTATTTTTGTTGTTTCAAAATTCTTATTTAAAGAAATTAGTAAGAAAATTAAGTTTTTTTGAAATTTAGTAAATCTTTGGTTGTTCAGAAGGATTTCCTAACATTTCCATCATTTGTTCTTGAATATTATCAAAATGTCCTGGTAGTACTTTTTGAATATAAAAAGCTTCAGCCGCTTTTAAGCCAACTTTTCTTCCCATAGTTGTTGCTATAGAACGGAAAAGTCTTATAGCATATTTAGAAAGTTTCTTTATATCTTCTGGACTTACATCATACGGTGAAATATCTGGGGAGAAAAATTGTGCTATTAGTTCTAAAGTTCCTTCAAATTTCAAGGCAGCTTGAATCTTTTTATCGAAAGTAGAAGAGATATCAACAAAGCAATTTGGTTGATGACCAAGTATCCCCATAAACCATATATCAGAACAATGAAATGGCTCTATACCCTCCTTAATCTGTTCGGTGTATAATAATGGAAACATCGCAAAAGTTCCTGCTTCTGCTGCCATTCGTCCTACAATTAAATGATCAGGATGTACCTCATAGGATGCCCATGGATCAAGAGTTACGACTCTATCTGCTTTGAATTTTCTAACATAATAGACAAGCCTTTCACGTAATTCTAAACCATTCATTAATCCTCCATCTGGAAAATCTAGAATTATAGTTTCTTTTACTCCTAGAATTTCATTAGCAGCCTTAAGTTCTTTTTCACGTAATGCTGCAACTTGTTCTTTTGTGATTTCAGATCTTAAAGAACCTACTTCTCCTCTTGTGCAACAAAGGGTGATTATATTATGACCTTGTTCAGCCCATTTAGCTATTGTTCCTGCACTATAATAGGTTAAATCATCAGGGTGGGCAAAAATTGCTAAAATATTCAACAATTTCGATTCCATTTAAATCACTCTTATTTGTAATTTATTGATTGATCTTAAAAATTATTCCAAGTATATTTATTATCGTAAAATTAAAATAATGTTTTAATAATATCATACTATTTAAGGTTTAATTGGATAATTAGGAATTATTTGCTATGTGTAAGTTTTGTAGAAAGCATGCAGAAGGGTATGGAAAATGGTATTTAAATCCTAAATCATATTCAGAGGAATTGTTTTATAAGTTATCACTTTTGGATCGCATTTTAGGAAGAGAATCTAAGAAAGTTAGAAAAGCAATAAATGGAGCAGATTCTGCGTGGTTTCCACTTCCCACCTCAAAGCTGCTAAATAAACTTGATTGGGCTAAAATTCCTGTCTTTGGTCGGTTAGTTAAAATGTATGGAAATTATCTAACTATACATAGCCATTCTGGTCAGGTTGTTCCCTTAGAAGATGCTTTAAAGATTGTAGATTTGAGTTATGATCATGTAGTATATCCCTGTATGTGTAAACGGATTTTTAAAGGTCAGGATGAATTTAAATGTTTGAATTTTGGTCCACTTACAGATATTCAAAGGAAAGATCCTAGAGCTTGGAAAGAAATAAAGCTTAGTCCGGAAGAAGCAAAAGAAAAATTAGAACAATTTTCAGAAAAAGGATATATACATTCTGTTTTCTGGTGGTATGACCTACCACAAACAGTTTGTATTTGTAACTGCGATAGTAAGTATTGCTATGCGTCAAGACCAAAGATGTGGTATGATATAACTAACTCCTACAGAAAAGCAGAATATGTAGCGGAAGTTAATCGTGATCTATGTATTAGCTGTGGAAATTGTATTAACAGGTGTCAATTTGGGGCTATAAGTTTAGATAAGGATGATCGTGCAGTGGTCGATCCTTCATTTTGTTTTGGTTGTGGGCAATGTAGATCTGTATGTGAAGAAGATGCTATTAGTTTGATCGATAGAAATACTCATTTAATAGCAAGTAAAATTTGGTAGAGTGTGATAAAATTTATGGTTAAATTCAAATATAATTCTAAAAAGTGCGATTTACCGTATGAACCAGAGGAATTACGCCCTACAAAATGCTTAAAATGCCTAGAAGTTTGCCCACATAACCTCCTTATGTTTGTTCCATTGAAAGAAAAGGATAGAGATGGGGCACCTAAGAAATTTAAAATTCATATGATTTTTAAATCATTTGCTAAAAAATTTTGTCCTGGTTGCTTAAAATGCGTTGAAATTTGTCCAACTCAAGCTATAAGAATAAAATTTTAAGTGAGAAATTCAAATAATGCTTTTAGAAATAAATCTGGTTCATGAGGAAAAATTGCATGAGCACTATACTCAAAAAATACAAGCTTAGCTCTAGGGATTAACTCACCTAATATTTCTCCATTTTGGGATGGAACGAGAATATCTTTTTTACCTTGCATCATCAGGGTTGGAATATCCATTTTTTTTAGTCTCCTACAAGTATTAAAATTTAACATTGCCTTTACTTGTCTCGCATAACTACTAAATGGAATACGACATTTGAGAATTTTTTGAATTTTATCATTAATATATTCAGGATTGTTTTTAATAAAATCCCTGGTAAATGCTAGTGGTATAGTAGACTTAGCCATTCTTTCTGGTGTTAAATCTTCAATTGCACCTATTAGCAATTTATAAACAGCAAGATCTGGAGGAATCGATTTTCTTCCCCCACACGCTGTACCCCAGAGAATGAGTTTTTCAACCTTTTGGGGATAATTTAAGGCTACTTCCTGAGCAATCATTCCCCCCATCGAAAATCCAAGGATATGAGCACACTCAATATTTAAGACATTCATTAATCCCGCTGTATCATCAGCCATCATTTTTAGAGTAAATTCCCCCTCAGGTATATCAGTTTGACCTGCTCCTCTGTTATCAAATAAGATAACTTTAAATTTTTTTGAAAGCTCATCGATCAGGAGTTTATCCCATATCCTAAGACAAAAAGACAGTCCCGTTATCATTACAATCGGAAATCCATCTCCATGAACTTCATAATGCATATTTATATCATTGACTTTTACTTTAGGCAAATTCAATCAACTTTGAGGTTTTTTAGCTCTACATTCGCTTTTCTTTAAAAAAAATAGAATATAAAACCTTGAATCCTAATATAATTAGCTAATAGAGATTCCAAGGTCCTTTAATAAGGGAGTTAGAAATCCATAATAAAAGTCTTTAATATGTAAAATTTTATCTAAATATACATTCAAGAATTCTCGGATTTCATAGTTGATGTCATTAATATCAATAAAATTATATTCGGGTTCAATATAAATTTCATCTAAATTTAAAGGTTTTAATTGCTTCTTGATCAAATGATATATAAATTCGATGAATGCTTTATCAACCAGCTCTTCTTCTTCTTCTTTTAATTCATACACATCATGAGCTATTTTATCTTTTAATCCTCGAATTGCATGAATTAAATCCTCAAGTTCTCTATGTAAATTCAATGCTTTAATTTTTTCTGGCATTTCTTTACTTTTAAAATCTTCTACATTAGAATTGATATAATCTTCTAAATTTGAGAAAAAGTGAATCACGAACTTGAAAGAGTCTTCAGTCTTAGCATTCTTCCATTCTTTATAAGGAGTTCCCCAATGTTCGAAATTTATCTCATCTAAAACGTCTTTAATTTTTTTTTTAATATTATCAACTTTTTCTATAAAGTAATCTGATTTGTCCATATAAGGTTTTTCATGTATATAATAATTGTATTTATACTCTTTTCCAAATTCCTTAAATGCACCTCTCTTTATTACACGATGGTGTTCTTCATCTACTTCTTTCTTGCCAATCTCTGCTGCAAACTTAATAATATATCCACAGTCAGGACAATATGTTATCCATGAACCTCGAATTGTAGTAAAAGGTTTAATAACAACTTGATGAGTTTCATTTAGAATACTTGTAAGTTCTCCTTCAGCCTCTGGAGTATCAAAATGAGTCTTTTCAAAATGAAATGATTCTGGAATGAATTTAAAACTACAAATTGGACATGTGATTTTTTCTTTCAAGGGAAATTTATTTACTTTCATAATTTTTCAAAGAATTTTGGTAACAATAATATGTATTCTATTTACAACAAAGTAATTATCTTGGTATATTTAAAAATTTTATCTGGTTTACATCATGAATTGAAAAACAAAAATGATGAAAAGTAATTGAATACTGATATTAGAAAACTCAGAATTCGATTTATCTTAAAATTATGATTAATATATAATATAAAAGGAATTATATACTAACTAATCTTGTCATGTTTGCGCTAATTTCCCACAATCTTTTAGCATATTCCTCATTATAAGACTCTTCAGAAGACTCTTTAGGCTCTTTTTTTATAAAATATTTGCCAGTAACTCCTTCTATATCTAGAGACGAAGCTAAATATATAGACGTTTCAGCCCCTTTTTCCGGACTTTTAAAAAAGAGTTTTGCAAATCCTCGACTAAAGGCAGAGTGATCTCGACTTAAATTACTATTTACAACACCAGGATGAACAGCATTAACAGTTACACCAGTTCCCTCTAATCTTCGGTTTAATTCATAGGTAAATAGCATCGCTGCTAATTTTGAAACACCATATACTTTAAATAAACGATATTTCTTGTCTTCACTCTGAAGATCATCAAAATCCATTTTTGCCATTCTATGCGCTGCAGAAGTTACATTAATAATACGGCTTGGAGCACTATTTTTTAATATATCAAGTAGTAAATTTGTCAACAAAAAGGGAGCAAGATGATGCACAGCAAAATTCATTTCAATTCCATCAACTGATAATGTACGCTTCGAAAGCATAACTCCGGCATTATTAATTAACACATGTAAATATTGATATTTATTCTTGAATTCTGCTACTAGTTTGCGAATGGATTCTTGAGATGACAAATCACATAAAAATAGATCTACATCTTTATTACCTGTGAGTTCAATGATTTCTTTTTGTGCTTTTTCTCCACGTTCTTCATTTCGACAAATCATGATTATTGTGGCACCCATTTCTGCTAAACCTATTGCTGTAGCTTTTCCAATGCCTGAATTTGCTCCGGTAATCATACAAATTTTTCCTTCCATGCTCATTATTTACAACTCTTGCTTAATTTCTATATTCTTTTTGATAGTTCAAAATCTAACTGAACTATTAAACAATTTGATTATTTTTTAAAAAAAAATTGTTATCCATGGGTTATCCACAAGTATAATTTCTATTGGTGTTCTTATTTAGTGGTATTCGAAGAATAGAACTGATATTGATGTAGTTGAGGTTATTAGAGCGAAAAAGGGCTTAGTTGAATAAAATATAAAAGAATTTTGAGATATCTCCTATTATTCCATATAATTTATAAAAAAAGTTCCCATTCTTTTATTGACAATTGAATTAATTTAGTCTCCATCTCATTTTTTATCTTGTCTAATCGTTCTTTGCTTTCCTTCACTTTTTTCCAAATAAAGTCTTCTATTTTCTCAATAGTTATGTCTTTTTTATCTAATTGTTCAAGGAGCTGATTACAGATCGACATTCTTTTTAAATACAAATCATAAGCTTCTTTAGATAAGTTAGCTATTAAATTTGGGTGATACATTTCTTTTATTTTAAAAATTTTTTCTCCTATTTTAGTTAGAGAAATTAATTCCCTTAAGTCATCTGAATCCGTCATTTTTTATCATTTTATTTGTTTTTTAAAAATTCTTTCCATACATTTTCAAACCATCCAAATTCACTAGGTATCTCTCTTACATCCTCCCATTCAATAAGCATTTTTCCATTTTTTAGTTGAATTGTTTGGATTTGTTTTGATAAATCCAGATTATTATGTATAAATTTATATTCCCTAAGACTACCAGGAGGTTCAATATATGTCTCGGATAATGATTTATTTAATTTATCTCTTACAATCAAGTATGAACCTCTGCTTCTCCCAAATAAGAGATGATAGTCTATTAATGTTTTTAAGAAGAATAATTGCGTAAGAAGGGCATCTTTAATTCTAAAAAAATCCATGATTTCAACATTAGTCTTCAATCCGATTAAATTTACTAAATTATTCAATTGAATTTGGACCTTGGAAATCTCCTGTTTAAGATTTTTTAGAGGACGAATAATTGAACCATATTTTGACATTCGATTTTGAATCTGAATTAAGAGTCTTTCAGGAGTTAGAAAGTTTTCAGATTTAGAAGGATCATTTTTTATTATTTGTGAAATTTTACTAAATAACTCAGTCATCTCTCCTTTTACTTTATTTTGAAATCTTTCAGGATTTATTGATGGAATATTGCTATATATTTGAGTTATTTTTTGAGCAGTTCTCAATCCCCCAACTTGTCCCGAGTTTAATGCAGCACCACCAGGTCTGTGAATACCATGACTCCCATTAATTTCTCCAATTGCAAAAAGATGTTTTACTGTTGTTGTCTCCCACCATATATCACAGGATACACCACCATTTAGGTGTTGGTTACAAACGGCGATTTCAAGAGGTTCAGAAGTTAAGTCGATATTATTGTTCTTATAAATTAAGATTGCTTGATCATTTAATTTTCTAAGACGTTCAATAGGTTTATCTCCCATTGCATTAGATTTAGTTAAATAATCCTTTGCATCTTGGAACAGATTATCAAAACTAAAGTAATTAGGATTTTGTGTGAAATCTAAGAACACACGTCTGTTTAACTTTTCTGATTCATGATATACTGCCAGATCAATTAATGAAGAACCAAAATTATCAATTCGCATAGAATTAAAAGGCCATTGATATCCTTTTAAGAATATGGCTCTCGAAAGTTCTTCAAAAGATGGAAAGATATCATAAAGAAATTCCTTTTCTGTACCATTTTCATCAATAGAAAAGTATCGTGGAATTACTTGTTGATATGAACCTGAAAGATTCCAACGAAATTTAGTCGATGCTAATCCGAATTGTGATTCTGTTAAATTTTGAAGTTTACATCCTGCTTCAATTGCTAGACTTGTCGTTCCTCTCTGGGATTTTGGATACACAGTATTTTTATATAATATCGCAGGACCACCAGTAGCTATAATTAGATTTCTTGCTTTAAAAATTTCTATTGAATCTATTAAAGTCTCTATATTTTTATCTGGGTTTAGCATATCTGTTTTAATGCAAATAATCCCAACTGCTTCAGGCTTCTCAGTTGTATTATCAAGAATAATTTTAATCGCATAATACTTATCAAAAATTGTAATATGTTTATCTTGAACCGCTCTTAATAAGCATTTCCCCATTTCTCGGGAAGTTAAAGGTCCTATAGATGTAGCTCTCTGTCTTGGATCGTTATCTGTTTTATATCCTACAAAACCCCCATACTTATCATGAGGAAAAGGCACTCCTAATTGAACTAAATGAAAAAATTCTCTAATGGAGTTTGAAGCTTCGATTAAAGCTATGTCACCGTGCATTGCTCCTCCAGCGCAGAGATCTTTCGCCATTTCATAAGGTGAATCTGGCTGATCTCCATAAATTGACATTTTATAATAAGTTTGTTTATCAGAACCCGCATTAAAAGAAGTCCCGCCACCTAAATTATCAGTAACAATGGCAATTTCATCAGGAGGAATGCCTTCCATTACTAAATGAAGAGCACAATTTAATCCTGCTGCTCCTGAACCTATAATAATTGAATTAAATTCTTTAATATCTAATTTTTCCAGATTTATTTTTATATCTCCCATTTTTTGTCCCATTGCTTTATATACGGTGAATATGAAAACCCCCATCTATATCTAAAACAGATCCTGTAGAGAATGGTAGCAATCCCTGAACAATTGCAATAACAGGCTTAGCAATATCAAGTGGTTCACCCCATCTTTTAATTGGGGAAACACCTTCGCTAATTAATTTATCATATCTCTCTGAAATATGTTTTGGTTCAGTTAGAGGTGTCTTAATAATACCCGGAGATATCTCATATGTGGGAATATCAAACTCGGCTAATCTAACAGCAAATAATTGTGTCATCATCCGCATCCCTGCCTTCGAAATGCAGTACTCCCCTCTATTAATTGAGGCGGTATATCGATTTATAGAAGATATATTAATGATATAGGGGTGATATTTATCTTTTATTTTCGTTTTAAGCTCAATCATCCATTTTGCGAGTGCTTGAGTTAAAAAAAATGGACCTTTCAGATTAATATCCATTACTCTATCATATGATTCTTCTGTCACATCTAAAAGATCTCCCCGTTTAATTGGCCCTACTCCCGCATTATTCACTAAAACATCTATTCTTCTAAACTTCTGCTTAATTTTATTGAGTAATTTCTCGCGATCTTCTCTTTTACTCACATCAGCCTGAATATATAGACTTTTCTCTTTTAAATCTTCTTTATAAATTTTTTTAAGAATATTTTTATATTCTTCAGATAATTCTTTTGTTGATGCCCCATTTATTACTACTGAAAATCCTATTTTTGCCAGTTCTAAAGCTATTGCTTTTCCTATCCCTTGAGTGCTGCCTGTAATTAGAGCAACTTTTATTTTATCTTGATCCATAACATATTATTTATTTGACAGTATTAAAATTGTTATTGTATTTAAAAGAATAAATATTAGAAAATATCTATCATAGTATATTAAAATAAAAATTTTTGAATGATTCATAATGAGACGATTTGCCAGTATTGATTTTTTACGTGGTATAGCAATAGCGTTAATGATCTTTTTGCATACTATCCTTCATGTGTTAGATATTGATACACTACTTAATGAAATAAATAATATCCCCGCTGCTAATATTGTTGCATTTATTGTATTACCTTTCTTAGGAGGGTTGGCAGGTTTTTTCTTAATGGTTTCTGCCATTGGAAATATGATAAGTATGTATCGACACTTACAAGCAGGGAGAAGCATTAGGGACTTAGTTATCAGACAGATAATGGGAGGTGTTTTATTACTAATTTTTGCTATGATTTCTGAGAGTATACTTGGTATTCATGGAGCAATTCCAAATCTCATGAAAAGTTTAGATGATCCATCTGCTTGGAATTGGCAAGTAATACTTTATCGTGCTTACCACTTTGAAACAATCCATACTATAGCATGGTGTATTATCCTAAATGGTGTTGTTCAAGGTATCCTTTCAAGAAAAGGTAGCTGGGAGAATCCTTCAAAGCTAATAAATATTTATCTCCTTTTAATAGGGATTATTATCGTTCTTACCCCAATAATGTGGTGGCTTGTGGATTTGATAATCCCTGGTTATCCGTGGGCTATAGATCCTGACACAGGGGTTCATGTTCAATATCCATACTTAGGGAAATCAGAATGGTGGGAATTTATAACACTGTTCTTTTTCAATGCCTTTGCAGGAAGAGAAGAACCGATCTTTCCTTATTTAGCAGTATCTTTTATTGGTAGCATCATTGGCATCCGCTTAGCTCAAAAAAGAGAAGAAGTGCCACGAAGATTTCCCAAGCGAACAATGCAATATGGTATTATTATGTTTTTCATTGGTATCATCGGTCTTATCGTCACGCTTATCCTTTTAATGGACGTAATTGGCATGGATGCAACTTTGAACGTTTATAAGGGACTTGCGTTCCATCGAAATTGGGTACCTAATAATCCAGATATTAATAACTCTGTGATACTCTATGGATGGTTATTTCAATTCATGGCTTTAAACGGAACAGCTATCTGCCTTATTATGGTAGTAGTACGTGTCGTAGAATTTCGAGGTCGAGGCAAGGAGTTCGCTGATAAAACTCGATTTATCCGTAGATTTGGGTTTGTTGCCTTCACACTTTACAATATTCAGTGGTTGTATTTTGTTTCCCATTTTATTGTTTCTACATTAATTTATGGTGAACCTTACAAATTGCTTGACTGGGGTGGAGTATTTATTACTATGGGTATAACATTTTTAATGTTGGAAGGAATCTTACTTCTCTGGGAAAAAATAAAATACACTGGAAGCTTAGAATGGTGTATGGGTACAATTGCAACCCAAATCATCCCTGCTAGGAAGTCAGAAAAGAAATGGTGGCAAGCAGGACAATTAAATGTCGAGGAAGCTTTTTATAATGCCGAGTGGTTGAATGTTATTGAGAAGGACGAGGTCCGTCATGATATTAAGGCAGATTCAAAATTGGCATATAAATTATCTTGGTTCGGTTTTCTATTTGCTCCTATATCATTAATAACATTTTTAATAGCAAGAGGATCTGTAAATACAGAACAAGAAAATAAATTCAATAAAAGAGCAAAAATCATTTCATTAGTAGGATTGATATTCTTTTTTGCTTGGATGATACCGTTCCTATTCTTTAGCTTGTCAGATCTCGGAATTTCTCTATAAGAAAATTGAATACTTTGAAAAGGGCTCTGGAAACGTCAAAAAAATGTGGAAAAAACGTATAATATTGAATAAAAAAGTATTTTTTAAATCTAAATTTTTTTTTATTAACTTTAACTGAAATTATTGTTTTAGACGAAGCCTACTAAGATGAATGAAATCAAGAAAGGTATGAATGAAGAAGAAATTGAAAATTATGTGAAAGAAGTTCTTGAACATATGAGTTTGAAAGAAAAAGTCTATCAAATGATTGGAAATGGTCTAATCCTAAAAGTATTGAAAGATAGAGGAGTAGGAAGACGAGTATATGATGGAGCGGGTTCAAAAAAATTTAAAATTCCTTCATTCAAATTTACTGATGGTCCTCGAGGAGTAGTTATTCCTGGTTCTACTTGTTTTCCAGTATCAATAGCTCGTGGAGCATCATGGGATGTTAATTTGGAACAAAATATAGGAAATGTGATTGGAAAAGAAGTTCGAGCACATGGAGGTAATCTTTTTGGAGGTGTGTGCATTAACCTTTTACGACATCCTTCTTGGGGAAGGGCTCAAGAAACATATGGAGAAGATCCTTTTTTAATAGGGGAATTTGGTGCTGCCTTAACTCGTGGTGTGCAAAAGCATAATGTTATGGCAACTGCTAAACACTTTGCAGCAAATAGTATTGAAACCGCTCGATTTAAAGTAAATGTAAAAATTGATGAACGAACGCTCCGTGAGGTTTATCTCCCTCACTTCAAACGCTGTGTAGAGGAGGGATGTGTCACTATAATGACTGCTTATAACAAAGTTCGTGGAGAATACTGTGGACATAATAAATATTTATTGAGAAATATTTTGAAAAGTGATTGGAATTTTCAGGGATTCGTTCATTCTGATTGGATGCGTGGTGTTAAAAGCACCATGGGAGGAATCACTGGGGGGTTAGATGTAGAAATGCCACGAGCTAAATATTATAAATATAGAAAAGTAAAAAAAGCTCTACAACAAGGTAATATTTCACAAGCCATGATTGATGAAGCTGCTGGACGGGTTATGCGAACAATTCTCCACTATGTTACAAAGGAAGATCCCCAAACATATGAGCCTGCCTTAATTGGATGCGAAGAACATTGTAAGATTGCATTAGAAGCAGCAGAAAAGAGTATGGTATTACTAAAAAATGAGCAAAATATTTTACCACTAAATAAAAATAAAATTAAACGAATGGCGATTTTTGGTCGATTAGCTATTATTAAAAACACTGGAGATCATGGTAGTAGTAATGTGTCTACCAAATATGTTATAACTCCATTAAAAGGTATTCAAAATTACTTAGGAGATTCAATTCAAATACTATATAATGAAGGATCAGATAAAGAAAGTGTGAAATCTGTAGCTAAAGAAGTGGACGCAGCAATTTTAATTGTTGGTTTGGATCATAAGGATGAAGGAGAATTTATTCGTGAACTCAAAATTGGTGGAGATCGAGAGAATTTATCCTTACATGATAATGAAATAGAATTAATTAAATTAGTAGCATCTGAAAATCAAAATTGTGTTGTTGTATTAATTGGAGGAAGTGCTATCATCATGGAAGAATGGAAAGATCAAGTCCCTGTGATTTTAATGGCGTGGTATTCTGGCATGGAAGGAGGAAACGCTTTAGCAAGGATCATTTTTGGAGATGTCAACCCAGGAGGAAAACTTCCTTTTACAATTCCAAAAGATCCAAATCATTTACCTTTTTTTGATAAAGATGCAGATGAAATTGAGTATGGATATTATCATGGATATACTCTTTTTGAAAAAAGTGGCTTTGAACCAGCCTTTGCTTTTGGTTTTGGATTAACCTATACCTCATTTAATTATAACAATTTACAAGTTGATGTAAATGATGAAAAAGTTCTAGCTTCAGTAGAAGTTAAAAATACGGGAAAAACTGCTGGCGATGAAATAATCCAATTATATATTGGATTTGAACAATCTCAAATCGACAGACCTGTAAAACTATTAAAAGGATTTACTCGCGTTCATCTGGAACCGAATGAGAATAAACATGTAATGATTGAGGTTTCAAAAGAAAATCTTGCGTGGTATAATCCAAATTCGAAATCATGGGAGGTTGAACAGATAACATACACTCTTTATATGGGAGGTTCATCCCGCGCTAAAGATCTATTATCTACTCAGTTTACCTTATGATAAAAAGAATTGGGTTTTCTCTTCTTAATTTATCTACAATTTCTCTATTATCTCCTTTTTACCTGTTTCTGAAGATTTATATAATGCTGATACTAAAATTAAAGCTTTAGAGCTTTCTTCTATTGTATTCAAGTATGGTTTGTCTTTTAGAACCCAATCACCAAACGCTTTTACTGACCTCCCAAAGTGGGAAAATCCTTTTGTATCTTTTTTAATTTTATATTTTCTAATCCCTTTCCAAGTTAATGAAGATTTTGGCCAAGGTCCCCTATAGTAGCATCTCCCTTTCTTTCCAAAAATTTCTAATTCTACTTTTTCTTTAAACTTATCATAAGGTGGTGTAATGAACGTTGAATCATTAATTTGAGCATGAACCCCATTTTCAAATTCTATTATACCTAAGGCAAAGTCTTCTACTTCAATATTTTTGAACTTCTTGTTATCAATTTTTCCTATTACTGATTTGGGTTCACCAAAAGCCCATATCATAATATCAACCATATGTGACCCCTGAGTTAATAGAGTTCCACCACCAGCGGTTTCTTTTTTTATCCTCCAAGGTCCCCTTTCATAATAAGATTCATCTCTGCTGAAAAATAAATTACAATTGGCATAATATATTTCATCTAAATATCCTCCTTGAATAGCTCTGACTAAACGATAACAATTATGATCATATCTATAATTATAATTGAATCCCAATTTTAAATCAGGATATTGAAGATCTAAGTCCCTAATTTTTCTAGCATCATCTACCGAAACTCCAACAGGTTTTTCACATAGTACATGCTTTCCATGTTCAAAAGCTTGTTTTATCATAGGTCTATGGAGATGATGAGGTGTAGATATATAAACAGCATCTATTTCTTCATTTCTATACATTTCTTCAATATCAATACACGCATTTTTTTTACCAGCTATTTTAATTGCTCTATTAATGTTTAAGTCTGCAGCAGCAACGATTTTAGTGTTTTTTATTATTCTTGACGCAAGTTTATACATCCCAGTTATCCACCCGCAACCTATTACCCCGACTTTAATGAAATTTTTAGTTTTCATTTTACTTCACCACTCTTATTGTCCTTCTAATACCCATTTTACAGAATTTCTTATGATTTCCCGAAAGATTTCATTTTTTAAAGATTTGGCTTGGTGACCTAAAGCACAGAATGCAACTTTCCCTTTACCATAGGTTTTTACCCAAATAATTGGTTCAGGATCAGGATCTTCTTCATCATGATAATAAGCTTCTGCTAAAACTTTCATATCTCCTTTCATAGAGAAATCATGTCTATAAGGTTCATCAAAAAAAGTAAAGTCATCCAAATTTGCTGTGATAGGGTGTTCTTTATCTAAGATTTTTATGTCTATATTACACTTCGTTTTATGCCCTATAAAACGCCCTCCAATCATTTCATAATATTTGGGATGCTCTTTAAAAGAAGCTGAAGCACCATGTAATCCTATAAATCCTTTTCCGCTGGCAATAAAATCTAACACATTTTTTTCTTGTGCTTCAGTAAATTCACCGAATTGCGTAAAAAAGATAGTTGTATCATATTCAAAAAATTCTCTATTATTATTAAAGATCTCGACATCTTTATAATTATCAACGAAATAATCATTCAAAATGTCTTGAAAATAGGAATATGTCTTACTACTAAAAAAATATCTACCTCTTTGACACAGTAAAATCTTCTTTTTCCCCATAAATCATCATAAGAAAAAATGAAAAGTTCTTTATTAAGGGTTCTCTAAATATAAACTAATGAATTCAAATCCTAAGCATACACAATTTGAATCTTTCAAGTATAAAACTCTTAGAGATTTAGAGATAAAAGTTCATGAATTAGGATTAGAAATTCCAATCAGTAATGATTTTGAAGTTTTAAAGCAAAATATAAATGCTGATAATTGGATAATTCCAAACAGGTTATCAATACAACCGATGGAAGGTTTTGATTCAAATCTAAATGGTTCACCGGGTGTCTTAACTTATCGACGGTATGAAAGATATGCAAAAGGCGGTGCTGGTTTAATTTGGTTTGAGGCAACTGCAATTAATAAAGATTGCCAATCAAATCCTCATCAATTAATGCTCTCAATGGAAAATTCCAAAGAATTTGAAGATTTAGTTTCAAATACACGGGAAATTTGCAATAGGACTTTAAATGAATTAGGATTCAAACAGAAGTGTGTTTTAATATTACAATTAAATCATTCGGGAAGATATAGCGTAAGAGAGGGTAAAAAATTTCCAATTCGCGCCTACCATAATTCTGAATTAGATAATTCAAGAGGCCTTTCAGTAAAAGATGGTATTATAATAACTGACAATGATTTGGAAAGTTTAGAAGATATTTGGGTTCAAAAGGCTCTTTTAGCAAAAGAAGTAGGTTTTGATGGAGTAGATATTAAGTCCTGTCATGGTTATTTAATCCATGAATTATTAAGTTCAAGAGTGCGTGTGAATTCTATTTATGGCGGTGAATCTTTAGATAATAGAGCGAAGTTTTTCCTAAACATTATTTACAAATTGAAAAAAGAGCTTGCAAATAACACAGATTTTTTAATAACTACAAGAATGAGCTTATATGATGGAATACCTTATCCTAATGGATTTGGAGTAAAAAATATTGTAAATGAAGTCTTTCCAGCATCAATCGATCTTTCCGAACCATTGGAATTAATCAAGAGACTTTATAACCTTGGTATGAGATTGATTAACATTACCGTCGGTAATCCACATTATAAACCTCACATTACAAGACCATTTGATATACCTACAAAAGGAGGAAATCTACCAAATGAACATCCCCTATATGGAGTAAATAGGCTTATTAGGTTAACATCTTTGATTAAGCAGCAAATACCTGAAGATATAAAAATAATTGGCTCAGGCTATTCTTATTTACGTCAATTTGCCGGTAATATAATTGCGGGGTTAATTCATGAAAATAAAGTCGATATTTGTGGATTTGGTAGAATGGCCTTAGCAAATCCTAACTTTCCAAAACAAATTTTTCAAGAAGGATTTATTGATAAGAAACAAGTTTGTATAACCTGTTCAAAATGTTCTGAACTTATGAAAATAGGGAATAATGTAGGCTGTGTTTCAAGAGATCCTCAATACCAATAGCTTTTTTATCTAATTTTTATTATTATTAGAAGCTTTTCTAATGGTTCGAACTTTTTGAAAAGTTATGCATCAAGAACTATATATGTAATTGAATCTAGATTATAATTAATAAACAACCAAAAAAAAAGGTCAAAAAAATGAGAAAAAATACAAAAAAAGCATTAGTTAATGCTGGTATGAATCAAGTTTTTCGAGCTTTAACCAGATAAATTTTTTTCTTTATTCTTTTTTTATTCTATTTTTAATTGTAATTTCATATTCTTTAAGTCTTAATATATTACTTTCTTGTCAAAATCCCTGAGAGGACCTGTTTTTAAATATTAGGAAATATTCATTAGGGATAATGGAGATATTTAGCACCAATAAAAAATCAGTAATAGTTTTGATTTGTTCAACTGTTATCATACTAATTGTCATTTCTTGTTGGAAAATTATTATTTCAAGCAGTATCGGTGGGTTTCTTATAATTTTCCTTTTTGGAATTTATACTTTATCATCTATTAATTTATTCAATAACATTCTAATCTTATTGTTTGCAATCTATTTACTATTCAAAATATATAATCTAAATTCAAATCATAATTCTAAAAAGAAAAAATTCCCAAAGTTATTTTTCGTATTTCTAATCTTAATTCTACCACAATTTTTTATCCCTAAACAGGATTACTCAGAGCCTAAGATTAGTCAAGGGCAGTGGGAATTTTCAATGAGAACTAATTTCAATCGCACTATTGATTTATTTGAGACATTTAATGCTACAAGTGGATTTAGGCAACGACAAGAAATATATTTGAATGATAGTAAAAATAGTGATGACATATATGCACAGGCTGCTCGTGTGTATTTAGGTTTAAATGTTAGCGAGGAGAGTTTTGAAAATTCTCTTTATAAGATAAATAATTTTAAGGATTGTTTAGATTTTAGATTGAATTCTCTCTTACGTTTGATATATTTTGATATAAATAAGGACATTTTAGGGTCAACAATAAGAAACAGGATTATTGATGCCCTTGGTAAAACTAAATATTGGTATACAGAACCGACAAGAGACGATATGATATTTTATACAGAAAATCATCAGATTCTCTTTCATACAGCAGAATTACTCATTGGACAACTTTTTCCGAATGATACTTTTGTTAATTCAGGGATGACAGGTATTGAACACGTAAATCATGCAATACCTTTAATTAAAAGATGGCTTGATTGGCGTGCACAATTCGGTTTTGCAGAATGGCATTCAAACACATATTATACAGAAGATATTGCTGCATTAGTTAATCTAGTCGACTTTTCTGAAGATCCAGTGGTTGTGTATAAAGCTGCTATGGTAATGGATATCATTGCTTTTGATTTTGCCAATAATTATTATAAAGGTAGATATGCTACTACTCATGGTCGCGCCTATGATAGATCAAAATTAGGAACTAGTGCTGTATCACCCGCTTCAAGAGATAGCACTTCTGAATCAGCATGGATTATGCTTGGAATCGGAGAACACAATCCTAATGATAACCATAATCTTGCCGCAGTTGCTTTAGGTACAAGTGATCATTATGCTCCTCCACCTATTTTAGAGGATATAGCAAATAATGCAACTTTATATAATGAACATAAGGAACGAAACAGTATTAATATGGATGAAGGTTCTTTATATGATATAGAGTACAATGAAGAAGATTTAATGTTCTGGTTGGGTATGTCTGCAGTTCTACCACCACAAACAATAGAAGATGTATTTAATCTAGTAGAGAAATATAATATAAAATCAGATAATATGTATGGTCCAAAATTAATTTCTGATTTTTTTAAAACATCTGCCTTTTTACACGGTATTCCACTAAATAAATATTCTGAGAAATTAAAACTCATTACCCAAGGTATTTGTTTGGAGACCTCAAATACTTATACATATAGAACTCCTTATTATCAGCTTTCTGGCTCTCAGGACCACCAAAAGGGGATGAATAGCTATCAGGAACATATCTGGCAAGCTTCCTTAGATGATAGTGCATTTGTATATACCAATTCTCCAGGAGGTCTCACTAAGGATTTTGAACAAGAATATGTAGGGGGATGGAATCCTCGTGCGACATTATATAAAAATATGGGAATTATCCAATATGACCGTGAAACGCTTCCATTAGAGGGAGAACTGCTTCTCTATTTTTTAAACCTCTTTACTGGTAAAAAGTTTTACCAGCACGCATATTTTCCTCGCTGGGCTTTTGATGAGTGGGAACAACATGGTAAATGGACATTTGGTGCCAGAGAGGATGGGTACATTGCTTTATATTCCTATAAAAATACTAAATGGGTTTCAAATTATGAACTTCGAGTAAATGATTATAAAAATGTATGGATAATAGAGTTAGGCAGTATTGATGAATATAGTTCCTTTAATCAATTTATATCAGAGATTTCACAATCTCAAGTAAAAATAATTCCTCAAGCGCTAGGTTATTATGTGCAATATAATTCACCTTCTCAAGGTTTGGTAAGTGTAACTTGGAATAATCCTATGTATGTTAATGATAATGAAATTGAATTGGGACCTTATCCTCGTTTTAACAATGAATACTGTTATCAAGATTTTGGAACTAAAACAACAATTATCGAATTCGAAAATCAAAGGTTAGAGCTAAATTTTAGCAATTATTCAAGAATATACAATGATTAAAATGAAAGGTGGTAAATTTTGAAACTCAGAGATTATTTAAAATCGTTTAAACCGGCAATAAAGGGCAGTATAATGGTTTTTATTGGCATATTCCTTTCTCGTAAAGGCATGAGTATTGAAATTTTTACTACAAATGTTATGTTTGGTCCTCTTGCATATTTATTCTTAGCTTTATCAGGAATCATAGCAATAAAAATACTCCAGATCGCAGAGAATCCCTCTTACGATGGTCGAGTTTCTATTCACCAAGCAAAATTCCTGCTTGGAATAATTTATCTTATTGGATTTATCTTAACAATTACTAATGTGATTATAAACTCTACCATCTATTATCTTAATATTCTTGTAATAGCTTTTGTTGTTCCACTTGGTATTCTCTGGGTTGCTTTAGGTTACTATGCTTTTAAGATTAAGAAAAATAGTGAGTTGATTAAAATGATGGTTACAAGTCTTATATTTTCGCTAGGGATACTTTATGGCGCACTACTACATTCCATATTAATTCCATTATTTGTGTATTTCTTCTTTCTAACCGTTTCTTTTTTGCAACTATCACGAGAATTAGTAAAAGATCTACCAAACAGAGATCAACCTGAAGGAGTGGTAATAATCAAAAGAGGAGATGATATGTATAATAGTCTTAAATCCTCTTTAATTCTCCAATTTTTAGCTATTACTTTTTTTATACTACCAGTTTTCACAAATATTGCATATCCGCTCTTATATCTCTTCCTTATGGTTGTTGGCGTAATTATTACTGGATTAGCATCTATTTTAACATTGAAAAGTTTATTTGAAAGAAAATTGTTCAATAACATTGGACTAATATTAAAAATTGGAATACTTATAGAACTAATCACTTTTATACTAATAGGTAGCTAGACGTCCAATAATTTAAAAACTTTTGAATATTCAAAAAATAAAAAATTAAGAGAAGTATAGTAATTACTAATTTCATTTATTCCGTCTTAAACAGTAAAATTATTAATAGTATAGAAGGTTTATTAACTATTAAAAAAATGAAAGGATTATCAATAATGATACCTAAACGAACTAAAAGGATTACTTCAGAATGGCTTAATTCAGTTCTTCATAACTCGGGATATTTTAAAGATGTCAATATCAAATCAATTTCGAGGGAACCATGGGGTGCAGGCGAAGGATTTGTGAGTGATATGGCAAGATTAACAATAACATATGACAAGGAATCTCCTGAACTCCCGAAAACTATGATTGTAAAAATGCCAACAACTTTTAGAACCGCTTTAGCAATCGCACTTCAATATAATCTTTATGAAAAGGAGATAAGATTTTATATCGATGTAGCACCAAAAAGCCCTATACGAGTTCCTGAACTTATATATTCCGATATTGATTCAGAAAATAAAAAATACATTCTCATCCTTGAAGATTGTTCGTGTTATACGCAGATAGACCAGATTGAAGGTTTGAATCAAGAGCAAACGAAACTTACGATAGATGCTATAGCAGAATTTCATGCACGATGGTGGGATGCTCCAGATCTTTATTCTTTTGAGTGGATTTCTAAACCAAGGGATAAATATGCAATGGCTTTAATTGATACCTATCGTACTGACTGGGATCTCTCAATAAAATCTGAAGAATTCAAAGAAATCCTCCCCGAAGGTGGTCAAAAAGTCGGAGAAAAGATATCGGAACAGTTCCAATGGTTAGTTGAGGATATTCCAGATGATAATTTGACTATTGCTCACTTTGACTTTCGAGTAGACAATTTATTTTTCGATTTTGAGAATAAAGAAAATCCTATAATAGTATTTGATTGGGGATCAGCAATTATTAACGGAGGTATTCTGGATATTGCATATTTGTTAGGAGAAAGTTTAAAAATTGATTTGAGACGGAAGATTGAAAAGGAAATGGTTAAACATTATATAAAAAGACTTGAAGAAAAAGGCATAACAGGTTTTGATTTTGATTATGCTTGGGATTTTTACTTAAGATCTTTAATGTGTTATGCGTATATACCTGTTTTAGGATATACACAGTTGGATAGAAGTGATCCAAGGGCAATGGAATTATTTAAGACAATAACAATAAGGCAGTTTACAGCCATAATCGATAATGATGCGACAAGTGTGTGTCCATCTTAACACTACAATCTACATTTTTTCTTAAAATCCTAATATTTATGTTAATCTTCTATTTATTTATCCTAAAATGAAAAAATTTAATTTAACATAGAAGATTTATTCAAAATTAATTTAGATTTAACTTTTTTAAAAGGTTATAATAATGCCGAAAGCATATGTAAATAATATAGAGATTGAATATGATACTTTTGGAGACCCTTCGTCAAAGCCGTTATTACTAGTAATGGGACTTGGTGGTCAGATGATTGCTTGGACAGAAGAATTGTGTGAAGTGTTGGTAAACCAAGGATTCTATGTTATTAGATTCGATAACCGAGATGTTGGATTATCAACAAAATTTGAAGAGGCTGGTATGCCAAATTTGCTGGAAATATATACTGCCATCGCAAGGGGAGAAAAAGTTGAAGTGTCATATACATTAGAGGATATGGCAGATGATGCAATTGGTGTTTTGGATGAGTTAAATATAGGTAAAGCACACATCTGTGGTGCTTCCATGGGAGGAATGATAGCACAAATTATAGCATATAGACATCCTTCTAGAGTTCTAAGCCTTACTTCAATAATGAGTACTACAGGAAATCCTGATTTACCACAACCCACAGATGAATTAATCCAGGAATTATTTGCGCCGCTCCCTATGGAGCGTGAGGCTAGTATTGAAGAAGGTGTAAGACGTGGCCGCCTTATATATGGAAATTTTCCTTATAATGAAGAACAAGCTCGTGAATTGAGGATAAAAGCATATGATCGTTGTTTTTACCCTCAAGGTACTATGCGCCAAGCAGCGGCAATTGCAGTAAATGGGAATAGAAAATCCAAATTAGCATCAATAAACGTTCCTACACTTGTAATTCATGGAAGAGAGGATCCGCTTGTTCCTGTTGAAGGTGGAAAAGATACCGCAGAAGCAATACCTGGTGCAGAATTGTTAATTATAGAGGGAATGGGGCATAGTTTTCCTCCAGAAGTAGCACCTCAAATTGTAGAAGCAATAGTTGCTAATACAGCCAAAGCTGACAACTAATAATCTCAAATTTAAATTTTTTTTTTATTTTTCCACCAGTGTGGAAGTTCTATTGGTTTTAATTCACCATAATCTAATAACAGAATATGATCTTCTTCAAATGTAAAGGCAAACCCTCCAAGAAATTTGACCCACCTCTCGTCTGGAGGAAGTCCAAACCATCCAAATCTAAAACTCATCAAGTGCCAATCATGAGTAATATAAATATCTAAACCCTTTTCAGGGGCATCTTTAAGTTGATTCCATATAAGATGAGCTGAATTTTGAGCATATTGTATAAACGGTGTCCATTCCTCGGGAAGATAAAAACCAGCAGCCCAACGGAATAAAAGTTCTTTAAAATGATAGTTTTTAAATTGCTCTAAAAAAGATCGATTATCAATTCCAATATCATATAGAGGAGCAAATTCTCCTTTTAATTCGCTTTTCCCCCCTTTGTTTAAAAACCCTTTATGAATATTTTCTGCTGTTTCTTCACATCGCCATATTATACTATGAAAAATCCTAATTGGTCTGTGTTTAGGTAGATTTTCACCAAATTTTTCTGCAGCAGCATGACCTTCTGGAGTTAGTCTTAATTTATGGACTTTATCTAGGAATTCTGGTTCTGGTTCATTTCTATGAGAATGCCTCAAGATCAAAATTAATTTTGAATCTTCAGAAAATTTACTAAGTCCATTGATGATACTACGCGCATGATTAGTCCAGTCGCTAGTGTTCCAAATCTTTTCAATATTCATATGATATCAATAATAGAATTTTTTTAAGAATATAAATTAAGAATATAATTTTAAAATTGAGACCAGATTTTCATATCATACCACATTTCTCGTTCTTTCTTTAATGGATCTTCCCATATTTGTATATTGTTGTCAAATACGATTGTAGCTCTTCTTTTATTGTCATACTGTGGCCATGTAGGAATATTTTTATGATTTGGATCTCCTTTCCTAGCAAATGAAGTCCATACATCCATCATTTTCGCTGATAATATTTCAGTATCTTTTGATTTTTTAGGAATTATCCCATAATCTTTATCCCAAAACCTATTAAATACAAAAGCAATATCTAAAGCATGCATAGCACCAAATTTTCCACCTTGAAACGTAGATTCCCATGAAAAAAGGTACATATACGTATTTTTTTGATAATTACTATGGAACTCTGCAAATTTAATTGCAGGGATATGGAATCTTGAATCTGTAATAAACGCATCAATAATGTCTTGAGGTTTTGATGATAAATTGTTTTCTTCTCTTGATTCTTTATAAGAATTAATAACAAATTCAACCATATTTTCATCTTCTCCAAGATATCGCAGAGCACTTTTTATTAACTTAGGTAGTGCCTTTGCTTCCAACTCTTTGAAATTAGGATTAATGAAATGCCAGAATTTCCATTCCTCAAGATTTGTTCCAATAATTAAGTCAATCCCCTTAGCAAATCCTTTTTTTATAGCTTTTAATGGATGTTCTGGTAGATTTTTACTATCAACATATGGTCCAAAGGCAAGATAAATTCCTTTGGAATTAGCTTTTTGTTGTATTTTATAAGAAGCGTCTACAATTTTTTCAGTAGGAAGTTTTCGAAGCTTTTCTAATTCATCTGGTTTTAAATTAAGTTCTTCTAATAACCATTTTGTAACTGTTTTTCTATCCGAAAGTTTATAACCTTGAGGCATAGCTCTTCCACTTTGCGCTATTACTCGATGAAATAATCCCTTAGCTTTCGGCATTGCCATTAGTATGCATACTGATTGACCCCCAGCACTTTCACCAAAAATAGTAATATTTTCTGGGTCTCCGCCAAAAAATTCAATATTTCGACGAATCCATTTTAGAGCAGCAATTTGATCCAACAAGTCAATATTTCCTGGAACATTAGGTAAAACTAAATTTGCAAACGCACCCAAACGATAATTTATGGTAACTAATACCACATTACCTCGTCGTGTTAAATTGATTGGATTAATCCGAGAACCAGATCCATACAAAAAACTACCACCATGAATCCACACCATCACTGGACGTTTCTCAGCATCTACTCCTGGTGTCCAGATATTTAAAATCAAAGAATTAGCCTCGTCTTGTTTAGGATAAGGTTCAGGTGTAATTGCCGTTATTGGTTGTGGAACTTCTGGCCCAAATTTTAACGCTTCTAATACACCATCCCACGATTTTTTTAGTATTGGAGCATTTAATCTCAATTCACCAATGGGTGGTTCAACATAAGGAATTCCCTTAAAAACTAATATATTATTATCGATATATCCTTGCAACCTCCCCGCTTCTGTCTCAATAATATCAGTTTTCTTCATGGTATTAACCGTTATTTTCTATGGAGTATAATTATATCTAAAATTTATCTTAATTGATTTTAATTGACAGCTTTATCAAATAGTACTACAAGTTTATTCTTCTATTTCTTGCTTTTCTTTATTTTGAACTCGTCTTTTTATTACCGCTAGTCGTTTTCTCCTAATTTTATCATAAGCATACAGTTTAGGATGTAATTTAATATCTAAATAACCGACTATTAATAAGATAATGGCTAATATCACATTCATAAATCCAATTAATTCATATGAATCTAAGTAAATAACACTAATAGCTAAACCCCCCATTTGTAAGAATGCAGTTGAAATCAAAGGCCCAAGTACTTGTGAAGACGCCTGAAGATTAATAGCCCATCCACTTACAACTCCTTGTTGGTCTGGATCGACCGCTTTAGTGATATTTGCAGAAATAAGTGGTCTCATCAAAGCTAACATAAATGCAAATACTAAAACAAATGGGAAAACCATCCAAAATTCATATAAATAGGGGTAGATTATGAAAGTGATGATTGCTAAAACAAAAGTAATAATTAAAATTCGTTTTTCACCTAACTTTCTAAGTAGTGGTCTTATAAGAATTAATCCATATATTAAAAGACCAACGCCTGCAACTGCCATAACTAACCCAATTACCGAGGCATCTGCTCCATATCTTTTATTAAGTACTAAAGCATAACTTGACATGAACATAGAGCTAATGAGAGAAATTAAAAAAGTTTGGACGAGTCGACTTATTACTTCACCATTCCAAATACTTCTTTTATTTCCTGAATTCACTTGGACAGATTGAAGACGTTGCCTAATTTCAACTCTTCTCTCTTTTGGCATGCTTTCAACCAGTATTATTATTGTTAAAAAGATTGTAAACACAGATAAAGTACTTGCGACAAAAAAAGGAATACGCCAATTAATTACTCCTAAAGTTCCACCAATGATAGGTCCTGCAATCATACCCCCAGTATATCCAACCATGAATTTACTCATGTGGGAAGCTCTAGTTTGTGGAGTTGTGACATCAGTAACATACGCTCGGATGGCAGGAATTTGACCGCCGAACGTTCCATCTAAAATTCTACCAAAAAGGATAAAATAATAAGAATTCGATAATCCTAACATGAAAAATGCTAAAGCTGTACCTGCTTGTGAGATCAATAATATAGGCTTACGTCCATATTTATCACTTAGTTTTCCCCATATTGGAACAAAAATCAGCGCAGAAAGAGCATTTGATGAAATTAAAATTCCAACCATCAAATCTGATGCTCCAAAATCCTTTGCAATTCCAGGTAATAAGGGCATAACCATGGAATAACCAAAAGAATCGAGAAGAATACAGAGTATAATTGTAAAAAGAGCATAACGTTGATTTATTTTAAATTTCCCTAAATATTCTAAATGCTCCTCATTACTGCGATAGTTATCAGAAGACATTAAATTATTACACCTTAATAAAATATGGGTTTGAAAATTAAGCACAACATAAAAATTTCATTTATGATATAAAATAATAAATTTGTAAAAATTAGTATTAAGGCTAATCTTAATGAGCAGAAATTGGTAATCTATTTAAAGCTTTCTTCAATAGTTTTTGATTTGATTCGGGATAGTGTTGTGAATATTCTAATATCTTTTCTTCGGAAATTCCACTTAATAGTTTGGAGACTTCAATTAGTATTTTGTTTTCATTCATATGATTATATTCCCATAAATAAATTAAATCTAAAATGGTTTTTTCGTGATCTGAATATCGTGTTTTGTTATGAATTATTCCGAAATCAAAAAGAGAATTTTTGAATCTCAAAAGCCGGAATTTCTTACCTAAAATCTTTGTAGGTTGATTAAGTAAAATCTTATCATTAATTAAATAAAAATAGTTATCTTGATGATCATAATTGATATTCATTAAATCCAATGCAGTATAAAGACCAAAATACCAATTATTTACTCGCTTATATTTTAAAGCTTTTGATAGTAACTCTAAAAATGGATATTTTAACTTTTTTCGATTAATTTCATTCGCAGTTTTCACGTAATAAATATCATCTAAAATAGATAATAAATATCCTCGTGAAATTAAATAATCACTTATACGCCAATAGTTGGAATATAACTCTTCACAATACTTCTTTAATTCGTCAGAAGTAATAAATTCCTTTTTATCTTGCCTTATTTTATTTAAAACACGATTCATAAATCAAATCTTCAAAAATAAAAAAAAATTGTAAGTAAATTTAACAATATCTATATATAAGAATGCATAGCTTTTATGCTTTTCAAGATATATTTTCTACTTTTTTTAAGCCTATTAAATCTTCCACAAATATAGAATTTCGACTTTGATGAACTTATCAATATCTAAAAGTAACATTTGATCCTCATTGATAGTTCAAGCAAAAGATAATAAGAAGAAAAAAAGTTATTTAAAGTTTAAATTGCTTTTGAAACGATTTAAGGGACAAAAGTTTGAACGAGTAATGTACTTGAAAAAATTTCGTTATTAATATCGCTTCCGAATATACTAATAGTTACATTATGAGCTCCAGCGGAAACTGTATCTAATGACATTTGAAGTGAAACAGGTACATCAATTCTATCACCCATTGTATGAATAGACCACCACGGATAAGTAGGGCCAGATAACACATCACCATCTAACACGAAATTGAGTTGAATATATGAATTTGTTCCAGCTTGCACAGCGGCCTTGGTATTAAAATGAAAATATACCGATTCTCCAGAGCTTACAGTAAAATCGATTGTTAATGTATCGATTTTTATTGTTGTGGAAATAGGATTAGTTTTCTTAGAGCTATAATCGAATTTATACCAAGTATTTTTAATACCGGATCCTTCATCTGTAGGTGCTACCGCAAAAAATATTTGATACAATCCAAGTCCGAGAGCACCAATTGCTATTAAAAGGGCTAAAACGGCTAAACCTGAAGATTTTGCCATAATTTCATTCCTCTATTCTCTTATATTTTTAGGTTAAATTTCTTTTTTAAAAAAAATTTAAAAATTGGTTTAAATTAATTGGGTTTTAGATTATATATAAATTTTAAATAGAAATGAGTAAGATTCCTAAGATTAACTTCTATCGAAAATTATTGATTTTTAACTACTTTATTTACATGTTATAAATTTTTTATAAATTAATTCTATATTTTAATAGTCTTCTCGGAGTTAGGTTTATAAATCGGAATCAAAATCATTTATAATTTATCTGATTTAATTTTAAATAAGCGGAATCATATTGAAAATTAATTCTTTTTACTAAAGATTTAATTTAATTTCACTAATTAAAGAGAGGTCATAAATTTAATGTTAAAATTTAGTATAAAAAATGCATTCAGAAAGAAATTAATAGCAATTTTAGCTAGTGTTGGAGTTGGAGTTGGCTTGATGCTCGTTTTCGTCATTGGAGCTTTTACTGCAGGAGTTCGTTCTCAATTTAATCAAAATCTAAATCAAACCATCGGGCTGATTGAGATAATTGAAAAAGATCAAGCTGGATCAAACAGTCATCTGCCAGTGAATACGCCAGATGCTCTTTTCAATACTCCAGAAGTAGGACAATTTATAACAGATTATAATGTTGAAACTCAAGCACCTTTATATTTTACTTCAAACTACTCTGGTTCTAATAATCTTCAAAATGCAGGAGATAGCCTTACTTTATATGGTTTAAATTTAACATTAGATCAGGCATGGGAGGGGCCTACATCCAAAATTTTGGAAGGGAAAGTTTTCAATAGTGGTGTAAAAGAAATAATTATTGACTCACGATTAGCAAATGTAGCTAAATTTCCAGTATCTATAGGTGATACTATCATAATAAGTCTTGATCCAGGTGGGATTAATACTATTAGTTTAACTATAGTAGGTATATATGATCAAGAAGATCTAGGGGCACCACCTTTCGTTCCACGAGAATATTATATATATGTAGATATAGGAGTAATCTGGGAATTATTAGATAATGCTGGAGAGCAATCTAATATTTATAGCTCAATTGACTTGCGATTTGATGTGAAAACAACAGAAGAAACAGAAGCTTTTGTTGAGAAATTCAATGAATATTCAGAAAGTAATGGATATGAGCCGACTTATATAGTAGCTTTTGCACTTGCTTCTTTTTTTGAATCAATAGAAGAAACATTTGGGATTTTTGATGCATTTGCGAGTATTATTGGACTTATCACGGTAATTGCTGGCGGAATGGCAATAATTGTCACCCAATTGATGTCAGTAACGGCTCGAATGAAGGAATTTGCTATACTTAAAGCAACTGGTTGGAAAAATCGTCATATATTTAAAGATGTAATATTTGAATCTTTAACACTCGGTCTATTAGGAGCAGGTATCGGTATGGGATTTGGAAGTTTCTTAATATATCTTTTAGGCAGTGGATTTAGCCCTTTTGGTGGTGTTGTAGCAATCATTACTTTAGAAGGTGTTATTGAAGTATTAGCTTACGCCTTAGGACTAGGTGTTATAGGAGGATTATATCCCGGAATAAAAGCATCAAGAGTAAGACCTGTTGTGGTCTTAAAAGGGGAATAAGGAGGTGAAAATAGTGTCAGTTATAATATTAAAAGATGTAAGTAAAGTATACGGTGAAGAGAGAACAGAGATCAAAGCTTTATATCATGTAGATTTAGAAATTGAAGAAGGAAAAATTTTTACAGTAATGGGTCCTTCGGGAAGTGGAAAAAGTACTTTATTAAACATTTTAGGAGCAATGGATAAACCTTCTTCTGGTGAAGTTATTGTAAATGGTATTGATATAGGAAATTTGCCTGAACGAAAATTGTCTGAGTATCGTAAAAAACAAGTTGGATTTACATTTCAAAATTTCTATCTACTACCTAATTTAAACGTTCTAGAAAATGTCCTTGTTCCTTTAGTTCCATACGGTATAAAAGATGAGGATAGAAAAAGAGCTCAAGAAATACTAGATATAGTCGGGCTAGGTGATAGAACAACTAGTAAAGTAAGTAAATTATCTGGTGGAGAATCTCAAAGAGTAGCAATTGCTCGTGCATTGATCAATGATCCTAAGATAATTTTAGCTGATGAGCCCACAGGAAACCTTGACTCCGAAACAGGAAAATCAATTATAGAATTACTAATCAAGCTTGCTGAAAAAGGAAAAACTTTAATTATTGTGACTCATGATCCTCGAGTTGCAGGTATGATTGCTGATCATCCCCTCGGAAAAAATATATGGATTAAAGATGGTCAGTTGAGTGATGAACCTACATATGATATGTATTGTTGGGATTCAAAAACTTAATCAAATATTTCCTTTACTTTTCTTCTTAAAATCTTTTTTTAAAAGAACATTTAGATTTCGAGGGAATAATTCAAGATACTCAATTAAGTCAAAATTTTTTAATTTTTTCGCAGTTTCTCCCGGAAGTTGCTTAATATTTTTTCCCTCTAAAATTTCTTTTGTTTCTTCTTCAGAAAATGTAGGTCCTTGTTCAATCCAATTAAATACTTTTTTATTCGCGGGACAAACTTTTTGGCAATGAAGACATCCTACAAGACAATTATGCCATGAAGGATCTAACCATTCTGGAAACTTAATTTCTCCAGGATGTTCGTTATGAAAAGTAATACATCGTTCAGCATGTAAAAGGAAACGTTCAGATGTAATAGCTCCCGTAGGGCAGTTGTTAATACAAGCAGAACAATTTTCGCATAAATCCATCATCTGTAGATCTTGCCATGAATCATTCTCTATTGGAAAATTAGAATAATATCCTGCCAAGCGATAGAAGCTTCCCATTTCTGAAACATACGTGATATTATTCCTTCCATATTTTGCTAACCCACTACGTACTGCTAAGGTTTTGAATGGGATGCGAGCATATACAACTTTATACCCTTCAGGATTCAAAATGCTTTCTAAGATCTCCTGAACCTCATCCATTACCTGCTTACTATATAAATAGGTTGGAGGAATAAGTAAAGAGATATTCTCATTTTGCCATGTGAAATTTACTTTAAAGGAGGATTGCGGAACTGCAACGATAAATAATGAATATTCCTCAGGTAAACTTAATACTGGTTCGAATTCAAAATAAGAAAGACACTCATCATAAAACAGAGGGTCAAAAAGCTCTTGTTCATGATGTTTTTCAATATCCTTTTGTAAATCACTAACACGCTTTGCAGAAATTACTTGTCCTTTATATCCTTTTGCTGCTAAACTATTGTGGAATTTTTCTAGTATTTTAGCCCTATTTACCATAACTCACACCCTTTTAACTATTGTGTTAGAGTTTTGAAATTAATTGTGAAATTACTGTTGATTAAGATTAATAAATTATTAAATTTACTTAGATTCTGTTGGAGTAATTGCTGAGTCTCGTTTAACTTCTTTTTGGAGCATTTTAAACGCATTCATTGACGATGAAAAGGTCTTTGCACTATAATTTTCAACCAAATCTCTTAGTTCTTCATCAAAGATTCGGACATACACTTCAATTTCAGGATATCGCAAATGAAATTTAGATGTTAAATAAATTGATTCATCAAATTCGGATTCGTGTTTCCAACATATAAATACTTGGGAAACTTCGTCTAAATTCACATGAGCGCGTAAATCGCTTAAAAAACAAGCAAATTCATTAATCATATGTAATTGTTCATTTACTACAAACTCAATGCCATCATGTTCATCATCAAAAAGATAAACTTGACGACCAGGTTCCAAAGAAAGGTAGTAAGCTATACGATGGGTTAAACTATCGCGTCCAATCACAATTGCGTTTCCTGTTTTATCTTGAGTCCATTTGCGAATGCGATCCATAGCCCAATTTGAGGTTGAAAATGAAAATGCGTTTAATGGGGATTGCATGAGATATTCTCGCACATGATCATCAAAAGCCCGTACATAAATTGGGCATTCAGGATTGATTTTGCGAATTTTTGCTGTACAAATTATAGCAACTCTAACATCACCAACATTGATAAAAACCTCTTTAGCACTTTTGATATTTGCAGCAGTGAGGTTAGACGTCTCGGTAGCATCGCCAACAACTATTGGATGACCTGCATTTATTAGATCTTCAACTAATTCTTCGCTATCTTCGATAAGACAGAAAGGTTCTTCATTCTCGACACAATATTCTATAATTCTTTTAGAAAGATGGTGATATCCAATAATAACTGTATGAAAATATCTATGGCGAGCAAGAATTCTACTAGTAACAATAGGATTATATTTTTGCAGTAATTCTCCCATGATAAATCCAAATACTATCACTTCGAGTAAAATAGGCAACACTAGCGCATAAAAATTAGCATAATCTCCTGCATCCGCGGGAGATCTAACAGTTATCGAGAATAATAATAGATTACCAAAAGTCTCGTTGGGTTCCGTAATAACAAAAAAGAGAAAACCGCTAAACCAGAATAAAAAGAAAAAGATAAACTGCACTCTGTATTGTTTAAGTTTAAGATGGATTTCAATAAATAAGTTCAATAAATTCATAAATGAAAATAACACACTCCAATATAAAAAAAATTTGAATCACTTTATAATTAATTATATTATAATCCTTCTTTAACAATATAAAATTGAATTCACCAGTCAAGAATCTAGCTTAATTGAAAAAATATCAATTATCAGGAATTTATAGAAAGAAATCGGGATAAAGAGTTGAACCAGAATCAACTGAATATTTATCTAGATCAGTTATACCATGTTCAATTAAGAGATCCTCATCTATAAAGAAGTTCCCTGTACATTCTATACTTGGTTTTGTCAAAATTATATACGCTGCATCTACCACAATTTCCGGTTTTCTTGAATGTTTGATTGCTGACTCTCCACCTAATAGATTTCTAACCGCAGCTGTCGCTATAGATGTACGTGGCCATAATGCATTGACGGCAATACCATCTTTTTTGAACTCTTCCGCCATACCTAAAACACACATGCTCATTCCATATTTAGTCATTGTATAAGCTAAATTATTTTTAAACCATTTTGGATCTAGATTTAGCGGAGGGGATAAATTTAATATATGTGGATTTTCCGCTTTTTTTAAATAGGGAACACATAGTTTGGAACATAAAAATGTTCCACGGACGTTAACTGAGAACATGAGATCATACCGTTTCATTTCAATTTCTAACGTAGGGGATAGATTTATGGCGCTGGCATTATTTATAAGGATATCAATCCCTCCAAATTCATCCACAGTAGCTTCTACGGCATTTTTAACCTGATCCTCAAATCTTATATCAGTTATGACCGGAAGAGCATTACCACCAACAGATTTAATGTCTTTTACAGCTGTATATACAGTTCCAGGTAAATTTGGATGAGGTTCTTTTGTTTTAGCTACTACTGCAATATTAGCACCTTCTCTAGCTGCTTTTAACGCAATAGCTTTTCCAATCCCTCTACTTGCACCAGTAATAAAAAGTGTTTTTTCTTTTAAGGATGTCATTTATAATTACGATTTAGCTTTTTTTTTCTTTTATTGATTTTTTAACTACAAACACGATTAAATAGTTTATATTAATAGTTTATAAGAAAAATGTTTATACTTTATTTTATGATAGCTAAAATATAGAAATGGCAAATTTTAACCCTGAAAAACTACATGTGGTATATAAGGATTCTGTAGATACCGAGAGATTAAGCATTCCCCGAAATTATACTTTAACTCATTCTGATTCAACTGGCGATTTATTCCTCACTATAGGACCTGAATATGATTATAAACAGATCTCACGTTTTTACACAAGATTGATGAGAGACGAAGTCTTAGCTGAGTGGCAACTTAATAATAAAAATTATGAACTACATCTTTATCTTCATGTTAGTGGAGGATTTGTATTTGGATGGGCAAATTTCCGAGATAGAATATTTCGTTCTCATTTACCACTAGTTTTGAAGGCTATCATATATGGAGATAAATCAATTTTTAAATCCTTTCCAACTCTTAATGATTGTCCTATATATGTTCATTTTAACTCCAAAAATAAGAAATATAATAAAATGGAGAATTATGGTCAAATAAAAGAATTTCAATATTAAAAATTATAAATTCTTCATTTTATTAAGTTAATTTCAATAATATTTTAATCCGATTTGAATAATAAAATATTAGCATTAGGTACATAAAAGAATAATTTCATTATTTAATAGCATGAATCAAATAAGCAAGTTAGTGGAAAAAGGATATAATAAAATTGCCGAAGTTTATTATACTCACAGGGATTTAAATAAATTCAATAGCGAACTAGAAAATTTTTCATCCCTTCTGTCTAAAAACGCGCACATATTAGACGTGGGTTGTGGTGCAGGAATTCCTACAGCAAAATTTTTAGTAGAAAAAGGATTCAAGGTAACAGGTATCGATTTATCTGATAAAATGGTTATCTTAGCTCGGAAGAATGTACCGAATGCTGACTTCATTAAAATGGATATTAATGATATGAAATTTAAAGAAAACACATTTGATGGGATAGTAAGTGTATACACTCTTTTTCATATTCCAAAAAAAAGCCACTATTCAATATTCAGGAGGTTTTTTGAAATCTTAAAGCCAGGTGGAATTTTATTGATTAACACAGGAATATCTGAATCAGAAGGCACGAGTAACTTTTTTGGAGTTCCAATGTTTTGGAGTAATTTTAATCCAAAAACTACTCTAGAACTTGTAAGGGAAGTAAGATTCTATATAATCTTTGAAGGTGTGTTAGAAAGAGGTGGAGAATTACAATATTGGATTTATGGGAAAAAAATTAATTAAAATTTAATGAACATAAGTATTGAATTATGAATGATAAAGCAAATAAAAGATTCAATTCTGCTGAAAAAATTATTTTATTTACTGGTATATTATTGATTGCATTGTCTTTTATAAGTGAATTTAATTTCCATTATATTCAAGGATTTATGCCAGATTTAGTAGATGAAGATATTTTCTGGAGAGCTGAAGCTGCTGAGGTTTTCAATTCCATGAGTTTTCTTATTTTAGGGTTATTATTAATTATCATTGCTTTTTTCCTTTCAAAAAAAAGGTTAAAAATCTAATTATAAAGAAGATATCTTAGTTTAAGGGTAATTTATTCACTTTTTCTAAACTTTGGAAATAATGCTCCTGTTCTTTTTTGGTAATCTCGATAATCATCACCAAATCTCCTAATAAGATCTTGTTCTTCATAATAAATCATAATTGGAAGATAAATTATAATATAAACTATTGTTAAGATGATTAAAAACCATGAATTTACTATGAATGCTATAGCAGTAAATAATGGGAATTCTCCAAGTGATTGCGGATGCCGAATGTAATTATAGATCCCTCCATACATTTGAGTTTCTTTTGATGGTTGCAGCGCTTCTGAACCTGCATCCCTCAATCCCTTTAAAAGGATTGCTAAACAAGGAATTATAATTATTATCCCGATTAACATTCCAACTAAATAGTTTACATGAACTTTCCAATTAATTATGGGAATAGGGAACCAAATCCATATTATCATATTTACTACAATAAAAAATTCAAATAGACTTGCACTTACCCGTAATTTCATACACTCCCTCCATGCTCGCTTACCTCTTTTTTTTTCTCTCTTTACTGGTTGAATGCTCAAAGTGTATAAATAACTAAACAGAAACAAGCTAATAATTAGTGAAATAAAATTAAGCAATTCAATCATGAGAAAAAAATAGTACTACTTTCAGAATTAGTCATTTGAATAATGGAAGAAAGAAAAGCTTTTTGCTAATTTAGAAGCAAATGCTTATAAAAAAACTAAAATGTAATAAAATTAACATTTTTTTCGGCAACTCATTGAATTGTTCTGCTATTCCTTTAAAAAATTCAAAAATCATTTTTCCTAACAAGATTTATATGTTCAATCAAACTAAATACTATAGAAAAATGCAATAATACTGCATAAAGTGACGTATAGAATATATCATGTATAATAACATAGAAGATCCTAATCCTGATTATGAAAATATGCTTAATAAATTATCAAATCAAATTAACGATTTATTTTCTAGACTTCACTATTATCAAGCTCTTGTTGCTGAAAAAGAGAATCAAATCACTCGATTAACTAATGAGATTAGTCAATTAAAAGCACTTATTCAAGAAATATCCCCCCAGCCACATCCACCAGCACCATCTTACTCTAGTCAACAATCTTACACCCCTCCAGCCCCTAAGCAACAAACAGCTCCTCCATCTTACCCAAGTCCACAATCATCCGCTCCCCCTGTAATAAAGCAAGAATTGACGTCTACATTCATTTCAGAGGAGGAGACTAGGATTAACAAAAGGAAATGCCCAAACTGTGGTGCGATGGGTTTTGCTATAAAAGAGGTTGATGATAAAAATAGAATTATTAGTTATACGCCAAGACGCATCTATGCTAAAAAAAGAGTGTGTACTAAGTGTAGGTTTGAGTTTTAAAAATTTTTTTTAGGTTTGGTGAGATTTCTAAATTCTTTACCTCTAATTTGGATTTACTATATACCTAGCTTATAATTATTGCTTTCCTCACGACTATAGATTTATAAACCCTAAGTGATTACTAAGAATGATGGAAGAATCTAATGAGAATTCTGCTGTTGCTGGAGACATTATGACACCTCATGTCATTATGTTAGATACTAACTCTACATTTAAAAACGTAATTGAATTATTACATAAAAACGATATTTCGGCTGTTTTTATTGAAGCCCCTTCTAAAGATGAATATTTTATCATAACTAAGACAGATATTATTAATTTTTTAAATAATCGTGGTATGAAAGAGCATAATCTTTCGGATATTTCAGTTAAGGAAATTATGAAAGGGCCAACAATTACATTAGACATCGATACACCTATCGATACCATCATCCGATTCATGATTGAACATAATTTTAAGCGGGTGTTGATTTCTAAAAATAATAAGCCAGCCGGAGTTGTATCTACTCGAGATATTATGAAATGGAATAACACCTATTTCAAACCAGCAAAACCTCAAATTTTACTCTTCATGGATGATATCAATAGCACGTTTATCGCAAAACACATCTATCAAGAAAATATCGGAGATGACGTACAACAGGAATTAATTGATATTTATGGAGGTGCAATAAGTTCTATATCGGCTATAACAGATGAAGTAATTAAAAGTTCGGGCACTATGCGCCAATTGCTAAAAGAAAAACGATCCATCCTTTTTGAGCCTTATAAGGGAATTACGGGAATTTTGATCAGTGATTATAACTCCATTGAATTGCGACGTAAATTGAAAATAGCCACCGAAAAATTTTATGAAACTTATTCAAATCTGATCGACGATAAACATAAAAAAGAGATGGGAGTTAATGTTAATCTTGATATAAACTCATTGGTTCCTATCTTTGAAAAGGATAAAGATGAAGAATAATAAAATAGAATTATATTAATTCATAAAAAAGTGGAATTATTTTTTTATCTATAGAGAGATTATTTTCTATGTCAAGAGAATTAACTATTCGGGAGCGTATTTTAAATACATTCTCCCATAAAGCATTAGATAAAATAGTCTTTTCTCCTCGCCTTTATTACTGGTATCGGGGAAATAAACTATGGAAGAAACCACGAACAGATAAAAATTGTGCTGGAAAGATACCTAAATATATTCTAAAAAAAAGTATGCTCCAAATTTATGAATATCTTGAAGCGAGTCCTAGGTATGTAATAGAAGATTTTTTCATTCCTTTAATTTGGCCTAGAAAAAAAATGAGATATGTCCGAGTTGGATGGGGATATGATAAACGAGATAGAACCCGAATTACAGTTTATAAAACCCGATTAGGAACATTATATAAAAAAAGTAGAGGGGGTCACCTTGTAGAATATCCGATTAAGTCGGTGCAGGATATAAAAATTATGAAATATATCATAAAGCATTCAAAATTCCATTTCTATTTACCTATGTTTAAATTAGCGAAAAAAATAATTGGAGATAGAGGTATAGTATGTACATATTTTGCACGAAGTCCGTACATGCGATTAATAATAGAATATATGGGATTTGAACGTACAATATTATTTTTAAAGAGATTTCCTAATGAGATACATGATTTAATGCAATTTATCGAAGATTGCGATGATGAGATGTTTAAAATTCTATGTCAATCCCCTATTAAGATTTTAAACTTTGGTGAGAATATAGATGCTAATTTAGCACCACCAAGATATTTTGAAAAATATTTAATTCCTTATTATGAAAAAAGAGTGAAACAATTACATAGGGTTGGAAAATTTTGCCACATTCATATGGACGGTTCTTTAAAAGATTTGCTTCCTTACTTAGAAGGATTACCATTTGATGGATTAGAAGCCCTTACTCCCAAACCTCAGGGTGATGTATCTCTAAATGAATTACAAGAATCAGTCGGTAATAAAATCTTGCTTGATGGAATTCCTGCTATACTTTTTTTACCTCAATATTCTTTTAAATATGTTAGAGAATATACTTTTAAAGTGCTGGAAATGTTCTCTCCCAATTTGATTTTAGGAATTTCAGATGAATTACCTCCAAACTCCGATTTTAGGAAGGTAGAGATGGTTGCAAGCATAGTAAAGAATTTTGAACCATAAAAGTTCCAATTATAATTATTGATTATTTGAAGAATGAAAGGAATCTTATGAAACTATTACTAATACTTAAAAATTATGATTGAATCCTTTTTTATATTACTTTTTAAAATTTTGTCAAGAAAAAAATAGGTGTTATATTTATGACTCAAGATGAAATTATTCAAAGGGAAAAAAGCACCACAAAAAAGTTTTTGCTTTTTGCCATGCCAAAATACGGAACATCTGTTATGATGGGATTTGCAGATGTTGCCTTATTGACTCTTTATACTTTAGCTTATCAAATAACTCCTTTTCTTGTTGGTTTTGCTTTAGCAATGGGAAAACTTACTATTGCGGCATCTCAGTTCTTTTTTGGTTGGATAAGTGATGCGAAATATACACGATGGGGAAGAAGAAAACCTTACATGGTACTTATGACTCCTATTCTTGGATTATCCTTCATATTTTTATTAATGCCAGGGTTATTAATAGATATTACCGATCTGACAGTCGTCTTTATTTGGTTATTAGTGGTTTATCAAATCTTTAATATTACTTATGCAGTTACCACAATATATGGAGCTTGGTTGGTAGAACAATTTAGGGTTGATGATCGACCAAAAGCGGCTCAATTCGAACAAACATTCGCATTTTTTGGAACAGCAACAATGGCAGTTTTTTCAATGTTAGTAGTACCAAGCCTTATAGATAAGATAAAAGCAGACCCATCTATTATTCCTCCAGATTATTTTTATAGTGTGATGATATTTGGCTTGATACCAATAATATGTTATATTTTAGTGAGTATTTTAATACCCAAAGAACCCCCATTTAAGATAGAATTAACAGTAGTTCAATATTTAAAGGTTGTAATAAAAAATAAGAATTTCTTGCTAGTAACGCTAATGATAGGTATTGCTAGTTTAGCTTGGACACAGGTGGGTTCAGCAATTTTAGCGTTTCTAATAGAAGGGATACATTTTGATGAAACATCTTATATTATAACAGCAGTCATTTTCATCCTAGGGATATTGATATTCTTATATATATGGCGGAAATTGATAAGTAAGATAGGAAAGAAACGTAGTCTTTTATATGATTTTCTAGCAGCTATTATTTTCCTTCCATTTACATTACTAGCCTTGGTTCCAATGGAAACAACCCTTATTTATGGAATACTTTTTGTATTTGGTATTGCGGGGGTGATGGGTGGTTGGTACTTATTTCAATCCATTTTTATTGCAGATATTTCTGAAGATGATGAAAAATCTACTGGAGAATTAAAAGCTGGAACTTATAAAGGTGTTCCTAGTATACCTCTAAATATTTTTCAAGCTATTGGATTACTTATCCTAGGTGGTATATTAGAATTGCCAGAAATTACTGTAGGAACTTCGACCTTTTCCATTGGTTATGTATTATGGGGTCCAATATGCTCTGTAATATTAATCGCTGCATACTTATATTCCAGGAAGTATATAAAACTTGATTTCGATTGGGAAAAGGAAATTGTAGGAAGATAATTATAATTAATAAATACCTTTTTTATCTTTTAAAATAAGTCCTATTTAAAATTCTCATATAATGATGCTTTGTATAATTTCCGTGAGTTTCCTTGCGTCGCTTCGCGTTTCCTTGATGCTTCATACTAATTGAGTAAATAAAAAAATTTCTTTCACTTGAATTTCTTAATATCTACCTAATTAATGATGTACCCTTTTAAACCACTCACGTACAACCCTGAATAACTCATCTGGTACCTCAATAAAGGGGAAATGGCCACACTTTTCAAAGACGTGTAGAGCAGAATTTGGGATATTATCATGCATGCGCTTGGCTTGTGATGGTGGACAAATAAAATCATCTTTTCCTACCAAAATTAAAGTTGGTGCTTCAATTTTATTTAGCTGAGCTGTAACATTGAATTTTGGCATCAATTCATCATTGAGGGCAGCCACTTCATGATTCATTATTATTTTATCAATCATTTTATATACCATATCTTTAATTTCAGAATTAAACTCATAAAAATATAAAGGCATCAAAGTTTTGAATTGATCTCTAAATCCTTCTGCAGAAGGTGCTACGGGAGCATTCAATGTAGCTATAATTTCTGGTGTTGGATTTTTGTTTTTTACATTAACCATTAATTCCCCCAGATAGTCAAAAGTAGGAGCTGTATCTAAGAGTATCAGATAACTAATGTTCTTTGGATACTGAATTGCGTATTGTAATGCAATATATCCCCCAGCAGAATTCCCAATAACCCCAATTTTATCATACCCTAATACTTCACGTAGCTCATTAGCATCATCAGCAAGTTGTTCATATGTAATAGTATCGATTGAAGGCCTTCCAGAGCTTCCTTGACCTCTATGATCGTAAAAAATCAGTTTAAAGATATCACTTAACGGATCAAGGAAAGGTCGAAAATAGGTATGATCAAGTCCTAATCCTCCGTGCATAAGTAAAAAGGGTGTTCCCGAACCAAATTCGGTATAAAATAACTCTGTGTCATTAATCTTAGCAATAGTCATTTTTTCACCTAAGGTTCAATAATTTTTAAGTTTAATTGTTAAACATTCAAATTGAATATTCGTATAAATCTTCTTTATGCTATTAAATATTATCTTAAAATGGTATTTTATTATATGAAAAATCTTATGGAATTAATTCACTTTTCTTGGAAAAATTAGTTCCTCTATACTATGATCACTTGATTTGGTATAAAAATTTATTTAATCAATCAGAATATATTTCATCATCGAACTGAAAAGAATTATGATATTTTTTAAGATATTATGATTTTCTACTCAAAGACTAAATTTTTATAATTTATTTTCTATAATAACAAATTATTTGAGATTTTCGTAAATAATATTTATTAATAGCAAAGATTTTTAGATTCAATAAAGCTTAAACTGGTTAAAATGGAAAAAGAAGAATTATTACATTGTTTAAATTGTGGCAAAAAGATTGCTGTAGAAAATAAGACTGGTAATAACTTTTGTGCTGAATGTGTATTGGGTTTAAATTTTCAAATTACTGATTTAAACCATAAAGAAATAGATCTTTATCTCCAGAAAATATTAGATTTTTTCATTTCAGACGTAAATGTTGCTTTTAACAAGGATCCTGCAGCAAAGTCTCTTATTGAGGTGTTAACAAGTTACCCTGGGATAAAAGCAATTCTCTTATATCGTATTGCGCATTTTTTTTGGAAGATGGGAATGCCATTTATCCCGAGATATATATCTGAGATTGCCAGAGAGTTAACAGGTATAGAAATTCACCCCGGTGCTGAGATCGGAAGTGATTTCTTTATAGACCATGGAACGGGCTGCGTTATTGGTGAAACTACGGAAATTGGGAATAATGTTACTTTATTTTCAGGAGTAGTTTTAGGAGGTACTAATATCGAGCCTGTAAAAAGACATCCTACCTTAGGTAATAATATTGTTGTAGGTACTGGAGCAAAAATTCTTGGGCCAATTACTATTGGAGATAATGTAAAAGTTGGAGCAAATTCTGTAGTAGTTACCAATGTACCTCCAAATTCAGTCGTAGTGGGTGTACCTGGTAAGGTTGTTACAAGAGAGGGTGAAAAAATCGAAAAAATAGATTTGCGTCATGGTGATTTACCTGATCCCCTCACACTTACAATACAAATTTTGGATAAACGAATAAAAGAATTAGAAAGCAAGATTTTAACCAAAGGGGAAAAGAAAAAAGAAGATATTGAAATTAATTTTGGGGAATACGGAGATGGAATTTAGAATCCATTATAAAAATTCTTAAAAATGACGTGTTAAGTATATGGGAGTATATAATAATATAATTGAAACAATAGGCAAAACTCCGTTAGTGAAATTGAATAGAATTGCTGAAAATATAGAGGCTTCTATTTATGCAAAATTGGAGTATTTTAATCCTGGGGGTAGTGTGAAAGATAGGATAGCAATGTCTATGATTGAAAAAGCGGAGGAAGAAGGATTGATAACTCAAGATACTATAATTGTAGAACCAACATCTGGAAATACGGGAATAGGATTAGCCCTTGTTTGTGCTGCTAAAGGATACCAATTAATCCTTACAATGCCCGATAGCATGTCTATGGAAAGACGGCAAATTTTGAAAGCATATGGTGCGGAAATAGAATTAATCCCCGCTTCGGGAGGTATGAAAGCTGCTATTGAAAAAGCAGAAGATTTATCGAAACAGAAAGGGAACGTATTCATTCCACAACAGTTTAAAAATTTCGCTAATCCTGATATTCATCGAAGGACTACTGCTAAGGAAATTTTTAACGATTTGGCAGGCCAAGTTGATGGTTTTGTAGCAGGTGTAGGAACAGGTGGAACGATTACGGGAGTTGGTGAAATTTTAAAAGATACAGTTGGTGCGAGATTAAAAGTTTACGCTGTAGAACCTAAAGATTCACCGGTATTATCTGGAGGAACTCCAGGCGCTCACAAAATCCAAGGAATTGGCGCAGGATTCATTCCAGATGTATTAAATCAGGAAGTTATCGATAAGGTAATAAGAGTAGAATATGAAGATGCACTTGCTACTGCAAGAAAACTGGCACGATTGGAAGGCATTTTCGTGGGAATATCTTCTGGAGCAAATGCCTGGGCTGCCTTGTATGATGCTTCAAACGATTTTGAAAAAGGAGAAAATATCGTTGTACTTTTACCAGATACAGGAGAAAGATATCTCACAACAGAATTGTACAAAATCTAAGGCAAATTGTGAAATAAGTTCTATTCTCAAAAATAGTTATAATTCGAATACTCAGAAAAATTAACGTGCAATTTGTTAAATTTAAAAAGAACTGATTAGAATTAGTATTCCTACAATAATAAAAATAGATACAGCAACAACTTTAAGATAAAATTTTGGAACTTTTTTAGCAATCGTAGCACCAGCAAAGATTCCTATCCAAGCTACACTAATAAGAGCTAAAAAAGCGCCTAGCCACACCTCAACCGGAGCAGCGTGAATTGCCGCAAGTGTTATTGTTAAAATTTGGGTTTTATCTCCTAATTCCATAAGAAAAATAAAACTAAAGCCTGCAAGATAAGGATTTTTCTTAAGCCAAGAAAGTTTTCTTGTATGTGTAGCTTCTGTTTTTACTTCATTAATATTATTTTGTTTAACTAAATTTGTCTCGGATTTTAATTTTCTCTCATTTAAATAAATAGATTTAATATCTCGCAATTCATAAATGCCGATAATAATAAATAATAAACCAGAAATTAAAGATATGACATTTAAAGGAATAATTTGCGTGATTAATGAACCTAAAAGAATTCCTATTGATACAATAACAGCGAAACCAAGAGTCGCGCCTATCCCTACTTTATAAAATTTTTTATACTCTAAAGCAAGATTAAATACAATTAATTGTGTTTTATCTCCTAACTCACCTATGAATAAAATGCCATATGTTATTAGAATTATTAAAACATCCATATATTAATGAATTAGAATTCATTGATATCTTTTTTGAATTAATAAAATGTTGATTGATTACCCCTTTTAGAAAAATTGAAAGATCTTGTCATAGGTTTCTTTTAGCTCATTATCAAATATCTAATTTTAAATCATTATTTTTCATGGGAATATGATAAATTTTTAAAAATTAAACTAAAAAAATTCTTATATTAGATAAGCCTAAAACTTTTATGATTTTTTTTTTATATTATTCATAGTCAACAAGATTAAAAAGTAAATAATTTTATGATGTTTTCAATAGTAGATCTAATAGTTCCTATATTTCTGGCATTTAGAGAAGGATTAGAAGCTGTTTTAGTCATTGTAATAATAATTTTATATCTTAAAAGTTCAAAACAAAACTATTATTATAAATACGTCTTTCTTGGTGCCTTACTTGCAGTTATCATAAGCATTTTATTAGCCATTTTATTCAATGTATTCTTAGGGGGATTTAGTGGAATTATTGAGGAAATTTTTGAAGGATTTACTTTCATTATTTCAGGACTTTTTATTATAACATTAATTTTATGGATGAGCAAAGAGGGTCCTAAATTAAAGGAAACTATTGAAAATAGAGTTGAACACTCTATTGAAACGCAAAAAGTTTTTTCAATTACGATTTTAACTTTTGTCATAATTATACGAGAAGGAATTGAACTAGTACTTCTTTTAACAGGAGCTAGTTTTATTGGTTCCTTGAATCAAATAGAAATAATTATTGGATCCTTGATTGGTTTATCTTTATCTACATTAATAGGTATATTATCTTTTTATGGAATTAAATCAATTAATATAACTAAATTCTTTAAAATTACAAATATTATTCTAATTCTCTTTGCCGCTGGTTTAATAACATATGGTATTCATGAATTAATAGAGGCAGGAATTATTAATCCTATTATTTCAGAACTTTGGAATATAAAATCAATTATACCAGAAAGCTTCCCTGATGGCAACCCATCAACTCCAGAATTCATTGAAATTATAGGTTCTTTATTGAAAACGTTATTTGGATATAATTCTAATCCTTCTTTAGTCGAAGTTATTGTATATCCACTGTTAATACTTTCGATTAGTATAATCTCATCTTTATTATGGAAAAAAAATAACACTTCTACTTTGAAAGAAAAAGAACTAGAAACAAAATTAGAAATAAGGGAGATCTCAACTTAGGGATTCTTCTGTTTGGATCATCTTCCACTTTAAATAATAATAAAAAATTGGTATCGCAATCCCTATATTATTCTAAGATTTATTTACTTTTTTACCCTGAAATAGATAATTAAATTATTCAAAAATTAATAATATATGAGAGGATAATTTTTTGTTAATATTGAACTTTTTTTATCTTTTAAACTAACTTTTTTAGTGTTTAGGTAATTCTTTTTTATAGATCTATTTTTGAAATAAATATCTAGAGATTTAAAAAAATTAGGTGAGAAAAGAATTGATCAAGCACAATTTAAGAAGTGAGTGTTTTTAGAACCAGAAAGATTTTTTTGGTAAGTAAATTAAACCTATTATTCACTCATGCTTTCTTTTACATATTTCAAAGATTCACTTATCAATTCTTTCAGAACAGGAATACTAACATCCTCTAGTTTATTTAAATATAGACATGACTTACCCAGTTTATGTTTTCCCAACTTTTTAAGTAAATCCTCATATTTTTCAAAGCCATCCATAATATAAATAGTAAGGTATTGTTTTCTGGGGGAAAATCCAATTGCTAACCAATCCGCCTCTCGTCCACTCGCGTATTTATAATGATAACTCCCCAATCCCACAATGCTATCACCCCACATAATCGGTTCTTCCTGAGTGATTTCTCGCATTAGCTTTAAGATCTTGAAACTATCATCTCGTCTTCTCGGGTTTTCAACCTTATTTAGAAACTCTTTTACATTTTTATCAGTGGGTTTAGTTTTTAGCTCTGTCATATAAAATAAGATTAAAATAACCTACTAAAAAGTTTTAATTATATTTTATAAAATAGTACGTCCATTTTATGATCGCATTAAACTTTTAGTTAATAAATAATTACATCTTATAATTATGCCAGAACTGCCAGAAGTGGAGACTTTAAAACGATATTTAGATAAAACATCTTTAAAGCAAGTCATTGATATCATAAAAGTAAATGATAACAGAGTTTTGAATGTAAGTGAAAGAGATTTAATAAAATCTCTAAAAGATAGCCGATTCGAATCCACAATACGGCATGGTAAATATATTTTTGTGTATCTCAATCCAAGATATCTTATTATGCATTTTGGCATGACGGGAGATTTAGAATATTATCATAAGAAAGAAGATGAACCAAAATTCAGTAAAGTTATATTTCAATTCAAAAATGATTATAATTTAGCTTATTTATCTCGTAGAATGTTTGGAAGATTAGATATTGTAGAAACAACTGAGGAATTTATCGAAAAGAAAAAATTAGGACCTGATGCTTTGAAAATGAGTTTTGAAGACTTTGAAGAAGCAACGAAGAGAAGATCTGCTATTATTAAAAATGCATTATTAAATCAAAGTTTTATTGCGGGTATTGGGAATATTTATTCTGATGAAATTTTATTCAAATCAAGAATAAATCCGTATACTAAAATGGATTCCATAAATGAGATAAAAATGAAAAAATTATTTGAAAATATTAAAGAAGTTCTAAAATTTGGAATCGAAAAAGAAGGTAACTTAAGCACTTTTCCAAGAGAATTCTTAATCCCTCACCGCAAGAAAGAAGAACGATGTCCCATTTGTGATAATGAAATTAAACGTTATGATATATCAGGGCGGCGAGGATTCTTTTGTCCAAAATGTCAAAAGAGATCATGATTTATTATTTTAGGATTCATTAAGTACATCTGTCAAATCTATAAATTTATTTCTTGCCCTTTTTTTAAGCATGGACATCTTTATGAAAGAAAAAGGTGATCATTACCATTATTTGTCTAAATTCTCAGATAGTCAAGCTCAAGAAGATATTGAAGAAATACTAAATTTAATCTAAACTTCTTCAAAGTTTTTCCATAAAATCAAACAAATCTGCAGTCTTTGGATATTTTTTTTTAATCTTTATTGATATTTCTGACTTATCTTTATATGAATTTTCTTGCTGATCGGCATTCTGAGACGCCCAAAAAGTTTTAATGCGTTTGATGAGATCTGGGGAGAGTTCGATTTTCCAATCGGTTGGTAGAACACTTTTATAATAGGGTGTGCTAAATCGGTGCCCTATTAACATCACAAACCCGCGATCAGTAGATGTCCGGAAAATTCGTCCTGCGGCTTGAATCACTTTCATCATCCCGGGATTCCGATAGGCATATTCGAAGCCTTTTTTCCACTTGAATTCGAAATATTTTCGCATTAATTCTTGCTCCATAGAAAACGCGGGCAGTCCAGGACCGATAATGAAAGTTCCAATGGCCATATCCCCGGTAAAATCCACACCTTCACTAAAGATTCCCCCATGCACAGCTAGTAGAAGATATTTTTTATCAGGTGTTTGGAGTTTTTTTAAATACTTTCTACGTTTGCTCTCACTCATTTGACGTTCTTGTACTATAAGCTCAACTGAGAGGGGGTAAGTTTCAATCTCACGTTGAACAGCTTTAAGATATGAAAATGAAGGAAAAAAAGCCAAATAATTTCCAGTTTTAACATTCACAGCATTACAAATTGTTGCTGCAACATGATCATAAAACTCTAGACGGTATTCATATTTTGTGGAAACATTGGGCATGAGAAGATAAAGACGATTTTGTTGAGCAAAGGGGGAATTATATTGTATTTTCTGTGTTGTGGGGGGATACCCTACCATCTTTTGGAAATAATCAAGTGGGAATAAGGTCGCTGATTGCATGATAACCGAATGAAATCCTGCGATTTGTTTTTCGAGTTTTGGTGCCGCCGATTTGCATAATATTTTGATTTTTCCTTCTTTTATATATATTAATTCGCTATACTCAGGAGAATCACTTTCTTGCAAGATTGTCGAGAACTGACGCAAATTTAACACAAATTCTACGACCTTATCTTTCCCTCCTGGTCGAAAACCTTGTTGGAAAGTATAGGCTCGAATATACGACAATAGAAGCTGATCATAATCCTTCAATATTTGTCGGAAGAATTTTTTATCAAATTTCGCCAGAATTGGTTTCTTTGTTACCAAATCGGGAAATTGGTTGATCAACTCCATAATGAAATTGGTTATTTGTTGGTAGATGGCAATGCCTTTCTTCTCAATAGATTTTGGCATGCGCAACGACCGTAAATAATCACTAACATCAGTAAGGGATTGTAGAGTTATTTCTGGAGAATAGTAAGTCATCGCTCGGAAGGGTAAATTATGGGCTTCATCGACAATCAATATGATATCATCATAGGGTTGGTCAAAAAACCGCTTCAACTTGATGTATGGATGGAATACATAATTATAATCCCCGACAATCACATCACAATAGAGAGCACAATCCAGAGAAATTTCAAAAGGGCAGATAGTATGGCTTTTTGCCATTTTTCGAATATATCGAGCATCAATGACCTGTTTAACGAGCATTTCTGAAACGATCTTATCCAAAGAGACCTTCCCGTAATTATCAAGGTAGGGACACAATGATTTCTCACAGATAAAAGCACTATTTATACACATTTTTTCTTTCGCAGTAAGAATAATCGAATTAAACTTCGCTTTCTTTTTAGTAAATATCTGTAAAGTGTCCCGATAGATATGCTGCTGGGTAGTTTTTGAGGTAGTGACAAACACGCGCTTATTTTTCTTTAAGGCATATTTTAACGCGGGAAATAAAGTTCCAACGGTCTTTCCTAAACCAGAGGGGGCTAAAAGCATTAATCGTTCTCGTTTCTGAAGGCTTTGGATGGTCTTTTGGATGATTTCTTCTTGATTAGGACGATATTTCTCAAAGGGAAAAATGACCGTTTTGGCGCGTTCTCGCTGCTCTGCTTTTAATTTTTGTGCTATCTTCCAAGAGGTTAAAATAGTTTCACATTGTTTTTGAATATATTCCGAAAGATCTTGTAGGGGAACATCAATAATTTTGGTTTTGTCGGTATAAATATCAATTAACACCAGCCGGCACTGAATGTGTTCCCCCAACTTGAGAAAATGATGCCCATACAATAACAACTGCAAACGATATTCTTCGGCAGTTTTTGATTCAAGATTAAAGTCATCAAGGTCCGAGACTGACTTAATTTCTTCAATAACCAAGATTCCCTCCGCTTCATAGACGATGTCAGCACGCCCCGAAATGATAAATTTCCACCCTTGAACCTCTGTTTGAAATTTTACCAAAACTTCACGTTGGAAGGTCTTTTCAGTTTTCTTTCGGTTTTTTTGGAAAAGATGGTGAACTTCAGTTCCTTTTGAGGCTCGAATGCGCAATGGAATTGCCGAATTAAAAAATTTACGTTCGGAGGATGCAAAGATAATGTCTTTTATTGAGATTTGGAATTCTTTGTGCTCCTTGATGACTTTCAATTTTTTTGATCACTAGCACTAACAAGTTTATTTCTTATATTAAAAAACAGCCCCTCACTGAAATTTTAAATTATTAAGGTGAAATTAAGATGTTTTACTAAAACTTTAGAAACATTACTTTCTCAAGAAAATTAAAATAACTGAAGACTATAGGTCCCTAACCACGATTTACCCTTACATACTTAAATATCATTGCTCCCTTGTATATCATAATAACTTTTAAGGTGAAATTATGGAAAAAATCGAAAATGAAAAAAATGGATTAATTCAAAGCCAAAAATCATTGTATACAAAATTAAAAAGAATAAACAAATTATTTAAAATTCATTTCTCTTCGTTAATCCTGTTATTTTTATTTGCCTTAGGGTTTATTATTCTATGGACATATTTACTGGTTACTGGGCAAGCAACAACTGATCTTGCTCAAAGATATGGCCTATTTGGAACCATAGTGACTATTATTCTAACTACCGTTCTTTCCTTACTAATAATTCAAATAGGAATACAGATAATTTTTTACGGGTTATTCATAATCAGAGGAAATCGTTCTCTTAAACAGGGTGATAAAAAAGCACGAACTGCTCTCTACGACGGAATTATCCCATATATTACCAATTTTTATGCGTTTTTTAATCGCTATTCAAAAGAAAAAACAACTTTAATTAAATTAGTGAATACTTTCTTATTCTTTAATTTCATTTCGGGTTTTTATGTTATTTTCTTATTTACACGCTTTTTGGGTGCTGGAAATGGGAATTTTTTAATAGATATTTCTATGGTAATATTATTTCTATCAATGCTAGTCTTTTGGCTAATGAATTTGATGACTTCAATTAAAATTAGAAGCGAAGTCGTCAAATGGGAAAAATTATTCCCTAAATTAGAAGAATGGGCTCAAAAATTAGAACAATTATCTTCTGAAAATTCAATTCTTTTTGACAAGGAGGAGCCCCCTTAATTTTTTTTTTGGTGATGTCTGAATGAGTTCTTCAAGACGTAGTAAATTCGAAATCTGGGCTGAAGTATTAGAATTTTGCCTAAGGGCAAAAAGAACTCAGACATGGTTATTACGAAAAACACGTTTAAAAACGGGCGCGATAAAAGAAACACTTCAATTTCTCCTATCTCGAAATTTAGTTGAAAAATTAAATGAGGGTGATAGTATAAAATATCATACAACAGACCGAGGGGAAGAAGTATTAAAAAAATTTTATACCCTCATTAATGACTATTTTAATTTAAATCAAAATAGAATAAAAAGTGATAACCCAGAGCCATAATCTAGTCTTTGTAAATTTTAAAAGTGTTCTTTTGGCATAGACATCAATGAATTGATTAAATCAGATATACATTGAGCAGTGGAATGTAGTTTATCTATATCAATCTTATCGAGTGTATCTTCTGCTGTGAGTAAATAATATGGAGACCTGATCCAATGAATAACTTTTAAATCTGCTTGAATCGCAAAGTGTCCCGCTTCTCCAATTGGAGGAGTTGCGAAAAAGTTATCTGGAATTAAAATCATTCTCTCAATCTTATGTTCCTTACACACCTTAATTACAGGTGCTACTAAATTTTCATTTCGTGAGATAAATACTGCACCCATTGCTAGATTATCAGTTATTTTAAAATTATGTGTTTCTGGGTCTTCTACAACTTCTTTCGCACACATATGTTCTAAATTTACGTCTACAAGGACATTTCGTAACAAGTTGTCCTTATATCTACGGGCAAATGATTCGGCACCTATCCCTCCATATAGATGTCCTGCAGATATACAAAATAATAAAGATCTGGGACGATTGTCTTTTGGAATTTTGGACCATGTTCTTAATTGTGATAATACTATAGCTACTCCTGTGCCATCCTCAGAAGCTCCCTTAAATGCTGAATCATGATGACTTGAAATCATTATCATTTCTTCTGAATTGCCAGGTAAAATGCCCCAAATATTATGTGCTACACTTGGTTCTTGAAATCCTTCAAGTATTATAGTCCCTTGATAATTGTTGGTCTGTGCTAACTCTCGAACCTTTATTCCGTCATACTTTCCTACAAATAACGCGGGAATAGGCTTCATAACTCCATCATAAGGGCCCCAATGACTATTAATATTTGAAGGATAATCCCTTAAAATTAATATCAATCCTACCGCACCTCTATCGAATGATCGCCAATAGACAGAATCTTCTCTTCTTTTTCCACCTAAAGCCTGAGGAGGTAAATTTGATAAGACAAATGTTAAGATGAGTTCAGTAGTTTTGTCAATTGAATTTTTTGGATCAGAAACATAATACAATTTTGCTAATCTTATCAATTTCCCTAAAGGTAAAGTTGGAATTTCAATATCAGCAACTACAATCTTACTTTTGACATCCATATTTTTAAAATCTTTTTCTTGACCCGTGCCAACATAAACTAGAGGAGCTGTTATACCATCTCCTGTTGTAAATCCTGTGTTAAGCATAAAAAAGCATGGGACTTCTATTTCTTCTCCTTCCGTTGATATTCTTAATTTCCAATTTGTCGCACTCCAATTTATAACATCAACAGGATCTCTACTCACAGAACCCAACCCTAATTCCTTAAATTTGCTTAACAAAAAATCCTCAATTTCATGGGCTTCATCAGTGCCAATTCTGCGATGTGGAACTTTACATACATCTTCTAAATCTTTCTGAATAATTTCGGTAATTGGTGCTTCAATTTTTAATTTTGGTGTTTTTGCTTCAAGTAGAATTTTATCAACTCTTTTCCGTATCTTTCTCATTTTTGGAATTAACTTTAGCAAATTGAAAAGGAATTTCTTTTTAGACAATCGAAATTCTGTAACAGATTCTGAATTTTCTTGCATTTCATTCATAACTAGATTAATATTCTCTTCATATTTATTTAAAATTAGTCTATATTTTTTCAATTTTAAAAAAAATTATTTACATTTTTAAATTGTGGTCTATCTTTAGATAACAAATCTTAAGCTCAACTTCTTAAGTCAAAGTTTCGATGTTCTTTTAGATAATTTAATTAGCATTTCCACATCAATTTCATTTCCACTATGGTTCGTATCCTAACACTGTTCATATCTTTTCATCTTATTAATAATTGAAGAACCTGAATTATACTAACATCCAAATAGAATAAAATAGATAAAAGAACCAACGCACTAGCTTTAAAATTTCTTTTTCTGTGAGTCGTGTCGTTCTTGTCAGAATATTCTTATTTAATTGTTTAAATGTGATTTGTTTAACGTATTGAGAAATGTTAAATAAATTTTCTATAAACCTTGAAAATTTTAAGGAAAAAAGAAAAAAAAATTTAATAAATAAAATGCTTTACCCATAGCCCATTTAGAAGTATTTAATAGCTAAAAGAATATCGTCCCGTGTTATTTTTTTACGTTTTGAGTGTTTGGTTAATGTTAAAGCTGTTTTTGTCAATTTCTCAGCAGATGATCCCAACCATTCAACCAATTCATTTACAGCATCACGAGCAACGATAATGGCCCCATTATGTTTCATTAATCTTCTAATAGGACTCCAACTTATATATTCAGAACCTGCCATTTTTTATTCCTCCACTTTTTCAATTATTTACTTAACTTTTTAATAAATTTTATTATTTTTTAAGAGTATGTTACATTGATATGCAGCTTTTAGATATTTAAAGATTCTTGTTCGCACTTAATTTTATGGAAAAAAAAATAAAAAAAATTATACGACTAAATTCGAAATTATGAAGTTGATCAATCTCGTGGAAGTTAGGAATTTTCTATTGATTTATTTGCTATTTGGTCTAATATTTACAAATACGTATAAATAAATTTTTTACTTATTTTTCATAAAATCGTATAATTGATTTTTAGAACAAAAGAAAATCTCAATGGTTGATAGAAAATGGCTCAAGACTATGAGTCTGATGGTAATCCTTAATAATTAATATATATTCCCCTTTAATCCTAATTTTCTTCAATTACTTTCTATTTTTTTTTTTTGAATCGAATAGGACGATTATAGAAAACTTTTTTAGTCTCCATATAATAAAATATGTTATAAATTGAAAATATGCTAGTAAAACTAGCTATAATAAAAAGAACTCAATATGGGTGAATTCGTTTGATTTTTTATGAAAATGATCTTCCTAACTTAATTCATGCTATATTGAGTATCTCATTTATGGAAGAGTCTAATAACTGTCGGGTTATTAGATCACAAGATGTACCAGCAATTTTTTTTAAAGACTTCAATTCAATGGTACATCATTGGCTACATCATTAATAGTTCCGATGAACTAAAGTAATATTTGTTATTGATTGTTCATCGGAATTTAAACAAACTGAACTATTTCAGTTTGGGGGGTATAATATGTTAATATTGAAAATAGATATGAAAGATCTTGAACAGATTGGAGGGCTAAGGGAGTTCATAGATGGAGTATTTATAAAACGAGGTTGGGACTTATATATTACTCTTATTTTTAAGGCTAATAACAACAGTATTACAGCACTGATAAAAGATGGAACCCTCAAGGATGCTTCTAAAAAAATTGAATTAGGAATTAACCTAGAGCCCAATCAAAAAGAGCTAAAATCGCTACTAAAAAAGCACGGGATAAATAGTTTAGAACTTGAATCTTATAATGAGAATGAGATTATCAACTTCAACTTAAAGATGGATTATTCACTCATAGACAATCAATTGGTAACAATTTTAAATTTTGAGAAATCAAACGGATTAATTCCAACAGTGGTACAAGACCAAAATAATAACGTTTTAATGCTCGCATATTCATCAAAAGAATCGTTAAAGCATACTATTAAAACCAAAAAAGCGACCTACTTCAGTAGATCACGAAATAGTCTTTGGATAAAAGGGGAAGAATCGGGTAATTTTCAAATCGTGAAAAGAATTTTTTATGATTGTGATGCTGATTCATTGTTGTTCACAGTAAAACAAATAGGTGTTGCATGTCATACGGGATCTTATTCTTGTTTTCGAAATATGAAATTTTCAATAAAGAATCTTTATGATATAATTAATGATCGCATTGAAAACTATGGAATAAGAGAATCCTATAGTAAAAGACTTGCAGAAGATAATAATTTATTATTATCCAAAATTCAAGAAGAAAGTCTGGAATTGATAAATTATACTGATAGAGATAATTTAATCTGGGAGATTGCTGATTTAACATATTTTATCCTTGTTTTAATGGCTACAAATAAAATAAATCCTGATGAAATTGTAAATGAATTATGGAGGCGAAATAAATGAAAAAAGAGTTACAAAAATCATTTCCAAAATATAAAACAAGGCAGGTAAGGCTCGCTATTCCTTCAAAGGGAAGAATGGAAAGCGAAACTCAGGAATTCTTAAGGTCCTGCGGATTTATTATACAAAGAAACAACAGACAATATATTGGATCAATAGAGGGTCCCATTAATCTCCAACTAGTTTATCAACGTCAAGTAGATATTGTTAGGGGGGTATTAAATGGATCACTAGAAATGGGAATAGTTGGCTACGATTTAGTTCTTGAATATTTACCCGAATATAATAATGAGTTAATAGTTATACATGATGCGCTAAATTTTGGAAAATGCAGCCTTGAAATAGCTATTCCTGAAGAATGGCCTGAAAATTCAATTGATGAGATTAAACAGAATAGAAAGGTAATTCGTGTTGCTACAAAATTTCCAAAGCTTACTAGGCAATTCCTAAATTCAGTTGATATAACTTATGAATTAATTGAGGGAAATGGTTCTCTTGAGGTATATCCAGAATTGGAATATAGTGATATTATAGTTGATCTTGTGTCAACAGGCCAGACATTAAAGGATAATCGTTTAAGAAGGATAAATGGAGGTCAAATAATGACTTCTGAATCTGTACTTATAGGTAATCGTACATCACTGAAGAATGAGGCTATTTTAAAAATTGCTCGTGGATTGATTGAATATATCGAAGCGACCTTAAGAGCCCAAAAATTTGTATCAGTTTTCGTAAACATGAGAGGAGAAAGTCGTGAAGAAATTGCTAAAGCAATTTTCTCTAAAGAAGGGCTTGAAGGTTTACAAGGACCTACAATATCTGCGGTTTTTACCAAAAATAGAGAAAAGATGTTTGCAGTTCACGTTATTGTCGAAAGAAAAAATTTACAACAAGCGATAAGAAATCTACGAGAAATTGGTGGAAGTGGCGTAGTTGTTGCTCCAGCACTTTATATTTTTGAGGAGGAACCATTGAGATATATAAAATTATTAAAGAATTTGGGGATGGATAGTGATTAGAGTATACACAACAGATGAGGCAAGAAATATTATATTAAAAAGAGAATTTATCTTCTCAAATCCAGAATTCAGTAACAACAATGTAAGCCCAGAGGAAATTGTAAGAAAAATTGTTAAAGACGTCCGGGAAAGGGGTGATCAAGCGCTCAAAGATTGGACTTTAAAGTTAGATAAAGTGAATATAGACCAATTTGAAATAGTTAATATTGATTTTGAAGAGTGTCTCTCAACTATTAATCCGGAGTTGAAAAAAGCTTTAGAAATAGCCAGCGAGAGAATCTATAAATTTCACATGTCGCAACCAATTTTATCATGGATGAATTACAACCTTGGAGGACAATTAGGTCAAATAATTAAACCAATTAAAAAGATAGGAATTTATATTCCAGGAGGTAAAACTCCTTTGTTTTCCTCAATATTAATGACAGCCATACCCGCTGTCGTAGCAGGAACTAAAGAGATCATCTTTGCTTCTCCCCCCGAAAATAACGGAACTTTGTCTAACATTATCCTCGCAACTTGTGGATTGATTAAACGGTTTGGTGTAAATATTCGTCTATTTAAAATGGGTGGTGCTCAAGCTATTGCTGCCATGGCATTCGGAACTGAGCAAGTTCCTAATGTAGAAAAAATTGTGGGTCCTGGAAATATTTATGTAAATTTGGCTAAAAAAGAAGTATATGGGATTGTAGGAATTGACGGAATATATGGGCCAACTGAAGTCATAATAATTGCTGATGAAACAGCAAATCCTTCATTAGTTGCTTCTGATCTACTAGCTCAAGCAGAACATGATTCTTTAGCAATTCCTATATTAATAACTTCTGATCAAAATTTAATCTCATACGTCAAAAACGAGTTAAAAAGGCAAATTATGGATCTGGACAGAAATGTAATCATTAAGAACTCTCTTCAAAATAAAGGTGGCATTATTTTGACAAATTCATTAGAAGAATCAATTGAAATTTCAAATGAGTTTGCGCCCGAACATCTTTCGCTTATGATAAAAGACCCTATGACAGTTTTAAATCAAATAGAAAATGCTGGAGGAATTTTTATTGGAGAAAATTC
>JAEOTA010000056.1 GCA_016840085.1 Promethearchaeota archaeon
GGGAACCCCCTCCTCAGACCTATTCTGATTGCATGAAAAAATTGGGTAATTTAGGTGTTATCACAGCTCAAACAGCTGAAAAGGCGACATCCTTGGTAAAAATGAGAAACATTGTGGTACATCAATATGACAATATTAATTATCGTTTATTATTCAAGGGACTATGCGAATTATTTGAAGATTTTCCACTATTTCAAGAGGAGATCCTTACGTGGATCAATTCTCAAGAGAAAAATAAGACGCAAAAGGATTAAAAGGACTAATATTCCCTCTCTTGTCTCATTATTCAAATTATCAGAAAAGACACTGTAGCTCCAGTTATTATTATCAATTCACCAGCTGAAGGAAAAAAATTTGGTAAAAAAGCACCTTCCTTTGATCTCAATATCACTGTTCTTAACTTTGCTACAATTTGGTATTCGCTTGATGGAGGAGTTTCCAATTTTGCGGTTAATGCAACCGGAGCTATTGACCAAACAGCGTGGGCAGCCTTAGCCAATGGAGAGGTTACTATTACGTTCTATGCCAGAGATATTGCGGGAAATGAAGTATCAGAAAGTGTTACCATAATCAAGAGCGTTCCAAGGGGACTAGAGCCGGGTGTCATTGCAATTATTGTTGTTGCTTCTGTAGTTGGAGGATTAGCTATAATAGGTGCGATTTTGGGAATACTTTTAAAAATAACAAATTTAAAAAAGAACGCATTCCAGGATATAATCTATACATTCTCCTTGGCATCCTACCCATTGTAGCAATCGTTTTAAGTAAAAAAGTAAAGAAATCTTGAATTCTAAACTCTTGTTTTTCTTTTTTTTCTATTTTATAATATATTTCAACATAATTGTTATTTTTCTTCACTTTTATTGAGTTTGTCTCCTTTATTAAGAGATGAATTACGATTTACAAGTGTTATTCCCAATATTACAAGTAATAGAGCAAAAGGATAGATGAAGAAATCGAATTCTTCTTGTAAAAATATAGCAGAAAAGATCACTCCAAATAATGGTACTAAAGTTTGGAATATCGCAGCCCTACTAGCATCTAAACGTTTAACACCTTCTAAATAGAACGTGTACGCTAATATTGAAGAAACAAAAGCTAAATATGCAATTCCAATCCACACACGGCTTGGAATGGTTATATATTCTAATGGATTAAGATATTCTGGACTAATGAGTAATGCTATAGGAGTGGTTATTAAAAAACCAAAAAAAGATACCCACGTTATTATCCATAAAGAGCTTGGTTGATAAGAATCAATATTTTTTTGAGTTTTGTTCATAAAAAATCGTGAAGTTACCGTATATACCGCATAAGCAAATGCAGCAACCAATATTAAAACATCTCCAAGAATTCGATTAGACACATTTACATTTGGAGAAAATCCTACAACGATGACAACAGCCATAAACGCTAAAAGAGTTCCTACACCTTTTTTCCAAGTAAAAGATTCTGTTTTTAAAAGTTTACTAGAAAGAATAACAACCCAAATAGCGTTTGTTGCGACCATGATACTAGCGTCACTGGCAGCCGTAAAAATTTCACCCATAAGATAACCTATTTGATAAATCGTTACGGATAATAACCCCATAAAAGTTAAAATTTTCCAATTTTCCTTGGCGAATTGCCAATTTAAAGTTCCTTCTTTATATTTAAGAATGAGAAAAAAACAAGTTACAGCTAAGAAATAACGTATCACTGCTATCATTAGAGGTGGGATGGTTTCTCCCCCAACTTCTTCAGATACTAACCATCGACCTAATGGCCAGGTACCTCCCCAAATAACCATAGTTAATACTAATAATACATAAGCGATGATCTCCTGTCTTCTATTAATATTTGAGGAATGACTCAACTTTAACTCACAAGTATCAAATTATTATCGTTAAAAATATGGTCTTGAAAAAAAAGTTTTGAAATAATATCTATTTTTCTATAAATTAAATGTGGTTGTGAAGTAAATTCAGTTAATAATGTTTCACTTTTTTTTGAAGACATTTTCCATGAAATTCCTTTTCTACCTAGTTTTTTAAAATTGAAATGATATATTTAATATAGAAAAACTTTTTAAAAATAACATCTCTTTCATGAATGAACGAACAGCCAATTGGCTAGAGGAAGCAAACTGGGATCTAGAAAATGCTAAGATTTTATTTGAGAATGAAAGATTCAATACTGTAGTTTTTCATTGTCAACAAGCAGCAGAAAAAGCAGTGAAAGCCTTGCTATATCATAATAATCTTAATGGATGGGGTCATTCTATTCACTCTCTTTTAGAAAAATATAAAGAAATAAAGAATAAGAATTTTAACGATCTTGAAAGAACAGCGCTAAGCCTTGATAAGCACTATATTACAACACGTTATCCTGATGCTCTTCCAAATATTGCGCCACATAAAGCCTATAATAAACAAGAAGCAGAATTAGCGATTAATCAAGCGAAAAAAATAATCAATTTTGTTAATAAAGAAATTAAAGGAAAAAAAGGAAATGCTAGAGGCTGATTTGAAGAATTATTTAATCAAATTATCGGAAATTATTAACAAAAATGTGCCGTTAGATTGTGTAATTTTATTTGGATCAAGAGCGAGAAAGGATTATCTGGAAAATAGCGATTTGGATATGATATTTGTTGGAGATTTCAAAGAATCTTTCATTAATAGGTCAACCATGATTTATGAACATTATAAATCATCTTTAGGATTGGATGCGTTTTGTTATAGAGCTAATGAATTTGATAAAATGTTTCATGAAGGCGTTGTATCTATTTTGGATGCTATTGATCATGGCATCTGTGTCTTTGGATATGATTTTTATAACAATTATAAAGAAAAACTAGAAAAACTTAAAGAAAAAGGGCTCAAACGAGATCCTCCCGTTTGGATCCTTCCAGAAAATATGTTTTTAGATTAAAAGATACTTACAAATTGAAGAATAAGAAAAAATATTACTTTTATGCACTATTAAGCCAGGTGGTTTTTTGTTCAGGACGAGTTGGACAACGTTTATACTTTACATTTGGATACTCAATCGTAAATACTCCAGATACATAATCAGTAAATCCTAAAATATCCTTTCGAACGTCATCAATTGTATTTAATTCTATTAAACAAATAACAGAAATTAACGAAAGATTATTCAAACTTCATGATACCAATTACTAATTAAATTATGTTTTTTAATAAATCTAAGAAGATATAGAGAAATAACCATCGTAATTAAGGTTTCAATAATCCATATTAGTTGATATACTGTTAAATTACGGTCTATCTGAAATGGGCCAATATTAACGGTTCCAAAATCTATAATAGAGTATAATAATATATCAGGAGATTGTAAGATTATTGGATAAAATAGCTCTATTGTTGCATGTGCAGGGAGATCAAGTAAAAGATGAGTTAACCCTCCAATTAATGCAGAATAAGATGCTACAACATAAAATCTTTTATCAAATTGCTTTTTCTTTAAATTATCCCATTCATCTATACCAAAATATTTCATAGGTTTATACAAAATCCCATTTTTCCTTGCAAGCTTAGCGCAAAAAGGAGCAATATGATCGCAAAAAATCAAGGTTAATAAAAGAGTTATGGGTAAGGTAAATATTATCAGTCCTAATAAACTATGAGTGATTCCTCTAAAGTTAAATGTGAAAAATGGATCAATAACCACACTTATATCCGGAACAAAAGTACTAATGCATAAAGCGGTTCCATCAAATTTCTGTGGATATTTTATTTTTAAAATCAATCCTGGCGCTTGATGAGAGAATATACTACTTGGCATTTAAACATCATATTCTTTTTATTTATATGAGTTATAATAATAAAATTAACTTTTTGAAAAACCACCATGATGAAATTCAATTTTATATTCTAGATTTAGATTTTTACAAAACGCATCAATTTCAGATTCAATCATATCCCATTGAGAGTGGTCCTTTCGAAAGTTTTCATATATGGGTAAAAGTTTAGGATACTTCTCTTTAATTATTTTAAATATTCTTGGAATATTATGAGGCCTGAAGTTCAAGTTTTCAAACATATAAGAATCAGTATAATCTTTGGTTTTTTTCATAATAGCTTTATAATTAGTGATTTTAGGAAATAAAGGGGAAATAAAGGTATATGTTTTAATTCCATTTTCATGAATCTCTTTCAGAGCTTCTAGCCTTTCTTCTGGTCTTGATGCCCCTCGCTCGATAATTTTAGCAAATTCAGCATCTAATGTGCTTATTGAAATACCTACCTCTAAATTGTCAAATTTTTTAAATATATCAATGTCTCTTACAACAAATTTTGATTTGGTTAATATGGATATATGAGCAGTGGTACCTACTAGTTTTTCTAAGATTTTTCTTGTATTTTCATATTTTAATTCTAATGGAATATATGGGTCAGTTACAGAACTAAGTAAAAGTCTCTTACCATTATATTTTTGCGGTTTAATCTTATTAAAATCAAATTGTTTAATATCTAAAAATTGCCCCCATTTATCGCCCTTATGATTAGTAAATCTAATCATGAATTCTGCATAGCAATAAATGCAACCGTGCTGGCAACCGGTATAGGGGTTGATTACATAATCAATTGAGGGAATATTACTTTTGGTTATAATACTTTTAGCTTCTCGAAAATCAATTTTCATTTTTCTTTAACTAGAAAGTTTTGAATGTTATATTGTATTATTATTCTTTTTATTTGTTTTCCTTCTTGTTTGATAATAAAATAATATAACAAAAAGATTTGTTATAAGATGAAATACCCACGCGAATATTAATCCTAACTGAATTAAAGCAAAAAAGTAAATGATTGAAGATAATAATGTTGAAATAACATGTCACCAATTTTTCGATGAAGAATAATGAACAAACCCAAAAATTAATGATATTACTATAATACCTATAAAGATATTCAAATTAAAATAATAAATAAAGAAACTTAATAAGATACTTCTATATATCAATTCCTCTATAAATGCACTGAGCGGAAATAATAAAACAAACATAATTATTTTTCGATAATCTATTTCTTTAGTAAAATATTGAAAAATATCATCACCACCCCCTGCTTCAAGAATCTCAATATTATTCATAAAATAGATCTTAACACCCCCTAATTTTAATAGCACCAACGCTAACAATATGGAAAAGGATAACATATCAATTCTATGGACTAATCCTATTAAGTTTTTAATAGAAAAGAAAAATGGGGGAGATAAAGGTCTATAAAAGAAGATTATAACTATTTGAAATGTAATTGGGATAATAAGCAATGAACTCTGAAAAGTTATTGTAATTCTATCTACTCTTTCTTTAAAATTGAAAATTATTGAACATATTAATAGAATAAGAATAGAAAAACTGATAAAATATAAAATGATAATATTATTGTATGTTGAATAGAAAAACCAAAACTCAAAAACCAAGAAAATAATTGAATTTTAAATAATTTTGTTTCTTATTTTTGTTTTTATTTCATAATCCCGGCTTATCATAAGAATTATATTATTATTATGTTAATTTTAAATAAAGCAATTAATAAAAATTCATTTTTTAATTACTATAAATATTATTTTAGTTTTAAGATAAAATTACTATAAAATGAAAGTTCCATACAAAATAGAGACTAAAAGACTTGTACTTAGATCATTCATCAAAGAGGATTTTAAAGCATTTCATGATTTAGTAAGCAATGAAGAAACAATCAAAAGCCTTTATCTTAAAGATCAATTTAAAGAAATTAACAAAGTTCAATACTTATTTAATTCTTTAATTAATCCTTATAATTCTTCTGAGTCAATTTTTGTCTTAGCTATCACAGATAAAGAAAATGAAAATTTCCTGGGATTCTGTGGATTTAAAGATTTAGAAAATAACAGTGATGCATTAACGTTCTATGCATTGTTACCAGAATATCGAGGTTATGGATATGCTATAGAATTTATGAAAAAACTTATCGAATACGCATTTTTAAGACTAGATTTACCTAAGATTGTCGCACTCATTAATCCAAGGTATACTAAATCATGGAAAGTTGCCGAAAGAATAGGAATGAAGTACATGGGGCACGTTAAATATAAGAATTTTAATCCTGATCCAATGTTTTTTACTATTGAAAAAAAAGAATTCGAAGCTCAAAGAGCGTATTGAAAAATTTTTTTAAAAATACTTTTGAGATAATCAGGGATATCCAATTGGAATAATGTATAACGGTTCTGTTTTTTTAGGAAGATTTAGAACTTCTTTAACGCGGTCATCTTCATAAGCCCCAATTGGGACTGAGGCTAAACCTAAAGCAACAGCTTCTAGATGAACGTTTTGAGCACAATGCCCAATTTCAATGAATACATATCGTACACCTCTTTCGCCATACCTTTGAGTGGTTCTTGAAAATATCGCACAAATTATTATATTCATGTATGCTTCAGATATAAAATTTTGATCCCAAGAGGCTCTAGCTAGGTTCTTACTTAAATCCTCCTCAATAATTAATTCTAAGATATGTTTTTTAAAATTATAGTGAAAAAAACCTTTATCTTTTAATGTAACATATATCTCTAATGGATAAGTAGCACCTGCGGAAGGCACTGTTCTTTTAAATCCTTTTAGTCCCTGGGCAGACCATAAGATTTGTGAAATTTTTTCAATTTCAATCTTTTTATCTTTAAATTTTCTCACGCTTTCACGATTATAAATACATTCTTCAAGACTTTTAGTACCTTTTAGTTGTGGATCTGGAAGGTGAATTGACATATTACTACCGTTTTATTTTAAAACCTTGTGATATAATAGAGAGCCCACTATTAATATTTATTTTCTTGATAATAGGAAAGTTTTTTTTTATAGAAATAACTGAGTCTTATATGACATCTGAACCTGATTTAAAGATCATCTTTCAAGAATGGAATGAATTGAATATTAAGACCCAGGAGTCTCTTGGACAATTTGATTTCTCCAAAATTAAAGAAATCAGAAAGAAACAGAAAGAAATTGAAGATTCGATATTTGAAATTCTCAAATCAAACGCACCAGATAATATTAAAGCACTATTACCTGATGATTGTGGGGAAATGGAAGTAGGTTTTGAGAGTGAAGAAAAAACATTTTATTTTGTAATGTTTGACCCTGAGTGTAGTGATGATGAGGAAGAAGCTCTTATTGCAATTACTATCAATACAAATAAAGACGTGAAAATGATTAAAGATTTTGAAATGGAGTAAATTTTTCTGTTTTATTCCTTTAATAACCTATAAATTGTATAATTTAGTAAAAAGGATAAACATAAATAATGAATTCAAAATAATCCATTTAAATGAATTAATTTAAGTATGAAGTGATTTTAAAATTTCTATTCCATCATCCTTAAGAGTGGGTCCAAGAACAACAAATACACTTGCTAAAAAACGCTATTTAATAGTTTATACCATGGTAATTGTGGTGAGTGCTCAACCGACGATTATCTGGTTATGGTTTTTTTGGCAATCCTTCTATAATCTTCTATTTATCTTCTATTTGCTGTTTCCATTTGCTTTCTTTGTTGGTATAATTATTTTAATATTGAGTTCAATAATAGTAGCAAGAATTTTTCTATTTTTTATTAATTTGATACATAAGCCAAAGGAAGGTGTATTTCTTAGAGATAAAAATGATAAAGATTATTGTTATTGGAGTTTGCGCGCAGTTGTTAAAAAGTGGCCAACGTGGTTAGCGCGACAGTTATCTTTACCATTACTTGAGACTTTACTTTTTAAAATTTTAGGAATCAAAACATCATTTTCAAATTGTTTAAGCGAGGGATGGGTTGATCTTGAATTTATAGAAATGGGTAAAAATGTTAGAATTGGTCAAGGCAGCTTTGTAATTTCTAATATTATTATAAAGAATAAGCTTATTATAAAAAAGGTGATAATAAAAGATAATGTTATCATAGGTGCACATGCAGTTGTATTACCAGGAACAGTAATTGAATCTAATACTATTCTTGATGCAATTTCTATGACAACCATAGATCAACATTTAGAAAGAGATTCAATATATTGTGGTGCTCCTGCTAAAAAAGATGATGAACTTTTTATTGTTAAGAATGAAAAAGAATTTGAAATACTAATATTTGAAGATGATATTAAAGAGAAATATGATGAAGAAAATCTAAGGGCACATGTTAAAGAAATGTCTGTTCCGTTCCATTTCTATGTAATATCAGGTTGGATAATAATAGGAGCATCTTTTATTTTGCCTAGCTTTTTCTTTTTTTCATTTCTTTTTGGAGTTCTAACACCGAACTTATTAACAACTCCTTTATCATTTGAGACTCTATTAAATATAAATATTGTTCTGATTTTAATTTTTACTCCTTTAGTTTTAATCTGTATTTATTTATTACACTTGTTTTTTGTTGCTCTATTTACTAAATGGTTTTATAAATTAACTGATAAAAGAGGCCCTGAACAGGGTGTTTTTGATAGAAATTTAGATGAAACCTCAACGATTTTAGATTATTATCATTTTAGATCTTTTCTATTTAAATATCCAATTTTCGCTTTTATTCGCTCTCCTTTTCCTTGGCTATTGAATTGCGAGTTAAGATTCCTCCATTCTAATAAAATCGGAAAAGGAACTGTATTTGAAGATACGTTTCTTCACAGTCACATTGATTTTGGGGAAAAATGCTATATTGGAACCTTTGCTCACATTACAAATCATGTTGTTGATGGTGTATACGGTGAAGAAAATTTAACATTTTTTGGAGCCCAAATAGGAAATAACTGCGTGTTCAATGCCTCAAGTGGAGCATTTCCAGGATTAGAAATGGATGATAATTCTACTATATTACCTATATCTGCTACAATTAAATTTGATAAACTTGGAAAAGATGGAATATACGGTGGGTTTCCTGCTAAGAAACTTAATGCTGATGCTATAATTAAACTTCTGGGTGGTAAAAATAATGAAGAATAAGGATTCAAATATGAATACTGAAAATTTAGAATTAATAGATATAAGAAAAATCCCAATTACCACAAACGCATTCACATGGTCCTGTTCTAGCATTTTACTTTATTTATTTCTCCATATTATATCTATTTTAATTCCAACCACAATGATATTATCATTTTTTAGTTTTGCTATGGATTCAAATTTCTTTCATTGGAGAATATTACTCATATTCATAGATGTATTGGCTTGGTGGGGGGCTTACCTCCTTACCAGTCTTTTTCTTGGGAAGCTTTGTTTAATTACTTTAAAATTAATCCATAAACCTAAAGAAGGGCTTTTTAAAGCTGATAAAAGCAACCGGGATTTTTCATTTTTTTGTCTTAGAGTCACAACCAAGAAATTTATTTTCTGGATATGGAATAACTTTTGCTTTCCTTGGGTTTCAAATTTTGCTTTTAAAATGTGTGATATGAGAGCAGATTTCAAAAGTACCATGTTTGATGGATGGAGTGACGTGGAATTTATAGAATTTGGAAATAATATAATGGTTGGACAAGGAGCGCAAATTTTTTCAAGTATAATTATTAGGATAAACAAAATTGATTATCTTCTAATAAAAAAAGTCATAATCGGGGATCATGTAGTGTTAGGGGGTAATTCAATTGTAGCACCAGGTACTATTGTCGGTAAAGGAACTACACTGGGGGTGTGGACTGTAACGTATATTAACCAGATTTTAGATCCTGATTATATTTATATCGGAAAACCAGCAAGAAAATACCAACCAACTCAAAAAGCGATTGAAGAAACTAAAAAGGAAGCTACAAGAAGGATTATAGATACAGGTGAAAAAATACTATTTGATATATCCAAATTTAAAAAGAAAGATAGAAAATAAAAAAAATAATTATTATTCTAATTTTGCGTGTTTTTCAGCATGCATTTGCAATACTTTTTCTTGGATTTCTTTTAAATAATCTCCTTTAAGTGGATAAAATACAAGAAGAATAACTCCAATTATCATGGCAATACCGGGTATTAGTCCTATTATGATTTTTATCATAAATATCGCACTAGAAGGTTGAGCTATTTCTTCTGTTAGAAAACCAGCAAGTGATAATAACCATGGACCAATAGAAATAGCAATAGATTGAGCAGGTTTAGTAAGCATAGCATTAGTACCGAAAAATGCTGCTTCTCTTCTAACTCCCGATTTAATTTCATCTTCATCAGCAACTTGACCATAAAGGACGTTTGTTAATACTAAAGGACCAGCTAATCCAATCCCTCCAATAAACAAACTAATATAAATTAAAGTATCAGGAACAAATGGTACAATTATTAAAAACACTGCACCAAAACCTAGAAGAATTTGATTTGCTTGAACAACACCAAATCTACCGGCAAGAATATTTGTGAAGAATACGCCAACAATTATCCCTCCAATTAACGCTGCCAATAAAATTATTGTAGAAACCATCATAACATAGTCCGCTAAATAAAACATGTAACTCAAAATAATTTGTTGAAATAAAATTGACATGAAATTGGCTGCCGTTAATATCAGAAACGCTTTACTTTTAAATGTATATTTAATTGATGCACCCAGTTTTAGTGGTTCATCAACTTGTGTAAATTCAGGGCGCTCTTTAAATCTATAAGTTGTTAAGATTACACAAGCAGCTCCAATTACTCCAACTATTATCATCCCTATATAAAACCAAGTTAAATTGGTTTGTCCTACTTCAGGTCGTACAAGATCGGGGATTATAAAACCAAAAATTGCCCCTATTAAATAAAATATAGAACTATATTGTTGAAATTCACCTCTTACTTTGTCTTCTTCACTCAATTCAGGTAATAAAGCAGAATATACTAGACCGATTATAGTATAACAGGTATCATACAAACACATTAATAATAACATCCAGAGAAAGATAGAAAGTTGATCAAAATTTAGAGGGACGAACCAAAATATAATAAATGTTAATGCAAGAAATGGTGCTGTGAATCTCATAAACGGAATACGACGACCTAATTTACTTCTAGTTTTATCTGATAAATATCCAAAAATTGGATCATTTAAAGCATTCCAGATTGCGTAGATCCAAGCAGCAACTCCTATTAAAAATGGATCTAAATTTAGATAGACATGATAAAAAATTACTGTAGTTGTAGCAAAAACTCCAGAAATTATAGATGTTCCGAAATTAGCAATTCCCCATATTGCTTTATCTTTCGTAGTATATATTCGAGCACTACTATTTTCTGACATGATATCACATCTTTTTTTTTTAAATTTTTTGAAAAAGTAAAATGTTGTAAATAATATTTCTTTAAGGGCTTTAAATAACTTTCTTTTCAAATTTGATTTTAAAAATATGGTAATTATCAATTAGAATCTTTCAAAAGATCTCTTCTTATCTAGATATTTTTAAGATTAAAAGGAAAACCGTTAAATTATCTTAAAAATTAAAAAAGTAAGAGATATATATTAAAAATTAAATATTCTAATAATACGATTATTATAAATTAAGAAACTGATATATTATGTATAAACTTGTATTTTTAAGACATGGGGAAAGTATTTGGAATAAGGAGAATAGGTTTTCAGGTTGGACTGATGTTGATCTCTCAGAAAAAGGGATTCAAGAGGCGAAAGAAGCAGCAAAGTTATTGAAAGAAGGAGGTTATTCATTTGATATTGCTTTCACATCTGTACTTAAAAGAGGTATAAGAACCCTATGGATTGTATTAGATGAGATGGATTTAATGTGGATTCCAGTTCATCGCTCGTGGAGGTTGAATGAACGACATTATGGTGCCTTACAAGGTTTTTATAAAGCAAAAATGGCTGCTGAAATAGGTGAAAAACAAATACTTATTTGGAGAAGAAGTTATGATGTGCCCCCTCCTCCTCTTAAAACTAGTGACCCTCGATATCCTAGAAATGAAAAAAAATACGAAGAGTTAAGTAGCGATGAAATTCCTTTAACTGAATGTTTGAAAGATACAGTTGCCAGAGTATTACCTTACTGGCATGAAACAATTGCCCCAACTATTAAATCTGGGAAAAAAATCTTAATTTCTGCCCATGGTAATAGTTTACGGGCTCTTGTTAAATACCTTGATAATGTTTCTGATGAAGAGATTTTAAAATTAAATATTCCAACTGGAGTTCCTTTAATTTATGAATTAGATGACGATTTAAAACCAATTAAACATTATTATCTTGGAGATCCTAAAAAAATTCAAAAAGCTATAAACGCAGTAGCAGAACAAGGAAAAGCATTATAATTAAGGAAATTACATTTGAAATATTTTCATTTTTCTAAAGGGTAATTATAAAAAAAAATTTAATTTTATTAAAAATCTTTTTAAAGTAATTGGTTTATTTCCATTCCATTCCAACTATTTTATAAGAATCAGATACTCCCATTAAATTTTCAACCTGAATGTGAAATCCTTCAATTTCAGTAGCAAATGGAACGAAATATTTATTAAGTTCTAATGCAACTTCTTCTGCTTTTCCTCGTTCTGTATAAATTAAGTGATATTTTTTCATTCCATCTTTACCTGCTGGGGTATTGAAAACACGCCATTTTGCTACATAAGGAAGTTCTCTAGGTTGTTTTAAATATATTTTAGCAATATCTAACCCTTTATGCATTGGATACCATACTGTTACCATAAAAATTCCCATAATTCATTTTAACCTCTTTTTACTTTTTAAAATTGGATTTAAAGGTAAGTTAATACTTATCATAATTTTATCTAAGAATTTCCATTTTTTTAAGGATCTATTAAAAAATAATAAAAACATTCGAATAATTTTATCAAATAGAACAAGAGGAAATTTAATATGGTAAAAAAATTGTTAATTGATAATCCTGCTGTTTCCAATGTGGTTTTCTACCCTCGAAAAATTCTAATACCTGATGAAAGGGATTCAAACATTAAAGTCCTAAAACTTCAAATTACTAAAGATATCCTTATTGGAGGTTTTTTTTATTTGAATAATCCAAATTATCCCACGATTTTATTATTCCATGGTAATGGAGAAATTGCAGCAGATTATCAGTATTTTTTAAATTTCTTTTTTAAATGTGATATCAATTTAGCAGTTGTGGATTTTCGGGGGTATGGATTTAGTTCGGGTGAACCTTTCTACACAAGTTTAATAATAGATGCTTTACCAATCTATAATGCATTTTATAAGTGGATGATTGATAATAATATGAAAGATTCCTTATTTGTTCAAGGTCGTTCATTAGGGAGTATTTGTGCTTCTGAAATTGGATCATATAATCCTGAGAGTTTAAATGGAATTATTTTTGAAAGCGGATTTGCCAGTTTATATGATATGATGACAAGATTATTTAGAGTAAGTGGTTCTGAGATTACACCAGATTTCTTAAGTCAATATTCCAATGATACAAGAATCAGAAAATTTAAGAAACCAGTGTTAGTCATTCATGGTACTGTTGATTGGATTATTCCTTATTATCAAGGAAAGATGATCTATGAAAATATTCCTGAGGAAGTTGAGAAAAATTTAGTATCAATAGAAGGTGCTGGGCATAATAATATTTTTTCTTTTGAAGATGATTATATAACGCCCTTAAAAGAATTCATAAGTAAATTTAAATAACTTTTCTTCTATAATTTGTATTTTTATTTAGGTTTTTTATCAGAAATTGTTAAAAATTGGACTAGGTATCATTTTTCTACACTTCTTTTTCTATAATTATTAAGATACAAGATAAGTATAGAATAAAACAAAGTGAAAATTTAAGTGTCTGGAAAGGCTTTTAATTATTGTCCTCATTGTGGAAAAAAATTACCAAAAACTAATGGTTCCAAAGCAAATTTTTGTTGTTATTGTGGGCGTAAATTAAGAAATGAAAATAAGAAAACATACACCAGAATCCAATGTACAATTTGTCATAAGTATATTAGTAATGAATATATAAATACTATAAAATGTTCTTACTGCGGAAGTCAATATCATTCAAGCTGTGTAACCTCTTGGCTCTTAAAATATAATGCGTGTCCTATGTGTCAAAATGTTTTTATTTTTCCTGATAAGAAATTAATTGAATTAAAACATTAAGAACGGGAAATTGAAAAAAAAAATGGTAGTTTTTTACTTTTTCAAGACATAAATTCCATTTTCAAGAAACCAGATCAAGTTAGCAAAAAGAAACAACCATTCAGTAAGACTTTGAGCCTCAGGTAATATGTCACTTTGCACTCTATTCACAACTAGTATTATTAAATAAATAATGAAAAAGACAGCAACTATTATATTGAACACTGTTTGTATCATTGAAAATTCTGAAGATTTCCATTCAATATATGCATATGAGAATAAATATAATATTCCCATGAAAAAGAACATTAATTCAAAAACAAAGTGAGTATTATAGGCTTGCTCTGAATTGAATATTGCCATACCACAAATTCCTGCTGCTGAAAGAACACTAAAAATAAACACGATCCAAGTATTTTTCACATCTAAGCCTTTTTCCTGCAAATATCGAGTAAAGCCTAATAGAAAAATTATCATAAAAACACCTGTTATAAACCAGAATATATTAAAGAAGATATACAAGTCATTCGAAGGAGTTCCTAAATAACTAACATGGGTCACTAGTAAACTAAAATTAGGTTCTACCAATATCGCTGGAATTAGCCCTATTATAAAAATTGCAAGTCCAATAAAAGCGAAATAGCTCGTGTGTACCTTTTCAAAAATTTTATCTATTCTTTCCATTTTGCATCATCTATATTGTTATGTTATTGTTATTAAGAAATATATTGGATATAAGTCTTATTTATAAATATTTAATTCGAAGAAATAAAAAAACTATATAAATAAAAGTAATTTTTTTTTTTACCTTTATTGAATTTGAAATCTATTATATAGAGGGAAAAAAAACAATGGCAGAAATATCTAAAGAATTAAAATATGTAATTTTGGCTCACGCAATAGTATTTTTACTATTTGGGATCTGGTTCTTCTTTTTCATTGAAAACTATGTCGATGTTTTCCAATGGCTATATTTAGATCCTATAGCTGGACATTATATTGGTGGATTTTTACTAGCAGGTGGAATTATCAATATACTAATCTATTTTAAAGAGACAGAATGGGATAGGATAGAATGTTATGTAATTTTCTTAATACTTTTTTGTCTATTAGGATTGATTGCTCAGATTTGGGGTTCAATTACAGATTTTACTGCTGCAGGAATATTTAATGCAATACTACATGCGATATTTTTAGTGGCATATACGTATTTCTTTTTAAAACAGCGTAAATAGATAGATTACATTAATTCATGAATCAAAATGAAATAACAATAGAAAGAGTCATAAAAAAAATATTAAATTTTTTTTCTTTTTTTTAAAAAAACTTAAAAATCTCTTTTTAATCACTCAGAAACTCATGGATTAAAATTTCCTTAAATTCTAAGTGTTTTTCTTTGAATGGGATCATTTCTTTTCCATCATAAATATCTGGAGGTGTGAATTTTTTAAATGCAACAGAGAAAGGGATGATAAGATTTGAGATATCAGGAAAATTATTATTATCTACAGCTTCTTCATCAATATTAATTATTTTTATTTTTTTATCAATTATTTTTATACTCAAATATAATCCCTCATTATGTTCTTTTTAATTTCAACATATTAAGCTAATTATTTAAGAGAAAACTCCCGACAAATTTAGTGATATATAAAAAAATTGCATTTCAAATTCTAATCTTAACACGGTTTTCATCAAGTAAAGTGTTATTCTATATGGAATTCATTTTTCATAACATGTTTAATTTTAGAATTGGGTTTCTTTATGATATTTCTTTTATCATTGGAGTATAAATCAACTGGAAATTTTTCATTATAGATATTTAAAAGCAGAATTATTAAATTTGAGATATTATGGAAGCAAATTGAAGAATTTTTACAATTAAATAAGTCTGCTACAAGCTTTGAAAGTAAAAAAAATCTCTTTTTTTGAACCTCCTTGTTTGTAGAATAATCGTCTGTTCTAAAAGTACTTTCTAGAAAATCTTCAACAAGTTTTTCAATAGATACTGAATCCATTTTCATCGTAAAATTGCAATTTTTTACGATTTATCTGAATTAAAATATATAAAGAAACAGCTTTTTTATCAAAACGAGTTTAGAGTAAATTCATTACTTTATATAAAAAATATTTAATCAACCGTAAATTCAGCTATAAGAATCTTATGATATTTAGGGTGTCTTTCATTAAAAGGAATTTTTTCATCTCCATTGTAAATATATTGAGGGTTCTCAATTTCATAAACTTTAGAAAAAGGTATAACTGCTTCTGAGATGATTGGATAAAATTTTTCTTCAAAATCTTCAATAATTTCCTGAAAAATTCTTTGATTATATCCTAATACCCTCTTGATGTTCTCGTATATTAAATGCTAGTCTTATCAAATTATTTAACATTTTATTAATAAACTGCTTATATTTAATGATAAACAAAACCAAACATTTAAACAAAAAAAATATTGGCTTTTCAGTATTTTCCACTGAAATAAATGAAAAAGAAATGCAATAATTAAAAATTAAGTGAAAAACCAAAAATAAATCACTAAAAAAAATAAAAAAAAATTTAATCAGAAATTCGTTCTAATTTAAAACATACAGGGCGAATACCATCTGGACATGCGGTATATATCATATCCTCTCCAGTCCAAGTGGGAAACCCACCTCCACATTGTAGAATAGACACATTCTTGTATAACCCATACCACGCATGATGACAAAAACCTTCTGGCATATCCCCTGTTTCGTCTACAATAAACTCCATTCCCTCTTTTATACCACATTTAGTAATTGGGGTTCCGTCAAGTCGGATAAACTCATGTCCTAGTACATCCTCCGGTCCAAATTGTTTTACTACAGTAATTTTCACCTTACTCATAATATTTCCTCCTTTTTTATCTATTTGAGTTAATTTATTATTTTATTGTTTTATTATATTTCTGTCATTTATATTTTAATCTGAAATTCGCTCTAATTTAAAGCAAACAGGTTTACGACCATCCGAACATGATGTATGTTGAATACCTTCTTTATGTCCATAAAAATTCCCATTAAAATAGAGTACAGAAAGATCTTTATAGATATCGCGCCACGCCCAGCCACAAAATCCCTCTGGCATTTTTTCAATATGTTCCACTATGAATTCTTGTCCCTCATCGAAGGCACCGCATGTAGTTATTTTTGTTCCCGATGTAGAAAATACTTCATGTCCAAATACATCAATCGGACTGAATTTCTTAATTACAGTAATTTTTACTTTTGAAATTTCAATATTCACCATCAAAATTTATTTTAAAATATAGAGAATGATAAAATTTATAGTTTTATTTGTTGAACTTCACTAGAAGTAAAAATTAAAAGCGAACTTTTGAATTAAATTATCTAAATAATTAATAATTAATAATAGAAAGCTTATAATTGGAATTGTCCTCAAAGAGTCGCTAATTCTAAGAGTGAGAATTTCCAAAAAATTAAATAGAATCTTAAACTCATTTTTCCCATATTTAGGTTAAAATTAGTGAACTAAATAGATTATAGAAAAGAAATATATAGTATGATGACAACAAAAATAAAGTTTGTTGATTTGAGCTTGGAAATTAAGGAAGGATTGGGCGACTTGCCACCTGAATTTAAATACCTTGAAGAAGGTTTATCTGCTAAAATCAAACACTTAGATCATAAAGATAACATCTCCTTAATGGTAAGTTCTTTTCCTGGTATTTCCCCCGAGAATCTTCCAGATGGTTTAGCTTGGGCTGATGATCTTCTAACAATTGGTGTTCATATGGGTACACATATGGATGCTCCATGGCATTATCACCCGACCAGCGAGGGGAAAAAATCAAAAACTATTGATGAAATCCCTATCGAATATTGTTTTAGTGATGGGGTTGTGCTCGATATGACTCATAAAGAATCAGGAGATTTGATAAGCTCAAAAGATATTCAGGAGGTTCTTCAAAAAATTAAGTATACACTAAAACCATTGGATATTGTCTTGATCCGGACAGATGCCGATAAATTCTGGGATACATTAAAGTACTGGACAGATTATCCAGGAGTAGGAAGAGAAGGAACAATTTGGTTGATCAATCAGGGAGTAAAGGTGGTTGGAACTGACGCATCAGGCTGGGATCGTCCTTTTCATTTTCAAGCTAAAGAATTTCGTGAAACTAGAAATAAAAACTTAATCTGGGAAGGACATTATGCAGGTATTGAGAGAGAATATTATCAGATGGAAAAATTAACTAACTTAGACAAACTTCCTCCATATGGGTTCAAAGTTAGCTGTTTTCCTATTAAAATATTAAAAGCTAGTGCAGCATGGGTAAGACCCGTCGCTATAATCGAGAAATTTTAATAAAATTAATTATTCATTTTGGATTAAGTAATATAATAAAAAACATAATTATACAAATTTAATAGATTGAAAAAAATGATAGCTATTAAAGATTTTAGAGATATAAAATATGAAAAAGAAGAAAATGGCATAGGAACTATAACTATTAATCGGCCAGAACGCAGAAATGCTCTATCTCCAATAACCTTTCTAGAATTGGAATCGGCATTCGATCATATGGAACGAGATGATGATATTAGAGTTGTTATTATTACGGGGAACCAAGATGGAAATGCATTCTCTTCAGGGGCATATATGAGCCCAAAGATAGCGAGTGAGATGACACCTGAAATAAAGGAAATGTTAGATCCAACTGATAAATCGTCAATACATATGGCTCGAAAAATTTTTGATTTTCCTAAACCAATTGTTGCTGCTGTGAATGGGTTAGCTATTGGTGGCGGGATTACAATGCTTTTGATTGGTGCGGATCTTATTTATGCCTCCGAAAATGCATATTTAGGCTTTTATTTTGTACAAAATGCGTTTATGTCAGAATTTGCTTCAACCTTTCTTTTACCCCTCTATTTTGGATTTCAAAAAGCAAAAGAAATTATATATTTCGGAGCAAAAATTGAAGCTCAGGAAGCATTTGAGCTTGGTTTAGTCAATAAAGTACTTCCTCTTAATGAATTAGTACCTTATACGAGAGAACAGGCATTGAAATTAATCACTCCAAAAGCACCTGGGTTATCCATCAGATTAATGAGGAAAGCCGTGCACGATATTTTTAAAGCTCAAATATACAAAATCCTAGATATAGAAAATGAAGGTTATACAACATTACTGAAATCAGAAAATGTAGGAATAGCAATATCTGCTAGACGTAAAAAAATAGAACCTGTATTTAAGGAAAGATAAGATCCATTTTTTTTCTTAGATTAAGTTTGCAAATTCTTTTCTTAAAATCATCAAACATTCTAGATCTCTCTCTTAAAAATGAATTGGGGTTCGTATGGGTCTGGAAGTTCATAAATGAGAATTTTGACTATAATTTGTCGTTCTCTTATCAATCGCTTTTTACATAAAAGCTTAAATATCCTTTTGACAAATATATAATTAAATCTTTTAACAAATAATCTGAAGATTTAGTTTAGAAATTTAAAATAAAATGGCGAAATAAATGAAAAATAAAAAAATTTTAATAGTGTTAATACTCCTTATTTTAAATTTTAGCTTCGTGTTTCAGAAATATAACACTATTAATACAGTTCAAGAAGAATGCGACAAGAAAGAAATAAACCCTATATTATCTTCTAGTATTTCTATTGCATACGAATGGAATAGGACATGGGACGGAGGTATTAATGATGAGGATTTGGCTTATGGAATCGTATTAGATACATCAGGTAATATTTATCTTGGGGGATATACATACAATAGTGTGAGTTATTATGACATATGTGTGGTAAAATTTAACAGCTCTGGTGACTACCAATGGAATAGCACATGGGACGGAGGTATTAATGATGATGATTGGGCAAATGGAATAGCATTAGATCCATTAGGCAATATTTATCTTGCGGGAGTTACCTATAATACGGTAAGTGATTACGACATGTGTGTAGTAAAATTTAATAGCTCTGGTGATTATCAATGGAGTAGCACATGGGATGGAGGTATTAATGATGATGATAGGGCAAATGGAATAGCATTAGATTCATCAGGTAATATCTACCTTGCGGGATCAACATATAAACTTGAGAGTAATCACGACATGTGTGTAATAAAATTTAACAGCTCTGGTGACTATCAATGGAATAGCACATGGGATGGAGGTATTAATGATGATGATTATGTTTATGGAATAGCATTAGATTCATCAGGTAATAATATCTATCTTGCAGGTGAAACCTACAACAGTGTGAGTCGTCGCGACATGTGTGTAGTAAAATTTGATGACTCTGGTGATTATCAATGGAGTAGCACATGGAATGGAGGTATTAATGATAATGATAGGGCATATGGAATAACATTAGATTCATTAGAAAATATCTTTCTTGCGGGATACACAATAACTCCAGCAAGTTATTACGACATGTGTATAGTAAAATTTGATGACTCTGGTGATTATCAATGGAATAACACATGGGATGGAGGTGTTAATAATTGGGATTTAGCTTATGGATTAGTATTAGATTCATTAGAAAATATTTTTCTTGCGGGCTTTACAATAAATCCAGCGAGTGGTCTAGACATGTGTGTAGTAAAATTTGATGACTCTGGTGATTATCAATGGAGTAGCACATGGGATGGAGGTTTTAATGATGAGGATGTAGCTTATGGAATCGCATTCGATTCATCAGAGAATATCTATCTTGCAGGATATACACATAAACCAGGGAGTTATGACGACATGTGTTTAGTGAAATATAATTCAGCACCAAAGATTAAGATTAATACACCAATCCAGAATAATTATTATAGCATAATTGCCCCAAATTTTGAGATTTCTATTCTTGATTCAGAGTTAGATACTACGTGGTATACTTTAGATGAAGGGACAACAAACATTATATTTAGTGGATCAATAGGCAATATTAGTCAAGCAGAATGGGATAAAAAAGGCGAAGGTTTAATTACTATTAATTTCCATGCAAATGATTCTATAGGCCTTGAGGGAACTTCAGGGGTATCTGTCTATAAAGATATAACGGCTCCAACCTCATCAATATCTTTTACACCGCATAAAGGAACTAATATAGTGAAAAAATCAACCAGCTTCAATCTAACTGCTGATGATGGACAAGGTTCAGGCGTTGCTTCGATTATGTATAAAATTAATGATGGGGATTGGACTAATTATAGCGATCCATTTGATTTATCTGATTTTAAATCCGGCAATCATAATATCTCATATTATTCAATTGACAAAGTGGGCAATATGGAAAATATAAACTCACAACTAGTAAAAATACCTGGACCAGGCGTAATCCCTGGATACAACCTTTTACTTGTGATAAGCTTAATTTGTGTAATTTCAGTTGTTACTATTAAATATCGAAATAAAAGTCTAAAGAAATAAATACAATTTTTTTTCTATTTTTTTAATGAATATTTCTTTTCAAAATTATAATAGTATGGTCATATCGAAAGAAAATATACTAATGAAACATGGCTTATTTAATGGCATAATCTAAGATATCAAAATACAAAAATAAATTCTCTTCTTAGAAACAATTTGCAAATTCTTGTCTTAAAATCATCTTATATTCCGGATCTCTTTCTTTGAAGGGAATTTTTTCCACTACCAGAATAAATATCAATTGATTTATGAGATTTAAACATTTTAGTAAAAGGAATGATAATCTGAGAGAAATCTGTACTTTTTTCTAAAACAATTTTATCCGGGCGTACAATGGATTCTTGAGAAAACTTATCTAATTTTCCAGAACTCATTTTAATATCACTTCCTTATTCTTTTACAATTAATTTTCCTCTTATTTGGAGTTTAATTCCAAGTTTTTCTAATTTATTTCGATATTCAAATATAATATCTCTCAGAATTTTCTTACTGATTTCTAGTTGTTCTGCCAAGATGTTAAATTCTATTTCATTGAATAGTTCTGAATACCTTACTATTTTCTGAACTTAATCTTGTATAACTTGATCATAATCTGCTATTTCGATTTCTCTTGTAATATCATTTAATCTAAATTATATTTGCAAGTACATTAAGCTTCTCCGTCTAATTATATAAATTTTTCATAATAAGGGATGCTCCATCGAAGAAAAATTCAATTTTCTTTAGTAATTTTAAATTCTCAGAAATAATCTTCTATTCTAACTTCAGATGATTTAGAATTAGCCAGTTTTTTAATTATCCTATCATAAAAAATATCCAAATAAACCACATGAACTACTGGTTTAAAAAATAATTTATCAATTCTTTCTGTCAATCAGAATAACTAAAAATAGAATTGAAATTTAAGTCTTTTTAATCAATAAATCTAAGAAAAGTTATGTGTAATTTTTAGAATCTGTTATCATTTTCAACTGTTTTTTGTTCTAGCGCTGGTACTTTAAAAAAAGTTAAAAATGTAAGGCCAGATATTAAAGAGTAGGAAATTTTATAACTGATTTATAGACCTTAAATTCAACTTTTAAGATATTGGCAAACTCTTGCCTTAAAATCATTTTATATTCAGGATCTCTTTCTTTAAATGGAATTTTTTCATTTCCAGAATATATATCAGAGGTTTCATATTTCCTAAAGAGTTTTGAGAAAGGAATGACAATTTCAGAAAGATTCAAATGCATTTCAAAGATTTCTTTTTGAATTTTTTCATCAAATGTATTAAGTAATTTATTTGAACTCATAATGCTCAATCTTTAGTTTATTTTATTTGACTTAAATTTTAAATATTTGACCTTCTTTTAATTTTAGATTTAAACCTACTTTTTTAATCTCTTTACTATGTGTAAATATAATTTTTTTAATTATTTTGTTAGGAACATCAAAATGATCTGCTAGATCATCAATATCTACAACTTCGACTATTTCAAAAAACTCGGGAAGCTCTTTAATAATATCCTTCTCAATTTTTCGTAATGTCTTATCTAAAGCTAAACTTGCAGATTCAGAAAAAATTTCATCTGAAATCTCCTTTATATCTACTCCATAATTTTTCTTTAGTAAATCAGGATTACTTTCAATCCATTGATGAACTATATTTCTCATACTATTTGAAAGAGATATATTTCTATTGGTAGCCATTTTATTTATTACTCTATGATCAAAATCATCTAATTTGACAGTAATTCTTGTTTTTTTCTCTTCAATATCCTCTTGATTTGTAGATTCAGATGGCATTCTTCTAATCCGACAAAATTAACCAGTTGAGATATAAATGATCATTAAAGTATATAAATATTTGCATTCTTGATTCGAAAGTGCATCGATTGTGATGCATAAATTTAAATATGAATTAATTCAATAATATCTTAATAATATCAAAATGACACTACGATATTACTAACATTTAAAAAAGAATTAGGATTCTGTGTGTAAAATGTTAGAACTCTATACCCCTAATTATGAAGTAATAAGTACCAAAGAACGAATAACCATTGATTTAATAAAAGATGGTCAAGAATTCTTGGAGCAATTTGACATTAACCATGAATTTTTATTAGATACTGTTTCCTTAGTATATAGATATTTAAGGATCAATGAGAAAATTCCCCATAATTTATATAAATTCTTTGTGGCTGCATATTACATAATAACCAGACATCCATATAATTTTCCTGTTCATGAAACTAAGAGTGAACTTTGTCAGAAATTTGGCTTACAGGTGAGTTCTTTAGAGTATTGCGTAGAAAAGATGATTAACTCATTGAATTATATTAAATTATTAGATGATTCGAATTTCCCATATTTTGTTGATCCTGAACGAGACATTCGGTTAAATCTAACAAAAAGTATTACGAAGAAGAAAGTTGATAAAGCGATGATGAATTTTCTACTCTATCATCAACCAATAAACTCGCAAATCCTTACTGAAGAGTTAGTACATGAAATAATTTTTGAACAAAAAGCGTTTCCAGAGGAACTTTTCCGTCAATTATATGAAATAATAATTGAATTCGTTGAAAAGCAATTTATAGACTATAATGAATATGCAAAAATGCAACAAAAATATTTTATATAAATATCTGAATTGATACTAATTTAGAATTAATAACAATCTAAAGAAAACCTATTTCTTTTTTATTATATATCCGCATTGTGGACAAAAATTTAAATGCTCAGTTATTTGCATACCACAAAATTTACATCTAAAAGAAAATGTTTTTGGTTCCGCTTCTTTGGGTTCGGAAAATGATGAAATTGGGTCTGATTGGATAATCGAGGTAGTTTGAGGTTTTATATCCTTTTGTTCTGTGATTGATGGAACTGTTTGTAATTTTCTATCTGTATCTTGATGAACCTCAATAATAGCTTTTAAAGCTTTTTCATTAATTTTATCTTCTTTAGCATCTAAATTGATTGGAGTGGGTTTTGTTTTTTTAAACTTTGGTATAATATCTTTAGCTATAGGCTTTAAAGGAGGTACCAGGTCTTCTACTGGAATTGTTTGCCTTTTATCAATATATTCTTCAAAATCATTTTTAGTAGCTTTTCTTAAACTGTACCGATTCCCACAAATCTCGCAAAAATCTCTAATTGTATCTGTGAAATTCTTGCAGTTATCACAAATAAAAGGCTGAGCTTCTAGAAAGGTTTTCCTATCTTGTATTAACGGTGTTAGAAATCCCACGCTCTCTCTATCACGATCTCTTTTTTCTTTTTTTTCTCTTTTAGGTTTAAAAGAAGAATTTTCAGTTTTAGGTTTGTAAGTAACTATATGATAATGAATTTCTCCGTTATATAGAGTTGAATATATTTTTCCACTAGATTTCAATTCATTTAAGATTTTTGTGAGATGTTTTTTGCCATATTTTATCTCATTAGAAGGTAATATAAAATTATCTAATCTTTTCTTCAAAGCATTAACTGAAAGTGCTTTTCCTTGATATTCTTTCAAGTAATTAAGCAAAATATTTGCTAACTTGATTGATTTCTTAATTAAAAACCAACTTTTTTAATTGTTTTGGATATTATCTATTGTTGTTAATAGAAATGTTATTATTTAAATATTTTTCTTAGTAGTAGTCGATTTCCCATTTCATTTATAATAGAGTAAGGATGATCTATTTCAAATTTTAAATAAATAAAAAAGAGTATTTAGAAATTCTTACTTAGAATTTTATTATTATTTTCGAATTTTGTTTCCTAGTTCTTGAGCCCATGCTTTAACTTTCTCGGGATCAGTATAATCCATATCAGCATATCTTCCTCCAAAAGCTTCGGTCGCTATTGGCTTAATGTGGGGATTTTTAGTTAATTTTTTGTCTATATATTTTGTAATAGCATCATCATAGCTTTCAGGATCTCCTGCCTTACCAGAGGATAGGAAAATTGCTACATTTTTATCTTTAAAATTATTTTTTAGAAATTTATTTACTTTTCCATACCATCTTGCGATTCTAATTCCACTACCGATAATAATATTTTTATATTGAGAAAGATCAGGTTTTGGATTTTTCTTGAGGTTAATTAAATCAACTTCAAATTCGTATTGATTCTCCAAAATCTTTGCGATTATGTTAGCATTTTCTTCTGTTACACCCGACTTTGTAGCGTATGCTATAAGGGTCTTATTTTCATTCATATTTAAACACCATTTTCAATTAATTTAAGATTTAATTTATATTAAATGGAGTCCAATTTTAGATGATATATTAAGGATCTTTCTTGATCCATAAAAATAATTCGTATAAATCTAATTTTACCTCTTGTTTCCTATTTTAAAATTTTATTGACCTTCATAGAGATTTAAACTTTTTAAAATATCATTTACTTTCGAAAATAAACCGATTGTCAGAGTCAATTCTCTTTTTGACATAAAAGCCCGTTCAAATATATTTCTAAAGGCAAAATATACATTTTCTTTTTTATAATCTCTTACTTTTAATTTTTCACTTATCTCTTTTACAATTTTCAGGAGTAATTGGCGGTCTTCTCGATCTGCTAATAAAACTGGATTCTCGCCACGTCCAATATTTAAGATATTTATTTTTTTGAAAATTTCATATAAAATAATTCCACAGGCATGCGATAAATTTAATGAAGGATAACGAATACCAGTTGGAATTCTTAAAATTATATCAGCGAGGCTAATCTCTTTATTTGTTAATCCTCGAGATTCTTTTCCAAAAAGAATAGCAATTTTTAATAATTTTTCAGAACGTGGAATATGTAAATCTTCGGGAAATATCGCGAGCCTCCTAATATTAGTATATCTCTTCCCTTTTGCTGTTGTTGCGATAACTAAATCATATTGTCTAAGATAGTTTTTTAACTTAATAATATGTTCTTCATTATCATGAACATCAATAATTTCGGAATTCATTAAAATATCTTTCCCATGCATAGCGAATCCTTGAGTTTTGTAACTTAAGATGTTTTCTATAGTCTCAATAGGATTAAAAATTACTAACTTTGTGAAATCGAAATTTTTCATAATTCGTGCAATAGAGCCAATATTCCCCGCATGCTCAGGCTGAATTAAAACGACTGAAATTGCCACATTTCGATAATCTTCAGCGTGATGGATTTCTTGGAAAGACATTAATTCTCTCTTAACTTTCTTTTTATCCAATTTAGTAATACCTCTTTTGTTTTTAAAGTTCCATAATAAGCAAATTAAATTGATGATTAAAATTTTTTTATAATCTCATATTTTAAGAAAAAAATAAAATAAAATTAAGAAATTCAGCAAATCATTAGAAAAACGCTATTTTAGCTGTGAGTATGGTAGAGGAAATATTTGTACTAAACGCTCCTTTGGTGCTAATTCTCGAAGCCCCCTAAACCATTCTTTCATACCCTCAACAGCGGGTTGATAATTTTTTGGACCTATAGCTCCTTTCCATATATCAATAACTTCATTCGGATTTCCAGCGATAGGCCGCCAACTTGCAATAATTGGGAAAGTGTTTGAACCCATCTTCACGCCTTCAATGAAATCCGGCATTTTATTGGGAGCTACCTCGAGAATTGCCATACTATAAACTTTAAGCGCTTTTTTCTGACTTTCTTCGATTGCTTTATGCAAATTTTCGGGTGGAATCGCTCCAATAGGTTCTAAAAGTCGTGTATGTCTTTCTGGAGCGAAATCTTCTAATTGTGCTGAATATTCACCCCATTGTTTATCTTGGCTAGTTTTAATGCGAAAATCCTTTAATGCATTCATATCTTCAAACTCCAATACATGTGTCACCTGAGCGAACCACTCATAAGTGCTAAACCAAGCAGCCACCAAACATGAACCTAGACGTTTGCAAGTAGGAACCAGCAATTCTTGCGCTATCTTTATAAAAGAATCAAGAATTTCTGGTGTAGCTGGTGTAAGATTATAAATTTCTTGCAAATAAATCATACCTTAATTTCACCTTTATTTTCTAGTTATTATGAATTTCAATTTCAAGATAAAAAATATTTTAATAAATAATTTATCTTGGAACTATTTAAAATTAAGTTAAAATCAATTCTCTAAAAAATCTATAATTATTTTATTAACCTCAGATGCTCTCGATAATGTCATAAAATGACCAGCATTTTTAATTATTTTTAATGTGCTATTTGGAATTTTTTTAAGAATTTCATACATAGATGATTTTGTTATGAGTCTATCATGAGACGCTGCTAATAGTAGTGTTTGTTTTTTAATTTTATGCAATTTACCTAAAGTATTATGCTCTTTCATAGCATTTCCTTGATTGATGATATCTTGTGGTCTGGAAGGATTAATCTGGTTCTCTTTTATTAAAGTTTCTAAAGAAAATGAATTATAATATACTTTTTTCGGATTTGACTTTAGATTACTTCTAAATTTTTGATGAAATGTGAAATATGCTTTATTCCAAAATGCTTTTTCTGGGGCAGTTCTTAATAATTCAATTTCCTGAATTCGATTACTTATAATCGAATCTATAGCTTCCTTTTGGTCAAATTTAGAGCTTGTTGCTATTAGAACAAGCTTTTCTACGCAATTGGGATACTTTAACACAAAATTTTGAGCTATCATCCCTCCAAGTGATCTACCAATAAGATGAGTTAATTTAATATGAAAAAAATCCATTAGACCTTTAATATCGTCTGCAAACATTTCCATCGTATAGTGAAAATCAGGTCTATCAGACATGCCTGCTCCTCGCAGGTCGAAAGTGATTATTTTAAATCTTTTACTTAATTCTAAAACTTGAGGTTGCCAAATCTCCTTTTTTGAGCCAAATCCATGAATAAATATTACTGGAAAACCTTCTCCTTTCATTTCATAAGAAATATTAATTCCATTTGCATTTGCAAAACTCATAGTTTTAGTAAGAAATGTGTAGAAGATATAATTGAAAAGATTATACATTTTTTAAAGATAATCGATTAATAACTCTTATTATTATAAATAAAATTTAATGCGATAGCATTGTCTAAAGAAATACTCGAACAAATTACGGAAGCTTCTTTTAAAGGAGATTATAAAACAATTGGACGATTAGTGAGAAAAGCACGAAGAGAAGGATATTCAAATGAAAAGATAATAGGTGCGCTCTCTGCAGGATTAATTGATGTAAGTGAAAAGTATAAGAAACAGGGTATGTATTTAGATGACATTATTAAAGCTGCGGGAGCATTTGAGGCAGGATTTCAATCTTTAGGTTTACAAGATGAATCTAAAGAACCAGAGAAAAAAGTAGTTTTGGGAGTTATGGGGGGACCTTGGACAATAGGAACAAATATTGTAGCAGCAAATTTGAAAGCCCATGGTTTTGAAGTAATTAATGCAGGATCTGATATTTCACCCAAAGAAATTGCTGAAACAGTAAAAAACAGTAAAGCAAAAATCGTAGCATCGGCAATTTACTTGATGCAATCAATTAAAGATATTGAGAGTTTAGAAAATCAATTATGGAAAAATGGAATTCGTCATAAAATTCGAACAATTCTAAGTGGTCCAGCAGGTTCAAAACAACTAGCGGAGAAATATAATTATGATGCATTTGTTAAAGACGTAAACGAGTTAATTGTTAAAGTAAAAGAATTCTCGGACGATCTCAAATCAGAAATGACCTCATATGATAGAGTTATGACTTCTGTTAAACATAGTGAACCCGATAGAGTTCCGTTTATGCCATTTGCCCAAACGTTTACAGCCAAATTTGCGGGAATTCCATTTTCAGAATATGTAAGTAAAGCTGAAAAATTTGTTGAGGCGCAGTTAAAAGCTTACAATTTTTTTGGATGGGATGCTCTCTGTTTTTCATCTGATGTAGGGATGTATGCTGAAGCATTAGGAGCAAAAATTGAATTTCCTTATGATGATGTACCAAGAATAGCTAAACCTGTGCTTAATCATACTTCAATGTATAAAGATTTCATATCACTTGAAATTCCAAATCTTAATAATGCAGGACGGTTAACAGAGTCAATTAAAGCAATAGAACTCACAAAAAAAGAAGTAAAAAATGAAGTGCCGCTAATTGGTTGGACAGAAGGACCATTTCAAGGAGTCACATTATTAGCAGGAGGTGATCTTATGCAATTTTTTTATGTATTAGAACATCCTGATGAATTTAAAGAAATATTAGATTGGTACGCAAATTTTGAAATTGAAGTTGCTGAAGCTATGTATGAAGCTGGCGCTGATATAATTGGTGTTGGAGAAACTGCAGCATATTTCATGTCTCCAAAATTCTATGAGGATTTTTGTTTGAAACCAGAAAAAAAAGCCTGTAATGCTATAAAAAAGATGCGTATGATTCCACTCATTCATTGTTGTGGATATGTTCCACAATGCATTCATTTTGCAAAAGAAACAAATCCGGGTGGGGCCATTCAATTTGATTATCAAGTTGATTTGGAATGGGCAAAAAAACTTATCGGTGATGAGGTAACTATTATGGGAAATCTTAATTATAATAAATTACTTACAGCAAGTCCACAACAAGTATATGAAGATTGTGCGACACATATTAAAATAGCTGCGCAAGGAGGAGGGTATTGGTTAGCTTTTGGTTGTGAAATACCTCGTGATCTTCCAATACAGAATCTTAGAGCAATTTTACGTGCAACTAAAACTGTAGCGAAATATTCTTTTAACAAATAATTTTCATTATCAATGCCTCTCTTTTTAGTTGTTAGTTTTAATGAAAGATATAAATATGAGAAGTATCATTAATTAGTTAAAATATTAATTTACTATTTGAGAATATTAATTAGCTTAAAGTAGATTTTATCAAAAGAAATTAATTTTAATTGGTTTGAATTAAATGCCGGTATATCGAAATATCGGGGAGTTCCTTGAATTTATCAATATTAGCAACGATAAATTTACATTTTTTGAATGGAAGCCTTCCCAGTCGTTCAGAAGATTTGATTTAGACCTAAATATCGTTAGAGAAAATGAAACTGCGGATATTTTTTTTCATAAAGATAAGGGTAATATGAAAATTGTCTATATAAGAAAAAATAATCTTATTTATACAGTAGGGTCGAGTCCAGAAGTACAATTTCAATTATTAGAAGCATTACTAGAATATATAGATTTAAAATTCAATGAAACTTATGATGTTGAAGTTATTTTATCTTATGGTAATTTCTCTCCTAACATTTTTGATGGATTTAAAGAAACTACTAAAGATATTTTAGCTAATTTTGCAGAGTTAGATTTAGTAAAAAGAATTCACATAGAATGTAGAGTCTGTAAGAAAGTCTTACCTTTATTTGTTAAAAAAAGCTTTATACAAAATGCTGAGTCCTATCCTGTTCCTATTGTATATGTTCATGCAGGACATGCCACACTCTGTTTTATAGATCAAGATTTTCACCATCGTGGCGTAGAACTTGTTAATATTACAGGCTGAATAAGTTATACTCAGTAATTTTATAATTAATTGTTCTCTTCTAAGAAGAGTTAATTTTAATCTATTAATTGTTCAACAGAAGAAATTATTATAAGATCTTTATTCTTTTAATTAATATGGTAGAAAATCAGAATTCCAACGAAGAAGAAAATTTCTATGAAGATATTGTAAAAAAGACTAAAACAGGAATAACATTTCCAAAAGATTTAAGAGATCTATTATTCCAAGAAGATTCAGATGTATTTTTTAGGATAATAATTCCGAAAACAAAAGATAAAATAATTTTAGAGTTTTTAGCTGAAGAAGAGGTAAAAGAACTTTCAGAAAAAATAAAGGCTAAAAAACCGAAAGCAGCTAGAACTATAGGCGAAAAACGAGTTGTTAAAGCAAAAAAATCGATAGGACCAAGCCCCGCTTGGGGTGAATATTTTGTATATGATTTTGAGGCAAAAGACAAAATTCAACCTATTTTAGAATCTGCCTTTTATAAATTTAATGAAACTCCTGTCAATTTAGAAGATGCTATGGGACGTGTTAAATATGCGTTAGTCTCATTTCTCACACCTACTAAAACAGAAAATGCAAAATTATATTTTGCAGTCGAGAAGTTTTTATTAGATATTATAGAAAAATTCAATCAACCTAATTTACTTGATTGGATTTTTGATAAAGTTGTGCCAAATATAGAATCTAGATTCCTCTATGAATTAGCATTATTGGAACTTGTAGAAGCTAGCTTAAAGTTTAAACGCTGGGAAAAAGCAGAACTCTATATTTTTCATGTCTTAAAAAACATAGATGAGTACCCAAAAACAGAAATGTATAATGTTATGAATAGCTTCAAACAATTAGTAAAAAAGGTAAAATGGGTTGAAAGATCAGATAAAATAGATATTCTACTTAAAGAAAAATTAATGGAATATGGGGAAGGCGTAGATGACGCTGATTATAAAATTCAGATTATTGAATTTTTAGAAGATTTGAAATATGTAGAACTTGCTTATGAAATGGCTAAAAAAGTTCAAAAGAGTTTACCTCCTGAGAGTGTGAAAGTAGAAGATATCAGAAAAATAGTGAGAAGATTACACATTACTCCCGTAGAGAATAAACCCGAATCATCAGTAGATTTTGATGATGAAGAAGATGTAAAAGAGGAGTAATTTAGAGTCGAATTACAGAATAAGTATCTTAGGGTGGATTTTGTTCTTCTTCTTTTTTCTTTATTTCTTTTAATTTTTCTTCAACATGTTTAGCTTCTTCTTCTAAAATCTTTTGTTCTTTCTCTTTAATAATTTTCTCCTTTAATTCGAGCTCAACTTTAGACAATTCCTTTTCTTTCTCAATTAATTCCTCTTTTATTTTCAAAGTTTTCTCTTTTTCTAAAATCTCCTTTTCTTCTAATTCTTTTTCTTTCTCTTCTATTTCTAATTTCTTCTTTTTAATTTCTAAGTCTTTTATCTTTAATTCTATTTTTTTATCGATGATTTCGGATTCTTCTTTCTTTAATTTTTTTGGTAATTTTTTTTTAACTTTTTTATCAATATCTATATCCTCTTCTGACAATTTACTCTCTTCTTCTAGCAATTCCTCTTTTAATTTTAATACTTTCTCTTTTTCTTTAATGGTTTTTTCTTCAATTTGCTTTTCTTTTTCTTCTAATTCTAATTTTTTCTTCTTAATCTCTAATTCTTTCTTTTTTAATTCAATTTCTTTATCTATAACTTCAGCTTCTTCTTCCTCTAAGCTCCTTTCCTTTTTTTCTTCAGTAAATTCGACAATTTCTTCAATTTTTTCAACAGTCATAAATCCTTTTAAAATATTATCAATATTTTTCTTTATTTCCTTATTTTCGGGAGTATTTACTATCTCTTTAGCATAATCAGTTAAAATTTTTGTTACTTTTGAAGGAGATTTTCGACCTATCGCTTTTAAAGCTTGAATCGCTTTCTCAACAACAAAATCTTTCTCGTCTGTAAGCTTTAAAGCTATGGTTTTAATTAATGATTCATCATCTAAAGTTGTCTCTCCTCCTGCCATATATATTAACAACTGTAAATCTGCTTCTCTTACATTGGGATCATCAGAATTTAATAAATTTTCACTAAAAGGTAGAAATAAATCGCACTCATTTTCGCAAATTGTCTTTAATAGCAATAAAAATGTATATCTTAAGACAGAGTCTTTTGTGGAAAGGTTTTCTAATAACGAAGGGATGTCGATGATGATATTCTCAATTAGAAATCGTAATACCGTGCGTCCTCCATGCAAAATCAATAAATTCTCGATTACAATTTCAAGTCTATCTAAATAATCCTCATCGGCAGCATCTCCAAGCAAAAGGGCAATAACTTGCACAACATCATCAAATCTCCCATCTTGTATAAAATCTTTAATTTGATTAATTTCTGTTAAATATTTTTCATTATTACTCATCTAAAATCACTTTCCTTTTAAATATTATTTTTATACCCGAATTATATAATAGTCCGTGTAAATGCGAGTTATAAAATTTAATATTAATCTTAAATCCCTAAATCTAAGGGCTATTCTTTTTTCATCCTCCGAATAATTATTAGTTAATAGAGATATTGATAGAGTTATTTCTAAATTTTGATTTCTATCCATCTGTAAATGAATCTCATCACAATATTGCGTTAAAGCATTAAGATCTTCCCGGAATGTATTCCAAAAGTATAAATCTGCTTTAGAATCATCATCTTGGGAGGGTTCACTTTTAACTTGTTTAAGAACATCATAGGGAATTTTCACGGCTATTTTTACATACTTAGAAGGGATTAACTTTAAATTTATTTCAGGAAAATATATCCCCGCATAAAGTCTACAGAGGTTATATAATAATTCTATACTTTCAATATCTTCACGATTTGCATTACAAAGAACATAATTTTCATTTAAAAATAACACATGAATCTTGTCACCGAATTTAAAAATTAAATAATTATCAGTTAAGATATAATTGAAATGTTCGTTCCTATTATTTATTCTATCATCAAAAATTTTAAGAACATCATCCCATTTCTTAAAATTTATTAATTTATTTAATTTGCGATAATCTCCATGAAAAAAAACATCTAAAAAATCTATTACATATAAATAACTATCATATGGTCGGTATACAATAGTTCTATTTCTAAAATCCCTCTCTATAACACCTTTATGTACACTGTAACAAAATTTAGGCAAATCTTCTATACTTAATCCATTTTTAATCCTTAATTTCAGTAAAAATCTTCTTGAGCACATAGGTGTTAAGGTACAAAGTATTCTATCGCGCTCACATTCCTCAAAACATAGGGTTTTTATTCTTTTATTGAGTAAGTCAAGTAACTCTGATTTGAATTTTGTATCTGATTCATTATCCAAAAAATGTGCTATGTGATTAGGTTGTAAAGGCATCTAAGTATTAAAATCTAATATTTAAGTATTATAAGTATTAAAATCTAATATTTTTTATTGTTTTTTAAAGCATAATTAGAGAAGATAAGAATTTATAATTATTGGATAATAAATAAAGAATTATTAATTATCATTTCTTTTTTTTTTATAAACCTTAATAATCTCTATTAAAACCATAAGGATAAACAAAAGATGTTAAGACAAATTCATATTTTTTATTCAACGCAACACCTATTTGTTAAAGATTATGCTATTGCTTATGGAAATGAAGAATTGAAAAATGTAAAAGAAACAATTCTTAAATACATGGAGATGCCTATACCTGGAAAAACTTTCAATCGAAAAGTTTCTAATTATCAAATATTTCATAGAGGAGTAGGCAATTTGTACTTTCTATTTATTACTGATTTAGTAGATTCACTTCAATACATTGAAACACTAATGGAAAATACAATAAAAAAATTTCAAGAATTATTTCCGAATCCTGAGAATATAAACGAAACTAGTGACGTTAAAACTGAATTTATCAGTTTCTTAGATCAAATTCAAAGAGATTTAAGATCAAAGATTACAATTATAGGTCCAACCAATGCCGGTAAAACAACTTTTTACGATATGTTAAGGAGTAACGGAGAAAAAATAATAATGGAAGTTGTTAAATCATCCAATTTATTAATAGATGGTTTAAGCTTTGAGATATGGGACTTTCAGTTAAAAGACAACTTCTCGCCTTTATGGGTAAAATTTATTGGTGGCTCTGATTTAGTGATTTTACTATTTAATTTATCAAATTATAATTTAAAAAGTATGAATCAATTCTTAAATCTTCAAAAACTAGAGAGTAATTACTCAAAATTATTAATTATAGGGAATAAACGAGATTTAGTCGAGGATAAAGAGATTAAAAGGATTAAGAATGAACTTAATATTTATGAATTTAAAGAGATTTCATTAAATTCACCTGATGCAAAATCCATTATATTACAATATATTAAAGATGCTTTAGGTTTAAAAAGAGAAATTCCTGAAAATCTTGAAGAATCAATGGAAGAAGCAAATTATTTAGCTGAAAGTGGACAAAATGTTCAAGCATTAACAAAATATAAAGAACTAAATGCTTTATATGATTCATATCAAGACTTTGAACATGTAAAAATTATTCAAGAAAGGATTGAAGCGTTAAATGCTAAACTAAAGAAACAGATGGAAATAAGAAAGGAAACTGCATTGAAAGAAGAATTTCACATCCCAATAGGTCTTAAATTTAAAAGAAAAATTTCTGTTAAGCCATTACCAACTGTTAAACCTCTGGATCAGGCGTTTGAACCAGAAGAACCTGAAGTAACAGAACTTACTTCCTCTTCAGAATCTCCACATAAAATGGTTTCTTTTCAGAAATTAGAGAAAAAACCGATGGAACTAAAAATTTTTAAAACTTCTGACGTTCCTCCAAAACCTGTAATATTTTCTAAAGATAAAGAAGAGAAAATCGAATTGGATGAATCAAAAATGCCAATTAAATTGTTTCCCCCTCATGATGAATTGACAGAAGAATTAAGTAAACCAAAAGCTATTGAATTCATACAGGATTTACAAAGCATGATTATGGAAAAAGGAAGCACTTTAAGTTTGAAATTATGTGAACAATTAGTTTTAGATTTAGAACAATCTCTCGGTAGACCTTTATCAATTGAAGATATAAAAATAGCAGCGGATTTTTTTGTGAAACAAGAACAAATTACATAGTTTTAATAACTTCTTCTACATAGTTCAAAAAAAGTTCACAACATACTTCTTTTAAAGCTATTTAATATTAGAAATTATGAATAAAGAATTGGTAAAGCTTTTTTGTAAAAGCTTAACTAATTCACTTAAACTTTAGTTAAAAATTCAAATATTTAAGAAAAGTGTTAAAAATGAGTGCTATAAAAGAACTTCGGGAATATTTTGGCGAAATCATGACATTACATTATACACAAGCTGCTTTAGGATGGGATCAAGAAGTAAATATGCAAAATTATCGTACACTGGAAGGAAGGTCTAAACAAGTATCTCTACTCGAAAAATTAATTCATAAACGAGTTACCTCTGAAAAAGTTGGTAAATTAATTAGGGAAGCTCAAAAACTTACTAATCTTACCGAAATTGAGAGTGCTATGTTGCGAGAAATAACCAGAGAATATGAATTAGAAACCAAATTACCCGAAAAATTAGTCATAGAAATTGCAGAAACAAGTATATTAGCCGCAAAAGAATGGAGAGAAGCCTACACTAAAAGTGAGTTTTCAACTTTTCAAGAACTGTTAGAAAAAACAGTTGAATTGCAAAAGGAAAAAGCTACTAAACTGGCAACACATCCTGATATATATTCTACCCTTATTGATTTGTACGAACCAGGTGCTACATATGGTTGGATTGCGAATATCTTCAATCCCATAAAACCAAAAATAATTGATTTCGTAAAAAAGTTAAATTCATCTTCAGATAAACCTGATGATTCTATATTACATAAAAATTATGATATCAATAAGCAATTTGAACTTAGTTTTGAGCTTATAAAAAAATTACATTATGATCTAGGAATTGGGCGTCAGGACAGATCAACTCATCCCTTTACATCATCTTTAGCTTCAATGGATATTCGTATTACTACACGAACACGAGAAGATTTTCTTAATGAATGTATTTTTGGCACGATACATGAATGTGGTCATGCACTGTACGAGATGGGTATTAAGAAAGAGCTTCATAATACTATTTTGTGTAATGGTACTTCGATGGGAATCCATGAATCACAATCAAGAATGTGGGAAAATATCGTCGGGAGAAGTAAAGAATATTGGTCCTATTGGTATCCGACTTTTCAAAAATATTTCCCCGAAAATTTGAAAGAATATCCAATGGAAGAATTTCACCGTGCGGTCAACTGTGTTCAACCATCATTTATTAGAGTCAATGCTGACGAGGTCACATATGGTTTACATGTAATTTTAAGATTTGAAATAGAAAAAGACCTAATTGAAGGCAAAATCCAAGTAAATGAATTGCCAGAAATATGGAATTCTAGAATGGAAGAATACTTAGGAATTATACCGGCTAATGATAAAGAAGGAGTTCTCCAAGATATACATTGGTCAATGGGAGCTATAGGTTATTTCCCGACCTATTTCTTGGGGAGCTTATATGCTTCGCAAATTTATTCAGATGCTATTAAGAAGATGCCACATCTTCCTGAAGATTATAAGAAAGGTGAATTTTCAAACCTATTAAATTACTTAAGAGAAAATGTACATCAATACGGGAAAATTTACAGAGCCAATGATTTAATAAAGAGGATAACTGGAGAAGATCTAAATCCAGACTACTTTTTCAAATACATTGAGGAAAAATTTTATCCAATCTATAAACTCTAATCTATTTTTTTATTTTTTAAAAATTTTTAAAATAGACATTCTTTTATTTTATATTTCATAAGGATAGAAAAAATGCTCTTACAAGTAAAAAAATTTTCAGAAAAACTTTTACTCCCCCTAGGTAAAAAGGTAAAACGAGTACCTGCAAATTATTTTACATTTTTTGGAGTAATTACCGCATTTATAACTTTCATAGGTTTTTTATTTCAATTTCTGTTATTAGTCATAGTTTTCTTGTTTATTACTGAATTTTTTGATCAACTAGATGGAGTAGTAGCCCGTCTTCAAGGTCCTACAGAATTGGGCGCATTTTTAGACTCAATGTTAGATAGAATAGGAGATTTTTTCATATTTGTTGGTGTTATTCTTAGTGGATATACCACTTTTGAGATTGGAATTATAGTGTTAATTGGCGCCTTTTTGACTTCATATTCTAGAGCAAAAATAGAAGTTTTAGGTATCGAGAATCTTTATGGTGTAGGCTTACTCGAAAGAACGGATCGAATACCAATCTTATTCATTGGAGCACTTTTGCAAATTTGGTTTCCTATAGCTATTTGGTGGACTATGATAATTTTAGCAGTTGGAACTAATATAACAGTGATTCAAAGAATAATTTTTGCTTATCGAAACTTTTCAAAAAACCAAAAAGAACGTAAACTTAAAGCATTGAGAAACGTTAAATAAGAGAATTTTTAATATTTTTTTATGGGATTAAAAGATTTAGTTGAACTCAAAAAAAGAGAAAACCGTCTTATTCTAATTCTTGTGATTTGGCTTTTAGTTGGATTTACAGCTGTTCAATTTAGAACAACTCGAAATATTGGTATTGTTATATTTTTACCACTTTTAGGAATTTTAATCATTTTATTATTAGCTTCAGTAATTTTTAAAAAGGATTTAAAACAAATGACATTTAAATCAATATTAAAATATTGCCTATTAGCTATTCCACTCTTTTTGATCTTTACTGCACTTGTTTTTTTCGCAGTTCTAATTTTAATAGTTATTTCTATTCTTTCTTACATATTTATAACATCATTATTTACATTACACAGTTGCTATAAATGGGGTGTAGATTTAGATGAAAAAATATATAAATTGCCAAAACTTCTGAATTTTCTTTTAAGGATAATAACATTCGTAGGAGGCCTAATTCTTTCTATCATCATAATGTTATTAATTGCTAATATCGGTTTTAATTGGGGTATCATCCCAGAAGAGGTATTAAGTGAATTAGGTCATATCCCATGGGTCATGATAACTTTTTTTATAATCTTATTTTTAGTCTGTTTATTATTTCTTTTTATAGGCAAATTTAACGCATGGTTTGGAGTCTTTCTCATTTATGTTTCGATTTATGCTTCTTATTTAATATTGAAAGCTTCTTTAAGTTTAATTAAAAGTGAAGAATCTGTATTAGCACTCCCAATACAAATATCTCTTTACTTTTTTGATTTATTTCTATTACTTGTAACAATGGGAAGTTTAATTGGGAAAAAGGCTGAAATTATAAGTAAAAAATTGAAATTCATAAAATCTGAAATAATAATAATTTGGTTAATCTTTTCTAAATCAGCCTATGAATTTATTTTTGCTCTTCCTACTCCGGATGAGGGTATGCCTACTTCATTTTCATTCATAATGATTTCATTCATAATTTTTATCCCACTCTTTTTATTTATTGGCTTTTATGGAATTTATAATTATTTTAAATTAAAAAAGCAAAGAAAAGAGAAAAAGAAAGCCAAGAAACTAAAGAGAAAAGATTTGGAAGAGATTAGGATTACCGAAGAAGAAAAATTTGAAGAAGAAAAGCTAGAAAATATTCCTATACAAGAGATTCGAGAAGAGCTTTTAACCTGTCCTTCTTGTTTAGCAATTAATAGGAAGGGTGCAAAATACTGTAGTAAATGTGGTTTTGAAATTAAATAAAATAATAAAATACTTTTTAAAGAATTATATAAAAAGATAATTACACCTTAAAATTGCACACGGTTAAATAGAAGTATATTTATACCCATTATTACAGTAGTAATAGATATTCCCAAAATTAACGCTAATAATTCGGGATCTAAACCTGGTATAAAGAATGTAGGTAAAATTATAATAGAAGATAATTGACCGCCTAAATATACTGCTAAAATTGCTGCTACTGCAACTGAAGATACTAATACACCAATACATATACCTATAGAACATGTAATAGCCATTGAGGACATACTTATTATCAGAGAATCAAACATTGAATTTAAGTAATTTTCAGGAAATCCTATCGTACTGATATCAATTAATAACCCAACTATAAGGGATATAAAAATGGCTATAATTAAACATAAGAAAACAGCAAAAAACTTTGCTAACAGTAAATTGTACCGCTTCACAGGTCTTATCAGAAATAATTCATAAACGTGACGATTTTTTTCGCTTACAATTGATGTACTAAGCATAATAGAGGAAAGCGTTCCACCAATACTAGAAACAAGGAGGACAACTAAAAATGAAATTGGAAAATCTTCAGTTGGAGGTTGAATAAAATGAATTAAGAATGATAATAATGGTAATCCAAACCATAAAACTATCATTACTTTAGATTTTGCATATCCTTTTAATTCGTCAAAAAAAAGTAGTATAAAGCTCAGAAAGTTCCACCTCCGACATATTTTAAATATACATCTTCCAAACTAGGTTTTACAAGATTGAAATTTCTGATTCTGCATTTCTGTTTTGCTAATTTATTCAAAATCTGAAATATAATTGAATCTACATCGGTATCAGATTTCAAATGGATTAATTGGATGTTTGATCTTATTTTCTCAATATATTCAACATCCATTAAATCATCTAATCCTTCACATAAAGGAGTGTTTTCTGCAACTTCAATTTGTATTATATTTCCTATATGAAAGCTACTTTGAAGATCTTCAGGAGTTCCAATTTTCATAATCTGACCTTGATTTAAAATACCGATTTTATCTGCAATATTTTGTACATCACTTAAGATATGCGATGAAAACAAAATAGTTATTCCACTTTTAGAAAGTTGTTTAATAATATTTTTGAATTGAAATCGACTTGTTGGATCTAATCCTGATAATGGTTCATCTAAAACCAAGATTTCTGGTTCATGTAAAAGAGCTTGGCATAATCTTAATTTTTGGAACATACCACCTGATAAATAAGTTATCTTTTTATATCTTACATCTGATAGATTTAGCAAATTTAAAACTTCTTGAATTCGGTTTTCAAGGTGATTTGAACTAAGTCCTGATAAACGACCAAAGGTTTTAAGACTGTGATCGACAGTACGCCATTCTTGAAAACCAGCTTCTTGTGGATGATATCCTATTAGATTTTTTACCTCTTTCAAATTATTGTAAATACTCTTTCCATTAACATAAACATCACCTTTGTAGTCCTTGATTAAGCCAACTAAAATTTTGATTGTTGTTGTTTTACCTGCTCCATTTGGACCAATATAACCAAATATATCTCCCTTTTGGATTGCAAAAGAGACATTATCTAAGGCTAATAACATTTTATATTTTTTAGATACATTACGGAACTCTATTAATGTATCTCTATTCGATAACTTATTATTCTGTCTTGTAGTATTAATTTCTTTTTTTCCATTTAAAGCCATAGTAATTATAGAATATTCTGATATTTTATATTATAATTAAGTTATCTATTATCCACCTTAAACTTTTCCCGCCCAAATAAAATCTATAGTAATGGTTCTATTAAATTGAAAAATATTAGCAAACTCTTCTTTTTTTTAGCATTTATTCTTACTTTCTTAATTTAGGTGGAGGTACATAGACTTTTCTCATACCTTCCAATAAAGATATAGCATTTTCAGGACAAAAATGAGCACACACTCCACATCCTATACACCATTCCGCGTTCCGAACGGCTATATTTTTATCATCATTAAAATGTATTGCTTTTGTTGGACATTTTTCAACACACGTTCCACACCCAGTACATTTTTCATTGTCAATTTTAGATAAATAATTTGTCCAATTCATCATTGGTAAAACACCTTCTCTCCATAGTTCGAACGTTGCACAGCAATCCTCACAACAATTGCAAATACTTGTCTCAGCTTTAGTAATATCTTCGTGAGGATGGAAAGCTTTATGAACTAATCCTGCTTCTTCAGATTTTTTCAAAATTTTTAATGCTTCATTTTTATCTATAAGTCTAGCAAAACCTTGTTCTGTTGTATAACGAGCAGATTTTCCGAATGTAAAACAATTTTCTCTCATTCCTGTTTGTTTGCAAGGAGTTCCTAATAAATCTTTATGATGTCTACAAAAGCAATGACCAACAGCGATATAATCAAACTTTTCAATAAGTTTTCCAACATTTTGAGTAGTCACTATGGATTCTTCTGGTATTTCTAATTTTTGGTTAACTGAAATCTCAATTTCATCTCCAGAAGCAGTTTTATCTAAAATGGGAACAGTTCTATCTAATGGAGGGAATTTTCGAAAAACAGGTTCTAAAACATCATATTTTGATTGAACTGTGTCTTTTACTTCATCAAACAATTTTTTGAATAAATGTGCAATCCTCTTTTCTACTGGACTATATTTAAGCTTTTGCATAAATATATACTCAAAAGGTCCAACCATCATTAATGGGAGCAGTCGATAAACCATTATACCTTTCGAACTTTGTTGATTGAAGATTACACCTTTTTTAGCAAGAGATTCCACGTTATTTAAGATTTCCTCTTCAGATAATTTACTAGTTTTCTGAAGTTCTTCTAATGTTTGAGATTTCTTAAGTTTGAAAGCGTTAATAAAATCTAACTCACTCTCATCAATAAGATACTTTAGAATTTCTATTAAAGTATCATTAACAGGAAATGGGAGACGGCCAGCTTTTACTATTATTCTTGCTGCTCTCTTGTACTTTTCCTCAGACATTTTTATCAATCATTTTTACAAGATTTTTTTATTGTAGTTTTGATTAAAAACTATTTAACTATATTTGTTTACAATTGAGTAATTCTCACTGTAATTTTCATTTATTTTAATAAAGATTCTCAAATTCAGAAATCCCTTTTATAATACCGACTTTTCTAATCCTTAAAATAGTAGAAACACGTGTTTTTCTGAATTTTCGAAAGCTAACGCTTAATACGTGATAATCAGGTAAAATTGTTCTTTGTCTTTTTTCAATATAATTTTTCCATGAATTATAGAAACAAATTTTACCTAAATCCATTCTTGGAGTTGGTTTTGGGTAATTTTTTGCGTATCCAAAAATGGCCATACTTGGTATATGCCAATCTTTAGGGATGTTTAAGATTTTCCTTAGATTTCCACGATTAAAAGCTCCAATCCAACAAGAACCAATCCCCAATGTATGAGCTCTTAATAACACATTTTGAATAATTGAGCCTGTGTCGGTTTCGGCATAAAAACCTGGTGAATTATTAGAACAATCATATGCTACTACAATAATTAAGGGCACTTTTCGAACATGGCTCTGTTGTACAACTATCTTTGCACTTTTAGCGGTTTGTTTAAGTACTTCTTTATCATCAATAATAATTATTTTTAAATAGGGGTGATCTATTGTTAAGGGAATCATCATACCTGCTTTTAATAATTCTAAAATAATGCCTTTAGGAATGTCTTTATTCTCATCATATTTTCTTATTGATCTTCTATCAACAATTGCATCAACAGCATCAATATCATAATTTTGATAATTTATACTTTCATCTTGTAAACTCCTTCCTTCTAAATTATTTCCCCATAAATTATAAAAATATAAATCCTTGAAATCCTTTCTTTTATATTCCTTTGTATCGAATAATTCTTTTGCTTTCCCAATCACTAATACAGCATCAATGAATATTGATTGTGGAATATTAAATTTTTCTCTAATAAATTCCCTATCAAAAATCCTTACCCAACGGGTATGGTATCCTAATTCATATGACATTAGAATCATATTCGTAATCGCTGCACCCATATCAGTAGATCCAAATATTTTCCCTGATATAGTGCTTTTATGAGTGCAAAGGATAAAAAATGACGCTGATTTAGCACAGTCAATATCATTAGAGTGGTGTTTAAATATAAAGTCCTTATATTTATCAGTCTTAGCATTGTAATTTTCAGTAGAGAAGACAAAATTACTCCTTAATTCAGGTGATTTAACATCCTGCAATGTTGTTTTTAATCTGGGATCCTTTGCTATAATTGATTGGATGATAGTATCTTTACCTTTTTGAGTATTAATTACTAGAAATCTCCAGACTTGTTGATTCTCGGCAGAAGGAGCAAATCGTCCAGCTTCTAAGATCTTTAATATTTCATTCTTTGGTATTTCAAAGTTAGATTCAAATTTCAGTGGTTTTTTCCATGTTTTAATAATTTCTTTTAAATACATAGAAATAATTACTTGGTTAATAATTAATGTTAAAATTATTTGTTAACCTAGTTAGTAAATATAATTAATTAAAATTGATACATTTTCAGTGTTGATAAACTATGGGAAAAAATTCATGTTTAATAATTGGTCACGGCGCCAGAGAACATGTTATTGGTGAAACTCTTGTTGGAGATGGAGTAAAATTATTTTCCTTTATGAGTTTTAAAAATGCGGGATTAGAAGATTTAAGTAAAGATATCAAAATTCACTCTGAAACTGATTTTCAAGAGATTATAGACTTTTGTAAAGAAAAAAATATTGATTTTGCTGTAATTGGTCCGGAAGCTCCATTAGTAGTTGGAATCGTAGATGCTTTAGAAAAAGTTGGAATCCCATGCGTTGGGCCAAAAATAGAAGCTGCTCAATTAGAGGGTTCAAAAGTCTTTACCAGAAACTTATTAGAAAAATATAAGATTAAATCAAATGTTAGAAGTAAAATGTTTGATTCAATGGAAAGAATAGACAGCTATATCAAAGACATGGGTGTCGAAAACATAGTTGTGAAACCAGAAGGGTTAACTGGGGGTAAAGGAGTTAAAGTTTATGGTGATCACCTTTTTTCGACACAAGACATTTTAGATTATTGCCAAGAATTAGTAAGCAAAAAAAGTAGATTTCTTTTAGAAGAGAGGTGTGTGGGTGAAGAATTCACATTGCAGACTTTTGTTGATGGTAAAAATGTAATTGGCTCACCCTTAGTTCAAGATCATAAAAGAGCATATGAAGATGATAAGGGACCAAATACAGGAGGGATGGGGAGTTATTCAATGGAAGATCATCTTATGCCTTTTTTTACTCAAAAAGATGTTGATGAAGCTCTCGAAGATATGAAAAAGACGGTAGCAGCAGTTAAAGCTGAAACAGGAGTAGGATATAAAGGATTTTTATATGGGCAATTCATGAAAACAGCGAAGGGATTAAAACTAATAGAATTTAATTCTCGATGGGGTGATCCTGAAGCGATGAATGTTTTACCACTCCTTGAAGGAAATTTTGTAGATATCTGTTGGTCAATCATAAATGGAAATTTATCACAAAATATTGAATTTGAAAATAAGGCTACGGTGTGTAAATATTTGGCTCCAGAGGGATATCCTGTGAATCCTAAAAAAGATGAGCAAGTAATTATAAACAAGGAGAAAATTAACAAAACAGGGGCAAAATACTACTATGCTTCGGTTTATCGAGAAGGTGAAAAGATATTTACTACTACTTCGAGAGCAATGGGAGTATTAGGGATTGCAGATTCTTTAGAAGAAGCTGAAAAAATTAGTGAATCCGGAGTTGCATGTATAGAGGGTAGACTCTTTCATAGAAAGGATGTAGGTACACGGAGGTTATTACAGAAGCGAATTGATCACATGAATTCCCTTTTAAAAAAATAAATAATAATTTTTTATATAGTAATTTATCTCATTATTAGATTATTATATTCTATAATCATCATATTATAATAATATTATAATTAAATTCTACTTGAATTATGGATTGGCATGAAAAAAACGCTGAATTTAATGCTTTAATTAGACAACTTTTTCACGATGATGATTGGCAAAAAAGAGCTGATGCTGCGAGGCATTTAGGTATATTAAAGGACGGAAGAGCAATAAATTTATTATGTAGAGCACTTAGAACAGAAGAAGATCATATCGTTATTAACAAAATAATCGAATCATTAGGTAGAATAGGAGATGGAAGAGCAACTCTGAGAATTATTGAGAAACTGAGGGAGGAAAAAGAAAGAATAGAGCCAGATAAATATAGAATAATATATATCTTAGAAAGTTTAACAAGCATTAAAGATAAACGCGCATTAGCTTATATTGGGTCGTTCTTAGATTCCTCAGATAATGAAGTAAGAGAATTAGCTTATAAAGCTTTTGATATAATAGAGCCTAATTGGAGAGAAATAATAAAGAAAGAAAGAAAGAAATCAATTCAGGATATTTTTAAAATTAATGATTAGGTAAATCTCTTTTTCTCTATACTTTTGTTTAGTTTTAATTTATAATAAAGACTTAATAAGTAGATTATTATGATTCCTTTATACTTTTTATTTTAAATTTATGAGTAAATTTGTATAAAACTAAGTAAGGTGTCATAATCTGAAAAAATTGTGCGCATGTTGGGATTTAGAAGGACCTATTAGTATACTTGATTTTGCAGCAGAATTGGGAAAAGAATTAAGCAAAAAATCTCAATTAAATCTAAGAAACTATAATATGGGAGATTTTTTCAAAATGATTTCAAATTATGATGATTACATAATTGATATTCCAGGAGTTAAAGAAAAATTAAACATTCCTGATTATCAGCCTGGTGATACGCTTAGAATTATGGCTCCTTTGTATGTTGCTAGTTATACTGATACGGAATTAATTAACCTTGCTAGAAGTAACCTTGGATTATTACCTGGATGTAAAGAATTGATGAAAATTTTACATAAAGATTGGGATATCTATGTTATTTCTACAAGCTATACTCATTTTGCTCACACGGTAACAGCAGCTTTAGATATTCCAAAAGATCATGTGTACTGCACAGATTTTAATATTAAAAAATTAACAGAAGGTTTGAACGATATAAAAAGCTCTGTAGATGTTTTAATTCGAGAAATATTTCAAAAATATCTTAATAATAATAAGGACCTTAATACTGTTATTGAGGATTTGAATAATTTCTTTTGGAAAGGGGAAGAATCTGATTTTATTAAAGTGATGAATAAAATAAAAGTTAGAGGAGGAAAACGTAAGGAATTAGCAGTAGAAGAGATATCCAAAAAAATAGGTATTCCTATTTCAGAGATGATTGCTTTAGGCGATTCAATTACAGATATTGATATGCTTCAAAGATTAAAAAATGAAGATGGTATTGCTATCTCTTTTAATGGAAATAGATTTAGCTTAAAGAGAGCTAATGTCGCAGTAACCAGTCCAAACAATCTAGGAACTTTACCCATTTTTCAATTTAAAAAAGATATATATAATTTTTTAGATAGTTGGGAATTAAAATATGAAACTTTTAAACATGATCCAAAAAAAATCTCAAATGAATTAATTTCAAATGAGTCCAAATACTACTTTATTAAATATAATTTTATACCAGATCTAAGAGATTTGACAAATAAATCAAAAGAACAAATAGAAGAAATAACGTTAATTCAGGAAAGAATGAGGAAAAAAGTCCGTGGTTGGGGAGGTACTTTAGGATAGAATAATTAAAATTTACGAGATGGAATCTATTTGCCATTTTATGTATTACAATTGAGAGCTTTTTTTTAACTATATTAAAATCTAGAACAAACTCCAACGTAGAGAAAAAATATATTTTTTAATTCCTATATTTTTATTTAAGAAATGATTAATTTAATCTTTCAAAATTTATATATTGACAAATAATCATTTTTCTTAAATTAATATCATAATCTAATAGATTAATTGAGGTATGATTGAAAATGTCAACCGCATTTGAAGATAAAAATAGATTAAATCGAATTATATCTGAAAATATCGATGATCCAATCTTTTTGTTAAATGAGAAATTTACTTGTGAATATACCAATTCTAAAATTTTAGGAGAAAATAAACTTTTTATTGATTTTATTCACCCAAATGAAACTAAGCATATAATAAAATTATTAAAAATTGTTTTGAAAATTGGGAATGGGATTGGGGAAGCAAGGATGAAGCTCGAAGTTAATCAATATGATTGGTTTGAAATTAGAGGTAAACGAATTCAGCTTGATAATAAAACAAAAAAAATATTTCTCATTTGTAGGGATATTACAAATTATAAAAAAAAGGAGGAATATTATAAAGAAAGTCAGGAAAAGCTCAATAAATTGGCGGATTCATTACCAGAAATTAGATATTGGAAATTTCTTCAATCGAAAGAAGGAATCAAAATAGTTCAAAAAACTCGGGAAATGTTAGAGCTTGTAATTGATAATATACCTCAATTAATTTATTGGAAAGATAAAAACTTGGTGTATTTAGGGTGTAATAAAAATTATGCTCAAATAAATGAGATTCAAGAACCCTCTAATATTGTTGGCAAGACAGATAACGATTTAATCTGGTTAAAGAATAATTCATCGCACATCCAAGAGAGAGAGACACAAGTAATAAAAACTAATAAAGCAGATTATGATGTTACTGAATTATTAAGTACTCCTGATGGCAATCAGGCTTGGTTTGAAATCAATAGAATCCCTTTACACGATTTAGAAGGTAATGTTGTAGGAATCCTCGTTACTTATGAAAATATCACTGGTCGAAAAACTGCTGAGCAAAAATTAAAAGAATCTGAAGAAAAATATCGTGGAATACTTGAAAATATAAAAGAAAGTTATTTTGAAGTTGATTTAAGAGGTAATATCACTTTTTTTAATGATTCATTATGTGACCTTATTGAATATTCACGAAATGAACTTTTGGGATTGAATTATAAATATATTATGGATGAGGAAAATCGAAAAGAAATTTTTAGAGGATTTAATGAAGTTTATAAAACTGGTGAACCTTTAAGTCATTTTCAATATCAATTTAAGATAAAATCTGGAAAAACTGTCATTTGTGAAACTTCAGTTTATTTGAATTATGATTCTAAAGGAAATAAAATTGGATTTAGAGGTATAACAAGTGAAATTACGGAAAAATACATCTTAGAACAAAAGATTAAAGAGTCAGAAGAAAAATATCGAACAATTTTCAATGCAAGCCCAGATTATATTTTTATAACTGATATCAATGGAAATATTTTAGAGATGAATCCTATAATGTTAAAAAGAATTGGCGTGACTTTAGAAGAAGTTCGTGGAAGAAATTTTTCTGAATTTTATACAGGTGATAAACTTGATGAATTACAAAAAGTTGGTGAAAAAATTAGGGAAGGAAAAATGGTCAAAGGAATTGAATTTAAATCTAAGTCTAAACTTGGAGAAATTATTGAATATGAAATTAATTCTGTCCCTTTAATGGAAGATGGAAATGTGACCAAAATATTGAATTTAGCACGAGATGTATCATTTCGAAAAGAAGCTGAAAAACGATTAAGAGAATCTGAAAAACAATATAGAAATATTATCGAAAATACTAAAGATACAATTGTTATTATAGGTTTAGATGGAAAATTTAAGTATATTTCCCCCCAACTTACTACGATGTTAGGTGGTCGCGAGGTTAATCTTCAAGCTGAATTGTTTTCAAATATTCATCCTGATGATATTAAAAATCTTGTAGATTTGTTTTCTAAAGCTGTAAGAGAAAAAAATGTCTTAACCGGAGAAGAAGTTGAATTTCGAGCATTACATCAAAATGGTCATTACATCTGGTTATCGAGTTCATCAAAAAATTATCAAGATGAAGATGGAAATATGATTGGTTTTATTACTTTAATACGCGATATAACTGATAAGAAAATTGCTGAACAGAAACTAAAAGAATCTGAAAAAAAGTATCGCCATTTATTCAAAAGTTCTCCTTACGGGATTATCTTAGTAAATAGAAAAGGACAAATTATAGATGCGAATCCCGCAACTGAGATTTTATTTGGGAGAAATATGGAGGAATTAATAAATGAAAGCTTTTTAAATATAAGAATAAAACCCGAAAAGATTTTACCAGTATTTAAACAAAGGTATGAAGCAATTCTCAAGGGAAAAGTACCAACACCTTTAGAAATACAAATTACTAGATCTCAAGATAGAGGAAAAATATGGATAAACATTGATGATTCATTAGTGGAAGTTGGAGGTGAAATGCTTTTTCAAGTCATAATACAGGATATAACTGAAAAAAAAATTGCTGAACAGAAATTAAAGAAATCTCAAGAAGAATTGCAGATTTTAAATCGTGAGTTAGAACAGAAAGTCAAAGAAAGAACTAAAAATTTAATAGAATCTGAAAGACAATATCGTACAACGATAAATTCATTAGCAGATCCTCTTCATGTCGTAGATAAAGATTTAAGATTAATTTTAATCAATAAAGAACTTCATAACTGGCTTAAAGAACTCAATTTGAATTCAAACATATTTGGTAAACAGGTCTTTGAAGCGTTCCCATTTTTACCCCCTAAGGTTCATGAAGAATATATGCAAGTATTTGATACGGGAATACCTCTCATTACTAAAGAAACCACAATACTGAACAATTTTGATGTCATTACTGAAACTCGAAAAATCCCGATCTTTCGTGAAGGAAAAGTTGAGCAAGTAATTACAATAATACGAAATATCACTGAAAGTTTCAAATTAGAGCAAGAATTGCGTCAATCTGAGAGGAAATTAAGAGAGCAAAATATTGAGTTAATGAAAATGGATAAAATAAAAAATGATTTTATAAGTATGGCGGCGCATGAGTTAAAGACTCCTTTAATTTCAATTTCGGGATACACTGATTATATACTTTTGAAACATAGAAATCATCTAAATCCAGAAATTACAGAAGATTTAAGAATTGTGCAACGAAATGTTAACAGATTGGAAATATTAATGGATCAATTACTTGATGTAATGAAGATTGACGAAGATAAATTAAAATTGCAGGTAGAACCTACTAATATATGTAAAATAATTAATAACTGCCTTAATGAATTAAGTTATTTGATTAATGAAAAGAATCTTGAGATAATTCTTAATATTGATCCTGAAATGATGTTGAATGTAGACCCAACTCGAATTATGACTGTTTTTTCTAACTTGATCTCAAATGCAATAAAATTTACACCTGACTATGGGTGGATTGAAATATCTACCAAAAAAGATAAAAATAAATATTTTTTTGAAATAAAAGATAACGGGATTGGATTAACAGAAAGCGAAATTGGGCGGTTATTCAAAAAATTTGAAAGGATTAAACAACCGATAATAAGTAAAAGTAGTATTATAAAAGATACTGGAACTGGTCTGGGTCTTTATATTACTAAAGGTATAGTTAATGCACATGGCGGAGAAATCTGGGCAACTTCTGAAGGTGAAAATAAAGGATCTACTTTTATCTTTGCATTACCATTTTAATTTTATTTAATTAAGAGTTCAATTATTTTTTATTTAATAACAAACAGAAATTTATTTACCTGTTATATTATATTATTGATTTTTCATAAACTAGAGTATTGAAATGTCTTATTTGTTTAGAAATTCAAAATGGCTACATTAATTATTACTGAAAAAAATAAAGCAGCAGAAGCTATAGCAAAAGCGTTAGGTACCGCTAAAGTAATAAAGAAAGCCAAATCCTTAAATATATATATTATTCCTTCGAAAAATATATATGTTGTCCCACTTCGTGGACACATTCTTGAATATAAAAATACTGATAGCTATAAAAGTTGGACAAAGACAAATCCAAGGGAAATAATTACAAACCCAAAAGCAATTAAGAAAATTCCTATAAGTTATGCTTACCCCTATATTAATGCTTTAAAGGAATATTCAAAAATTTCAGATCATTGTGTTATAGGGACGGATGCTGATATTGAAGGATGTAACATTGGATTATTTGATGCACTTCCGTTTGTAAGACAGGGAAATCCTCATATAAAACTATCACAAATGTGGCTTAGTTCTCTTCAAAAAACTGAAATAATAAATAAGTATAATAACCTTATAGCACCAAAATATAGTTGGGGTGAATCAGGAGAAACAAGAGCTTATATAGATGCATTTATAGGGTTTTCAGCTACTCGTGAAGTTACTAACACTCTTCGCCCACTTTTAAATAAATTTAGAATTCAATTTACTTCAATTGGTAGAGTTCAAACCAGCCTTCTATATTTAATTTATTTAAGAGAACAGGATATAGTTAATTTTATTCCTGAACCATATTTTTTAATTGATGCCATTTTATCTCATAATAAAGGAACTTTCATTGCTCATCATCAATTCAATCCTTTTAACAAGAATGAAAAATCCAAAGCAAATCAAATTTTTCAGAAGATTAAAGATGAGAAAAAAGGGAAAATTATTGATAATTCTAAAAAATCAAATAAAAGATTCCCTCCTCCTCCATTGAATACTTCAAAAGCTCTTGTACTTTTAACTAAAAATCTAAAGATTACCGCGAATACTGCATTGAGAACTATGAATACATTATATCTTAATAAAATAATTTCCTATCCCAGAACGGATAGCGATGTATACAAATCAAGTTTTAATCATCTTGAAATTTTAAAAAAGATCTCTTCACATTCTCAATTTGGGAATTATACAACAAATTTATTAAAAAATAATCGAATAAATCCAACAATAGGAAAGAAAGATGCAGGAGATCATCCTCCAATAACGCCTCTAGAAAGTTTAGAGATAAATAGTCCAAAATTAGAAAATGATTTGCAGAAAAAAGTTTATGCTCTGCTAACAAGGCATTATCTCGCTCTATTTGGGGAAGCTGCGATAGAATCAAAACAATTATTAAAAATCCTGATTAAAGAGGAGCTATTTCAAGCTCAACTTGTATACTTGATTTCTCCAGGATATCTTAAAATTGCTCCTTTTCTTAAACCTAAATATAACGAGATTATTCAAATTTTTGGAAATGAAATTCCAATAAATGAAATCTTATTTCTAGATAAAGAAACCAAACCTCAACCAAGATATACCGATACTTCTCTACTTAAATTAATGGATAAAAATCATTTAGGTACAAAATCAACAAGACCGATAATAATTAGATTATTACAAACTCGCAATTTGATAAAAAGAATCAAATATACATATTCCATAACCGATCTAGGTAAATTTTTAATTGAACATCTAATAAAGATATGGATGCCGTTTTTAGAGCCCAATTTTACTAAAAGAGTAGAAGAAAAACTGGAAGACATTAAAAATAAAAGAAGAAAAATGTACGATGTTGTAAATGATATAAGAACAGAATTTTTGGAATTATTTGACAAGTTTATAGCTAGTAAGAAAGAATTAATTTCTAACGCTAATAATTATAAAATAAATTTTACTATACCTCTTACTACTTCAAATTGTCCTTACTGTAAAACAAGTCCAATGAAATTCATAAATTTAAAGAACAAAAGATTTTTAGTTTGCGCAGATGATAATTGCAAAAAATATTTATCATTACCAAAGAATGGAAAAATAGAGTTATTAGAATCAACGTGTTCTATTTGTAAATTCAATATTTTTAAAATTTCTCTTAAAAAGAATAATAAATTTTACAATTATTATTTATGTCCTCAATGTTGGAATGAAGGCTTTAAAGATAATTCAGGTAAAGGTTTTTGTTCAAATTGTAAAGAATATAAAATATTTAAGGATGATTGCATAAAAAAAAATAAATCATAAACTTCTATTATTATCAAAATAAAAGATCTATATTTTTGGTTTTACAAAATGAATAAATTTGGATTTATCTCTTTATTACTTACATTTGTTCTTTATTTTCTTCAGTTTATACCTATGGGGATTTCCTTCCAATTTGAAACTCCATTCATAATCACTCTGGTTAAAATTCCAATTCATATTTTTGCTTATGAAAATAATGAAATCTTTTTTTGGGGGATAATAGCAAATGGAAATTTCCAATTCTGGTTTAATATTAATATTTTAACTGGTATTTTTTTATTAATTCTCACACCACTTGCAGCAGTTTTAAATATTTTTGGCTTTTGTAAAGAAAATAAAACTGGAAAAAAATTAATGAATGCGAATTTCGTCATATTATTGATTATTTTTTTATACATTATTATTGGGATTCCTATATACAGTGAAGAAATTTTTGGAATTCAATTTGGATATTTTGATATCTTTCTTTATCTCAATTATGGATTTTTTATTCTGTTAATTAATGTTATAATCGCTGGAATAGCTTACTTTACACACCCAATTAAATAAGTGGAGGATCTTTTAAATGGCATTAAAATCAGGTATTTTTGCTGGAATAATCGCATTTATAATTGCTTTCATAGCTGAGTTCCCTATATATCCCCCTGAAAATTGGGTAATCAACTTTAAATTATTTTCTTTACACAAAACTAATTTCTATTACTGGGGCTATACAACTAATGGTCACGGTGTATTCACGCCCCTTTTAGGCTCTATTCCTGAATGTCTTATTTCTGTTTGTTTTTGGTCTTTTATCTTTATTATTGGATTGAATTCTATAATGGCCTCAACTTCTAAAGCAAATCTAAACAATTCTTTAAAATTATTTAAGTTAAATATTTTATTACTGATTTTAATATTAATTATATTTAGTTGGATAGCAGTAACATTAATTTTAGAAGATTTTAGCTCTTTTTTTGATATTATTGGATTAGGTTATTACTTAACTATTAGTGTTTTGATTCTTAATATAATTGCAGTAAAGAAAGTAAAAAAATTATAACACGTTCTGCCTTCTAAAAGAAATTTCTCGTCTCGAATCTATATGCTGCTCGCGTTAAACCTACATAATTATCTGAGATTTTATAAAACATTTTACCATTTACAATTTTCTTCTGTAAGTAATTATTTTTTAGAGTATGATTGAGAGCGCCGATCATAGTCCCTAGCGTGACTGCTCCTATAAACCCATGCTGTTTTTTAGTTACTCTTATTAATTCAAGCTCAGAATGCCACTGACCATCGAGTAAAGCTATTAGAATTTCGTTTTTAATTGGAGTTTTAATATCCTTAATTTTATTAAATAAAATTGAATAGCTAGGTTTATAGTATTTATTTTCCTCAATTCCTTCCATTATTTAAATTACCTTTAAAAAAGAGAGTTTATAATATTAAATAATACTAAATTTTGTTATTTAACTAAATATATTATCACAGTATTATGAAAATTCAATTGGATAATATTCATTATATCAAATCAGGTGTGATGCCCTCTTTAAAATATCTGGCTCGAGTTATCCAATTGTCTGAGAATTCTGGAATCATGGCCAGAATAGAACCACCAATCCAAACGGAAAATGTCCTTTCTTGAGGAGCAATAATTCTGAGGGACTGATCTTTTTTCTTCCTCCTAGCCAACTCCAATTCTAATTCTTGATATATACGTGATTTTAGATTAGGGAACATTGAAGATCCTCCAGATAGAAATATGTTGTTTAATAATTCTGGACGAATATCTAAATCACAAGCTCCAATCACATCTATTATAGCAACGGGTAATGAGTCTTCCTCTAATTCTGAAGAAGGGTTAAATAAGAGCTCTGGTACAATAAATCTTTCTTTATTCAAAGAAATAGTGGAGCCATCGGGTAAGGAATATTCCTTTTCATACTGTTCACTTCTTCTTAGGTCTTCTTTATAATCTAGCGATACAAAACAAGCCTTTTCCTTTAATACTCGAACTAGTTCTCGTCTTATAGATGAATCTACAGACCATCCAATTGATTCTAATGTTTGTTCCATATACCGAGTTAAGACTCTTCCTCCTATGTCCAAAATCTTTACTGCATGTTCTAATTTATAGCCTTCATAAATTGGAACAATTCTGGTATTACTATCACCAATTTCAATAATTAAGCCTGTTTGAAATCCTCCTGAATATAGAGTCAACATAGAATCAAGTACAGGATAAAAAGCCATGCATTGATACTGCTCTAAGAAAAGTTCAAAAATTTTTTTTAAATCTTTATACGGAAATAAAGGGTGTACAGCAAATAATACATGCACCAAAGTGGGATCTACTCTCAAATTATAAAAAATATAATCAATAATGTTTTCAAAACGTGCCCAATCTATAATCATCCCTCGTTCTATAGGATGAGAAATCTTATATAAACCAATTGATTGAATTTCATCACCAACATAGATTTCATTTTCTCGAGATTCATTTGTTACATAATCAATCCCTACACTTTGGTATTTGGGCTGCCCAACCATCGTTAAAAATACTTGGCTAGGTGAATCTTCTCCTGCAAATCCGATCTTTGAACTAAACTGACCTATATCTAAAACAACAGTAAGATTTCCCATAATTTATATTAATTCAAATTTCTTTTTTGTTAAATAGCCTAAAGACCAATATTTAATATATTATTATACTAATTCAAAAATATTATTTACTTTTATACTAATAAAATTTTTAGTGGAGTATATGTAGTTTCCGGCATGAATGCTTCCCCATATTCGCTATTAATCTCATTCCCTCGTAAAATAGCAGTGTCTTTTGCCCAATCTAAAACGCGTTCTAAAACTTCTTTTTGAGAAATATATACACGATTAAAAATTTCTTTTTTACGTTCCCAGGTCTCAGTAATATCTACAATTACAAATACAGATCCTTCAATATATTGAAATTTGCATGATGGGGATTCATAATAATAAACTCCATAAGGTTTCCATTCTCTTCCATGACCTCCGTAAGCTTTCCCGGTAGAACAATGATAAATTGCTTCTCTTACTACAAATGATAAATTTCGATGCACTCTATGAAAATCTGTATAATGAGGTAATAAAATTACTTGAGGTTTGTAATCTCTTATCAAATTCGTAATTTCTGCAATTTTTTCTCTTTCTCTCTCTAAATTTGAATAATTTAATTCTATAATTTCACATTTTAAAATTTCCTTTATAAAATCTAGTTCTTTTTCTCTCTGAGATGATATTGTTTCTTTATCCCGTTGTTTAGCATAACCACCTAATCCCCTAGTAGCTATAACAATAACAATTTCAGAACCAAGATCTTGATATTTTAAAATTGTTCCACCACAAGAAATTAATTCATCATCAGGATGTCCTGCAAAGACAATTACTTTTTTTGGTATAATTACAGGAAGCTTATCTTCACATATCAAAAATGAATTTTCTGGCATTTAATATTAATTTTATCTTAAATATAAAAAACTTTGTTGAATTTCTATTTGAAGTTCATATTGAGAATTTAGGATCTACTTCTTAAATTTTAAAGCTACAATAATAAGTAATAAAAAGGAAGAGAAAAAGTATCTTAAGTTTCTATTCTACAATTTGATTCTCTCAATAGAATGTATAATTCTACCCAATTAAGGATTTAGCTATTCTCCTCTCATGATCTTCTTCAATCTATTTAACTCATCGAGCATTTCATCTCTAAGAGATCCTAAACCACCGCCTACTTGAGGAGCAGCTGCAGGTGCTGTAGGAGCTGCTGTGCCAGGAGGTCTTGGCGGTCCGCCACTAGGAGCTGTGGCAGGTGGTGCAGTTGGAGCGACAGGTCTTTTTGCAAATGTTGGTGCTTTTGGTGGACCACCACCAGCTGGAACTTTAGGGGGACCTCCACCTGAAGGAGGTAGTTTAGGGGCGGGTGGCAAATTACCACGCTTAGGGGGACCGCCACCAGGAGGTGCTTTAGGAGGACCTCCACTAGGGGGTGCCTTTGGAGGACCACCACCAGGTGGCGCTTTAGGAGGACTACCACCACTTGGAGGAGCAGGGGTAGCTGTCAGACTGGGGGGAGGTGGAGCTGCTGCTGAAGCCTCAGATGGAACTCCTCCGCTTAATAAGGAAAATAATGTGCTAGCTGCGGCTGTTTTAGCAGTATCAGGGGTTGCTGCTGCTACTATTTTTTTAGAGGAAGTACTTACTGTTTGAACTTCTTCTACAGTAATATCTTTTAAATCCTTCTGGGCTTTAGCTAAAGACTTGATAAAATCATTAATTCCTTTTACAGACTCCTCAAGATCATCAGCTAAAGAAGTTAGACCTTTTTTCATAAAATTAATAACGCGTTCGATTTTTTTTTGCTCTTTTGAAACCACGTCTTACTCAATTCCTCTAATATTATTGAAAGTTTGATAAAAAGTTATTATTACTAGTAATAATCTAATATTTTAATTATATAATAAATTAATATGTATTTATATTTTTATTCCATTCTTGAATGAACTTTTAATTTGAACTAACCAGTATTTCTGAAAAAACGTTAATTATTAAAAAACCTAAACTAATAATATTATATAACATATTTCATTAGTAATTTTTAAATTAATTACATTATAAATTCAAAAAAAAAATAAGACATAACTAAAATTTTTGCATTGGTGATTAAATATTCCTAAAAGAGAGCTCTTCATAATAGACTTAACACTCCGTTAGGTTTGTGAAAAAAGGGTATATGAAATAGTAAACGAGCTCAAAATACCACTGTTCCATTGAGATCTCCTCATTTTACATTTGGAGTGGACATTGACGAGCGCGTTTATGATAAGGTTACTTTCAGTACGGGATCGGCGATCGCATCCGTCATTTTCAAATTTGAAGAGGATGAATCTGTAATCCGAGGATTCCTCGGTCTTGCTGAATACTTTCATACTGTTGTAATTAAGCGTAAGGACGAGTTTTTCATTCCTCATGCGTCTATATTGTTCCGTTTGATTAGCGCTTAAAATTTATTTTTTTTTACTTTTATTTTATAGATTACTAATTTTATAAACGTACTACTAATTAAGTCTCATTTATACTGGAGATATAATAATTTGAATTATTAATCATTTCCAATACTTCAGTCTCAGGCACATCATACCAATTTTTATAGGCATCTGCGACAGCAAACCATAGAACATCCCTAATATTAGGACAAAATAAATCATCAACTCCCTTCTCAACCACCCTCACAGTTCTCAGAGGAGCTGTCGGAACTGCAACAAAAACTTTCGAGGGATTATATTTTTTTATCATATTAAGCGCTGCTAACATTGTAAAACCCGAAGCTAAACCATCATCAAGAAGGAATATATATTTATTTTCAATATTTTTTTCGTAAAAATCCTCTGAAATCGAAGTTTTATCATAGAACTTTAACCTATCACTTATTTCTTCCTTAGTTAAAACAATAGAATCTTTTATTGCTTTTCCCGATAAGCTAAGCTGATTTAATAACGGTTTATTAATTAAAATTGTACCATCTGTAGTTACAGCTCCAAATCCTGCTTCTGTATTATACGGAATCTTAATTTTTCGAACTATTAAAATATCATATTTAATGTTAAGTTTAGAGCAAAAACCCTCTGCAACAGGCACACCACCATTAGGAATCGCAAAACAAAAAAATTGAATATTATTTTCAAGAATACGATCTTTAAAAGAATTTCTTTCTTTTAGCACAAAATCCGCTAAAATTTCTCCTGCTTCAAATCTAGAGTCATATCTAATGAATTTCATTATTATTAATAGTTATGTTAAACAATAATATAAAAATTATAGTTCTAAAAATCAAACACTTGAAATTATAACAGTTTTTGTGTAAAAAACTGAGCGTAGAAATATAAAATAAATTTAAATAGTTGAATTAGAATAATTAATATAAAATTGTATTTCTAATAACAAGGATAAAAAAATAAAATTGAGGAAAACATGAAAAAAGCTAGTTTATTTGCTGCTTTAATATTAGTTACATTATTTTTAATTCCTTTTGGAACTTTAACTGTAGCACAACCAACTAGTTATATTGGAATAGAAGAAGATAAAGAATACGAATGGAGAATCAATTTAAATATAGACGGTTTGAACGCATACATGCATAATATTGAGGGGTTATTAACTGACTTACAAACTAAAGTATCAGAATTGAACTTATCCGGCTACGAATCCCTAACTATTCCAGAAGCTATGGAAACTTTTGCTCATGAAATGCTTTCAAGTTTATTGCCTTCAAACTGGGAAGCTTTAAACATATCAACATTATTCCACAAATCTGTTGAACATTTCATAATTGAATTTAACTCAACATTTCTTTCGGGAATGATCCCTTCTAATTGGAAATCACTAGAATATGATGCGTTTATAGATTATATAATTGATGGTCTTAATAATACGTTACCTTCAGGATGGGAAGAGTGCCCAGTTCCAGAATTAATCAAGCTTGCTGTAAATGAATTTAACAGTTCACTTTTATTCGGACTACTGCCTACAGGATGGGAAGATTTCACATTAAAAGAAATATTTGATCATGTAATACAAGAAGCAATTCCCGAATTAAAAAAGAGTTTCATAACCTATAAGATGATATCTCAGATGATAGAAATGATACTAATGGATTTACCATCTGAAGTAGTAGATTATTCAATTGACGACCTTCTACCCATAGTTTTACCTAGCAACGTGACAGATTTAAATCTTACATCCTTACGTGAATCTATTTGGTATTTTTTCAATAGTACTATGCCAACAGGTTGGGAATCTAAGAATATTTCTACATTAATTGATTATCAAATTGAAGCAATTAATTACACTTTACCTCCAGGGTTCGATGAAGCAAATATATCAACCATTATAACATGGGGGATAGATGGATTAATGGAAAATGCTACAAATAGCGTGCCTCCAGAATTATTACCTTATGGTTGGGAGAATATGACAATATCAGATTTAGCTATTGCATTGATTGAGGAGGGTAAAACCCAATGGACAGATATAGTTTTACCACAATGGGAAACTCTCAAGCAAACCTCTGAGTTTGCAGATTATTTTCCCGATAAAATTGGTTTAAGACTCGCTATTGATCAGATCGGATCAGAAATAGAAGCCTATGTGGGTGGGCCAAAAGCATCCCCTATTGAGATGACAGCTTATATCAGTATTGATATGGAAAACTGGATAACTCTTGAAGAATTGATTTCTAATCTTACAGGACCAGTTTCTACATCTGAACCTTTAAATTATGAAGAAAATTATACATACACATCCCCTTTTGAATTTCTTCTTAATTTTTCATATATTCCATACATAGTGGATCCATCGACTTATTCAGATGGGCAATTAGCATTATTGGATCAAGTAGTATTTACAGGAGGTTTCATCGTAGCAACAAATTATGATTGGGAAAATATTACAACTGATACGGCAATTGAAATCCAAGGAAATGTAGATGCGTTTGAGTTCTCAGCAGAATGGAATGATTACGGTCTTCTTAAACAAGCAACTTTAAAGGCAGATGGAAAAACTGCAGTTTCTATTAATTTATTTGAAGAAGTAACAGAAATTCCGGGATATGAAATGACAACATTTATTATAGTTATTCCAATAGCTATTGTCGGTTTAATTTATTATATAAGGAAAAAAAACATTAGGTAAATTAAAAATCTAAAAATTTTTTTTTATTTTTGCTTTCTTAAAATTGATTAGAATTTAGAGTTTAGAATTTAGATGAATTTCGCAGAATCAATCCTTTTTTTACTTATGATTGTACTATTTTTATCATCTTTGAAATCAAATACCTTTTTTATAGTTTTTGGAGCAGCTATTTATTTATTTTTTATTCTGCAATTGGCTTCATTCGACCCCATTGAAATTCTTGAAAAAATTGCTAAATATATTGTATTTAATCCTCTAGGTATACTAATATTGTTTATTCCATTAATGCTAAATGCTTTCTTTAACTATTTAAAATCGTCTTTAAAGAAGAAAAAAGAAGATACTAGTTGATTTTCATTCAATTGAATTTAGATTGCGAATTCCGAAAATAAACATAACACTAGCTATAGCTGATGATATTCCTAAGCTAATCAAAATAATATAAATTAGTCCTAAATATGGATTTATTATATCTGGCACAGTTGGGATAAATATAAAAAGAGTGAGCAAAAAAGAACAAATATGTAATAAAAGAATTAAATAATTATTTGTAATTAGATTTTTTCGACGTTCTTCAAATAAGGGTCTAATACACTGAAATCCTATAGCTTGAAGAAGGATATTGGTGCTATTTACGATATAAGTAAAGAAAAATAATAAAGAAATAAAGATATCTAATTGAAAAACAAGAGAAAAAAATAATGTCAATACTATATCAAAAGAAATTAAGATATACAACATAGAATACAAAAAAGAGTAAAATAACGATTTGGTTCCTTTGGGAGTCTTTTTATAAGCAAATAATAATTCTTTTGATCCAATAAAATCATACATTCCTACTAACAAGCCAAAGATTAATCCTCCCATCCAAGCTATAATAATTGCTATAATGTTTTTATTAAAGGTAATTTGAAAAATTATGGGAATATTTAATGGTTCTAATGTGAATGAGAAAGCTTGATTTTCAAAAGAAACCATAATAAATATACCAAGAATACTGATCGTTCCAATAATGTATATTAATTTTGTTAGATTTTCTCTTTTTCTTAAGAAGGATTTAAACTGGACAACAACTAATTTTTTGTATTTTGTAAGAGTAATCTTTTTAATTAATTTATGCGAAAATTTTATCTTTTCAATGAATTTTGAATCTTTCTGTGTTCCCAATCTTAAATCATAAAAAATGTATGCTTTTTTATAAGAAAGATAGAAAACTAAGATTGGAATTAAAATAGCTAAACTTAGATTTGCCCAAATATTTAAAATATATGAATTTATGTATGTTGGATTAATAGAATATAGAATTATATTTGAATACCAAAAAGAAGGATAAAAAAAGAACCAATTTTTAAATTCTGGATGATTTCTAATAAAGTCAAACACAAAATGAAATATATAAAATATAATAATTACTAAAACTGCGATTAAAAATAGAGATATATTGCCTAAATTTTTTAATTTTTTGCTGGAAGTAAATTTATGCTCAACCCAATTAGATACAATTGCCCCTATCAATGAGCCGAAAATAGATAAGGTAAAAAAACAAAAATAAAAAATCAGATAATGGAAAATATTCATTTGAGGATTTATTTGTAATATTAAAGCTATACCAAATGGACCAATTATCAAAATAAATACTAAATAAAATGGTAATTGTCCCATAAATTCACCTAAGAATATGTCTCCTGGTCTGGCAGGTGTAGCTAATAATAATTCTTTTTTATCAATTTCTGCTTTTCTAAAGAGAACAAAGAGAGGATATATTACAGACATAAAAAAAAAAGTTGTAAATGTATATTCAACTAATTGAATAATGAAATTTTCTAATTGATTTGAAAAATCTTTTATTATTTCTGGAATAATTGCATCAATAATAACGGGTCCTAAGTAAAGTGCCCAGAATAAAGCTAATGAATAGATCAAAATGAAATATAGTCTACGATTTGTTCTTAAACGACTAGATTTTAACCGAATTTCACACTTTGCGATTGTTCTCCAAAGATTCAACTGATCTATTCTCTTTAATTTTATTAAAATAGTCTTTTCTATAATAATAAGATTATTCGGTAAATAACTTTAATATTTAGATAAAGGTATGCATTTGATTATTCCCATCTAAAATTGACTGTGGTAAATATAAAAGCTTAAATAGTTAAAAAACTTAAATAGTTATCTAAAAAGCTATAAATTATAATTAAATAATAGCTAAATATTTAATTTTTTCTATACAACACACAAAATATATTGATAATTTAACAATAAAAAAAAAAAATTAGTTGCACCTAAAATTTAAATATGAAGAGAAATAATTTAATTAAGAAGTTAAATAAATAATAAAATATCTTAAAAAAATGCTTCAAAAAGATAATATTAATTCAATGGATTCTGATGAGGATGGTAGATGGAGTCTCAAGATTCTAAAGGAAAAATTGTTAAAGAGACCTTCCCATCAGAGATCATATCAATTATAGGGGATATTTTTGCTGGGATTATTCTTTCTTTTTTGATTTTACCTTTTGAAAGTTTTCTTATTTTATTATTAATGATACCAGCCCTTTTATCCTTAAGAGGGAATTTAAGCGGTCCTTTCATTGCCAGAACTTCACGTGATTTTATTATTGGAGATTTTACAAAGAGATCATGGATTGAAAATGTGTTAGCAACATATTCACTTTCGATTATAACTGCTTTTTTTATTGGTATATTTACGATTCTTTTAAATATAGCCTTTTTTAAGATATTTATACTTCATATTGGATATCTTATTGCGATACCTATAATATCAATTGTTCTAACTTTATCTATATCAATTCCTTGTTCGACAGGATTAAACTATCTAGCTTTCAGAAAAGGTCTAAACCCAAACAACATAGTTAATCCTATTATGACGGCAATTGATGATTTTTTTACCGTTTTTTGTTTTCTTTTAACAATTATCTTATTGGGGGTTCCATAATGAAATACTTTGTAAAAATTTTCAAGGAATCGATAATAATTGTGGTAATTTCCTCCTTAATGGGATTAATCTCTGGTTCCTTATTATCTTTAAATGAAGAATTACTTTATACAATTCCAATTATTTTATTAATTCTCCCTGCTTTAAATTCACTTATAGGAGATATCTCAACTGTTCTCGTCTCTCGATTAACCACACATCTTTATATTGGAACCTTATCTCCCACAATTCAAAATTCTGAAAGATTGAAAGAAGATTTTTATGGATTACTCATTACTCTTTTGTTAAGTTTAGTTTCTTTAATCTCTTTAGGTTATATGATTGGGGTGATTTCTGGTATAGAAATTGTTAATCCATTTTTAATGATTTTAATTATAAGTATTACTGTTTTATTGATTTTTTTTATAATGTTTATCTTACTCTTTACAAGTGCTATATTTTTGTTTAAGCGGGGGATGGATCCGAATAATTTTTTAATTCCATTTGTTACCTCCCTAGCAGACTTTCTAACGCCTTTTTTCTTAATTTTATTTATAATAATATTTATATAAAATCAAAGTATTATGAAAAGTGAGTGATTAAAACAACATGACTAAGCCCAGTAAAAAATTTAAATATAAGCCACTTTCTTTAAAAGAGATTATTCGGGAAATGAAACAAAATATTGATTTAATGATTGATTTGACTTATAGTGCATTAAAATTCGGAAGCAAGGAGCCTGCTGATGAGGTCTATAATATTGAACAAAGAATTCATGAGCTTACGTTTTTACTAAATTTTCAAATAATTCAAGCTCATCCAAGGGGTTTACAAGGTGCTAAAAAATTAGAACCTATAGTCGTTATGGGTTATGCTATTGATAAAATTTCTGACGCTTTATCTGATATCGCACGAGTAGTTTATATCAATAATGATATTTCATACTTTGTCCAATTATTCAGTGATATTAGTTATGTGCCTAAACCTATAGTGAAAATTGTTGTAAATAAAGGTTGTGAGTTTATAGGTCAGATAAGGAAAGATGTCCATTTTAGATCTAAACACGGAGTTGATCTCATCGCAATCAGAAGGGGAAACAAATGGTTTTTTGAAAAAGACGAAAGAGTGCAATTAGGAGATATTCTAATCGTTAAAGGAGAAATCACACCAATAATGGAACTGAAAAATCTATGTATTGATCAAGAACCCTTTTCTTTTGATATAGAAAAACAAAAGGAAAAACCTTTTTTCGATCTTGAAAATCCAGATATTTGTGAAAAATTTGAAGAACTCCAAGGAAAATATGTATTAATTACTAATATTTCAGAAACTATGATCGAATTATCTTTGGCTGCCTTATTCTTTAATAATGAAGAACTTGCTGAAGATATTCTTGAAATGGAAGAATTGATGGATGGACTAAATATTGCGTTTGAAAAAGATCTATTAGATTTAGTTCAATTAATAGAATCACCTCGAGATCTTACAGGAGTTATGCGAATTATTTTTTCCTGTGAATTGATATCAGATGCTGCTGCTAATATAGCAGAGAGCATCTTAAAAGGGTTTGAACCCCATAGAATTCTGCAACAAGCTATTCGAGAGACTTCGGAAATTGTAGTGAGAGAAACTCTATCAGAGGATTCTTATTTCAAAGATAAAACTTATGATGAACTACAAGATAGCCGTTATAAACGTGGTTTCCATATCATTGCTCTAAAACGAGAAGATAAATGGGTTTATAGTTTTAAACCTGATTTCAATTTTGAAGAAGGAGATCTACTGATAGGGTTAGGCCCTAAAGAAACGGTCTTAGAATGGAGAAGATGTGTAAATCCTGAAAAATATAACGAATAAGAAGAAAGTATTGAGACAATAACTATGAAAGAAAACAATGACAGTAAAAGATTTCACAATACTATGCTTGAAATTGCAAATCAGATAGAAAATAATGCAGAAAAAATCAATATCAATGATATATTGAATACAATTGAATTAATATTACAAAAGCATAACCAAAATAATATGATTTTCATTTATGGTGCTGGACGTTCAGGATTCATTGGAAGATGTTTTGCACAAAGACTAATGCATTTAGGAATAAGATCATGTTTTATATCCGATACTGTGACTTATCAATATACAAATAAAGATCTTCTCTTTATTATTAGTGGTAGTGGAGAAACAACTTCCTCAGCCGCAATTGCACAAAAAGCAAAAGATATAGGAGGGATGATTGTTTTACTAAGCGCCAATTCTGAAAGTACAATCGGAAAATTATCTAATTGCATAATAAAAATTTCTGGTAAAAGTAAAGATATAGCAAAAACACAAAAATCATTAGCACCTTATACAAGTTTATTTGATATCTCAGCTTTAGCAGTTTTAGACTCAATAGGAGGGACTTTAATGAATATCTTAGATGTCACAGAAGCAGATATTGATAAAAGGCATGCCTCCATTGAATAAATAATTATAAACTAGCAGTTAAAATTTTATACTTAAAAAAATATAATTATTTTAAGTAAGAAAGTGTAAATTTAATGTTATGATTCCAAGATCAACTTTAGAAAAACTAAAAGGAGAAAAAATTAGATTTTTCATAAAAGATTTACCAGATCCTCACTGTATTCAATGTGGAAGAATTGAAGAAGTAACAGAACATCTTGTATTAATTAAAGATGAGGCCCATGATCAACTAATTTACATACCTATTGAGAAGATAATGTTAATTAAAACAACATAAAATTACAGGTTATCCTCTAATTTGAAAATTCGGTTATTAATTACATATAATCAATTTAGTAAATCTTATGAATGACATATTAGAAGTTAAATTCATATCAGCAAAAAAAGGGAAAGGAGTATTTGCTAATAAGGATATCAGAAAGGATACGATCATTGATGTTGCACACGTTATTCCTTTACCAAACAAGGATTATAAAAGAATATTTAAAACTATTTTATATAATTATTGTTATATATGGGAAGATCCTAAGCACAATCCAGAATATAAAAATGCTATTTCCTTAAGTGTTAGTCAATTTATAAATCATTCTTATAATCCAAATGTTAGATATATTTATGATTACGATAATAATTGTATTGAATTTGAAACATTACGAGATATTTCTAAAGGGGAAGAAATGTTAGTCAACTATAATGGTTTAGTTGATGATAAAAGTCCAGTTTGGTTTGAAATCGAATAGTTCATTTTTTCCTTAAAGATTTAAGAGTGGTTAAATTCATAATGTCTTCCTTCATATCCTTGCCCTTGGGTGTTTCCAAAATGCCTGGCATATCTTTAAATCTTTCATCATTAATAAAAAACCCAAAGGGTTCTTTTCCAATTTTGCCTTGACCGATGTGTGTATGTCTATCAACTCTTGATCCACACTCTTTATCAGTATCATTTAAATGAAATGCATATAAATATTTTAAACCAATTTCACCATCAAATTCATCCCACATTTCATTATATTTTTTTCTAGTAGTAAAATCATATCCTGCCGCAAAAGAATGGGCTGTATCAAAACAAATTCCGATCCGATTTTTTTTTTGTATTTTGTCTATTATAGTTTTAAAATGGTGAAATTTATTACCTAAACCTTTACCTTGTCCTGCAGTAGTTTCAAGTAATATTATAACTTTTGATTGTTTCGTTACTTCCATCAGCTTATTTAGTTGTTCAGCGATTTGAATAAGAGCTTCTTCCTTATTTATTTCTTTTTTATTGCTTATTGGAATGACTCCAGGGTGCATATTTTCGTATTCTATACCTAATTGGTCTACTTTTATCAACTCATCAAGCATTGCATTATATGATTTTTCTAATTTCTCTTTATCTATACTTGCGAGGTTTATTAAATAACTATTATGAGATATTACTGGCCAAATTTCATCTTTTAACTCTTTCTTTTTGTCTTGAAAATCATCGATTTCTTCTTGTTTTAAAGGTCCAGAGGACCAACCTCGTACATTTCGAACAAATACTTGAATTGCTTCGCATCCTAATTCTTTCCCTCTCTCAAAAGCCAAATATTTACTTCCAGATACGCTCATGTGGGCTCCAATTCTCATTTCAAATCACTTTTAAATAATTGTTTTTTAAAATCATATTCTAAAACAAAATCTTTTTCAAATTTTCATAATATAAATAATATAATTTTTTTAAATTTCAATGGTTAAAAAATATATGGGAATTCTTGCTAAACGAGAAATGTTTTTTCGTTTCATTGGAGCAAGTATATTTCTATTAGGATTAATAATTTCAATAACTCTTGATATATATCTAAGAAAAGCATTATTATCCTCTATTGCACTTATCTTAATAATCTTGTTCTTATTTTCGTTTATATTATGCTTGAAATTTGAGTTAAGGTTTATTCGGGAGAATTATACAATAAGTTCAATAAGTATAGTTATATGTTTAATTATACTCATGACAATTGGATTTATCGATAGTTTTTTAAAATCACGGGACTTAGTATTTTTATTCATTTCAAGCTCTAATATCCTAATTATTATAAGTTGGCATTACTCTTTGGCTTTATATAAAAAGAAGAAATTGATTTCTATAGTGGGATATATCCTATATAGCACTATAACCACTTTTTTAAGAGTGAGAAAATATTATTCCCAATCTGGGTTAATTTTAAGCTTTTTACCACTTATTTTGATAACTTGTGGAGTGTTAATTATTTTAATTACAGAAATAAGAATGAAAAGAAAGGGTTTATTGAATTATTTATAACTAAATTTATCCCACACTTTACGCGGCTTTTTCCAATTGTAATTCACTGTAAGTTGGTTTAGAATTTTTTAATTATTAATTAAATATTAATCCATTTTTTTCCAAAAATTTTGCAAATCTTCTTTGGTAAATGTAAATTTCAAGCCAGTGGGTTCTGAAGGCTCTGTTCTAAAAAATTCAGGTAAATTATTCATAGTTTGACTAATTCCTGCTTTTTCGTTAAATTCTAATTCATTTTTTATGATATTTTTTCCAATACTAATTACATCTTTTCTACTCAATTCGATTCCATACATGGCATTTAAAGCACTTGCTACTAATTCCATGTTTTCCCAACTTGGTCCTATAAAATAACAACATCCCATAGAGTCTAAAACTGCTGTATAAATTTGCAACTCATAAGATAGTTCAAGTTTTCCTTTATTTTCAGTGAGTTCACCATAATCTTTTGTTTGACTTGCTACTCTTCCTGCAATAGCAGCACCTGAAGTATGATCTGCTCCCATGGGGGAAGTAGCATATGTTACACTCATGGCTTTAAATACTCTTGGATCATAACCAGAGATTCCTTGACCTTTAACATGTGGGATTCGTTCAAAGTTAATTTCTCTTCCAAGGTGATAAACGCCATTTCCATAAAGTTTGCCGATTTGGGAACCGTTCTTAATTTCTTCTAATATTTCAAACACTTTCTCAGCATCTCCCCACGCAATTTTACCCGCATCCATTGCAACACTCATAGTGACGCCAAATTCAATTGTGTCAATGCCGTTATCATCACAAAAGTGGTCTATTCTTGCAATTTTATCAAGATCATCAATCAATAAGAGAGACCCATTAGCAAATATAGTTTCATATTCAAGACTAGAAGTAATATGTTTACCATTTTCATCAACAACTAAATTTGAGCATTTTATAACACATGTAGGAGAACATGGTAATCTTTTTTTACCACCTCGTTCTGTAACCATTTCATGAAGTTTCTCTCCTGAGATCTCCATTGCTTTATCATATGAACCCATTCTAAAATTCTTTGTAGGCAAACCTCCATATGTGCTCATTGCTCTCACCATTAAGGAAGTCCCATAAATAGAAAAAGTTTCTCTTGATTTTGCTAAACTTTTAGCAAATGGTTTTGATATTTCTCTAAATTTTTTAATATCATAAATTTTAACTTTTGAGCTCCTAGTAGGAAATACTATAATTGCCTTAATCCTTTTTGAACCCATTACCGCACCTAAACCACCTCGAGCAGCATGACGACTTGGATATCCTTCTAAATCGTTAGTAGCAATACTCGCTGCTTTCATCATATACTCCCCTGCAGGGCCTATAGAATAAATTCCTATTTTATCCCCAAATCTTGCTCTTAATTTAGAATGGAGTTCATAATTCCCTAACCCTCGATAGATATCTGCAGATTCAAATTTAATACCTTCTTGATCAACTAAAATTATCTTTAATTTAGATGATTTTCTTGTTAATATTAATGCTCTTATACCCAAAGATGCAAGGATCATTGCAGGACGACCACCAACATTTGCTTCTTTTATTCCATTAGTTAATGGACTTTTAGCGCCAATTGAGGTACGAGCTGAACAAGGAAACGGACTCCCAGTTAATAAACCGTTACCAATAATTAAAATATTTTCTATACCTAGAGGATCACACATGGGAGGAACCTCGTTATGAATAATATGAGAACTTAGACCTCTACCCCCAAGTAAGAAGTATTTTGAATCAGGAGTTATTTCTTCAAATTGAATCTCTTCATTCTCGACATTTATTCTTGCGATTTTCATAATTTATCATTAATAGATGAAAATATTTTATCTTCTCTTTTATTTCTTTTATTTATGGATGAAATTGATCTTAAAATTATTCTACTTTTAATGAATAATTCAAGATTAACATATAGAGAGATTTCAGATTATTTAGGATTATCTGTTAATGCTTTATATAAAAGAGTTCAAGGATTTTTTGTGAAAACAAATATCTCTATTTTTTTATTTCTATTTAATAATTATTTATTCTAAAGTTCTTATTAGCGTAGTTTGTATTTTATAATATTAATCAAAAACTTTTTTCATTTTTTTTATTCATTTCTAATTATTTAATAACTTCTTTAGCTTTTATAAAATATTTTTTAAAAATAATTTGTCTGCTTTTAATTATTAATTAAACATTTTCAAATTCGACAAAAACATTTATATATACAACTATGATCATATTTTTTATATCAACCTATTATTAAATAACGAATAATATGTGTTTATGATATTATTTCTTTATTTCTTCTCAATTTAGTATTATGTGATCGACTATGAATGAACAGTATCGTTCTCTTTTGAAAAATAACAAAATAGATGAAAATACAACATCTCGCGCTAGCTGCTGTGATAATCCATTCGTAGAATCTCGAGATGGAAATAAGGTTTGTCTCAATTGTGGGGTAATTTTTGAAAGGACATTTGTCGGAAATGAAAGAAGAGCCTATACCATAGAGGAAATCCAGAACCGTAGAAGAACTGAACCCCGGTGGAGAGATTTTGGGCCTAGAACAATGCTGCCAAACACGAAGACGGACAGTAAAGGCAAATCAATTGGAGCAAAGGAGCAAGCACTTTTTTCTCGTCTTTCTAAAATTCAAAATTCCTTAATTTCAAGCATAGAAAGAAATTTCTGGGAAGCAAAACCCAAGTTAAAAATGCTTACTTCTAAATTAAACATCCCTGAATATATTGCAGAAACAGCATGGAAAATATATAGTATTGTGGCGAAAAAGAAATTAACAATGGGAAGGTCAATTAATGGTTTTATTTCAGGTTCATTATATGCTGCTATACGTGTTCATGATTTTCCACGATTATTAGATGAAGTATGCGAAGCGTCTTTAACACCAAGGAGAACAGTTCATAGAAGCTTGGCTATGATAATTAGAGAAGTTTTACCCGAATTAAAATTAAGATATCAACCAATCACCGCAGAGAGTTTAGTTTTTCGTTTTGGAAATGAGTTAGAATTACCAATTGCAATACAAAAGAATGCAATCAATATGTTAAAAAATGCTTCGAAGAATGGGTTAAAAAGGACAGGGAAAGATCCAAAGGGTTTGGCAGCAGCGTGTATTTATATTGCGGCTAAGAAAGGTTGTATTCGAAAAACACAATCTAATGTAGCAGATGTGGCTAAAATTACTGAAGTTACCTTAAGATCTCGAGCTAAACAAATAAAAAGCAAATTATCATAAAAAAATAATTTTAAATTTATTATTTCTTTATTCTTTTGATGTTTTTTCTTCTTCTAATAGCAGTATCCATTTAACCCCAAGCGCAGTAATAACTAATCCTGAGATTAAAATATAACAATTTAATGAAATAAAATAAATCCAAAACACTGCCGGCATAAATGATGTAATATCAAAATCATACAAAGCAGTTTGAAATCTGATTGGTTCTGTTAATGTAGTAATTCTTATTTTACCTAACAAAACCAAATAATTCATTTTAACAAAACCACCTAATAATATTATCATTCCTATAACAATCATTAATTTTGCTAAAGGGATAGTCTCTAATTTTTTTTCTTGACCGATTTTGAAGATTATTAATTCAAAAATTAGATAGGTAATAACAGAAACATTTACTAATAACCATAATAATGTTCCTGAAAGTGGTATTATATTAGATGAATAAATAAATTCTGCTAAAAGTATTGAATTATTATCAATATTAAATTCTGTAAAATTTAGTATTATAATAAAAATAAATTCTAAAATCGACAGAATGATACTTAATAAGCCAAATATTTTAAGAAATTTATTAACTTTTTCATAATCCATATGTTTGTTCACTTCTTTTCTTAAAAAGGTAAGAAAAATTTTTTATTTCATTATTTTTTTACTTATTATTGTTTTTGAAATTTTTTAAAAATTTTTAATATTATTGTTTTTAATGAAAATCTAATTTATAATAAATAATAGATAACGATTGATTTATTAGTGAAAAAAAACGAGAAAACTAAGCCAGAAATCTCACTTTGTCCTCATAAGAATGTAAAACAAGAGGGAGGACATATAGTTTGCCATGATTGTGGTTTAATTTTGGAAGAAAAAGCTTTTTATAAAGCAATACCTCGAAGTGAATTCTATACAGATTCCCAGAGGGATTATGAAAGAAGAATAAAAATGAGCGATTCAAAAGCTCTGCAAGATCCTAAAATAAGAGAAAAATATGAAAGAATTAAGACACTTGAGAAGTGGTTCCGGGATTATCAATCAGACTTCTCAGAGCAAAAGAAAACAATCGAATTACTAAAAAGTCATGGAATAGGATTAAATATTGATACCGTAAAATATCAAACAATAAAAGATCGGTATCTTCGATTTAACAAATATCATAGACACACATATCAAAACATGGTTATTATCTTTTTAGCTATTGTTTGGATGGAGATTAAAGATACAACAAATATCCGACTAGAAGAATTCATCAAGGTTTCAAGAGAGCTAGCACATAAGATTAATAAAAAAATGTTGTATAATGCGATGTTAAAAATAAAAAGAACAGAGAAGATGTTAAAAGATAAGAAAGATACAATGGATTTGGAAAAAGAAATCAAAGCTCGAATAAAAATTGTATTTCAAAAAGATTTAAATAGTATTCCATTTGAAGCGGTTAAAAATTCTGTTTTAAATAAAGAAGAATTTGTAAAATTAAAGATCAAAATGCAACTTTTAGCCGACAAAATACTAAATAAAATTTCCTATTATCAAATTCAGAATTTTAATTATAAAGCATTTACAGCAGGGTTAATCTATTATATAGGACAAACTTTAGATAATAGAAAGATATTTACACAAAACCTTATCGAAAAATATAGTAAATTCTCAAGTACTACAATTAGAAAGAAATATCACACCTTAAAAGAGATTTTAGGTGAACCTGAAATCTTCACACTCTAGTTTTATTTGATATTTAGAGTTTTTTTTAGGTAATTATTAACACTTAAAAAGCTTTAGATCTATATAATTAATTATTAATTATGTTTACAATTCAATAATGAAATCTATGGCAGTCCACATAACTACAGATAACACATACTATTCTCAACCGATTGATGTATTGATAGAGTTTTTTAAAACCGATCAAGACCACGGATTGAATTCTTATGAATTAAATGAAAGATATCGAAATTCTGGATACAATGAGTTACCTAAAATTAAAAAATCGATTTGGAAGATATATCTTGCCCCTATTTTTAATTTTTTAATTGTAATTCTTATTATAACTAGCATAGTTATTTCTATTTTAGGATCTCCAGAAGAGACCGTTATAATTTTTGTAGTTATTATAATTAATTCTGCTACTGTTGTTATTCAGCAATATAGAGCACAAAAGGCTTTAGAGTCTTTAAGACAAATTGCTGCATTAAAAGCTAAAGTATTAAGAGATGGAGAACAAAAAGAAATATCTAATAGAGAATTAGTTCCGGGAGATATTGTTATATTGGAACAAGGTGATAAGATTCCTGCCGATGGTAGGATCATTAATTCTGTTAATCTAACTGTTGATGAGGCTCCATTAACAGGTGAAAGTGAGCCAGTAGAAAAAATAAATAAAACCTTAGAAAAAAATGATATTCATCTTCAAGAACAAACTAATATGGTATTTATGGGTACATATATCCATACTGGACGGGCTAAATCATTAATCACAGGTACAGGTGTAAACACAGAGATAGGAAAAATCTCAGTTACTCTAAATGAAATGGGTAGTATTGAAGATATTCCACTAACAAAAAAATTAAATCGTTTAGGATTTATTTTAGGAACGATTGTCATAATAAATTTAATTATTTTAATTGCTTATAAGCTTAACATCTTAATTCTTGAAGAAAATTTTATTAAATCTGAAATAATTGATGCTTTAGTTAGTTCTATTCTAAGAGCTACTACTGTTATACCATTTAATTTACCTTTATTATCAACATTAGTTTTATTGACAGGAATTCTTGAGATGGCACAGAGTGGGGTAATTATAAAAAATTTGTCAGCTATAGAATCTCTTGGTCGTGTATCCGTTATTTGTTCCGATAAAACAGGAACTATAACGAAAAATGAGATGGCTGTGGAAAATATTTGGATAAATAATGAGGAATATAATGTCAGTGGTTCTGGGTACGATGCAGATGGAGTAATATCCAAGGACGATCATGTAGTTATCTTAAATGACAATCCTACTTTCCAAAAATTCATTGATTCTATAGTTCTGAACAATAATGCTAAACTTATCTATGAAGATGTTAAAATAAAGGCTAGAGATAGAAAAGAAATAGCAGTAAGACGATCATTGGGTTCTCCTACAGAGGCAGCATTACTAGTATTAGCAGAAAAAGCTGGTTATATTATCTATGATATTAAAAAAAGATATGATTTAATTACTGAATTTTCTTTTAGTTCTGAATTAAAACGTATGAGTTCAGTATATTTATTTAAAGAAAAGGAAGAGGTAATTTTTGTGTATACAAAAGGAGCCCCTGAGAGAATTATTGATATATCCTCTCAAATGGAAATAAATGGTGATATCAAACCTTTTAATAAAGATTTGAAAGATGAGATTACAGAAAAAATCAAGAATCGTGCAGTCCAAGGATATAGAACATTAGCCATTGCTTATAAACACTTTAATAACGTTAACACTCCTAATAGAGAAGAAATTGAAAGTAATTTAATTTTTTTAGGATTTGTATCAATTATGGATCCACCCCGAATTGGTGTCGAAAAATCCGTTGAAGAATGTAAGGCTGGTAATATAAAAGTTATTATGATAACGGGTGATCATCCCGCTACAGCAAAAACAATTGCTACTCAAATGGGTATTTATAAGGAAGGAGATATTGTAGCAGAAGGTAATCAAATAAAGGATCTGAAACCAAATGATTTTAATAAAGTATCTGTATTTGCTCGTGTAGAACCTTCTGATAAAGAAATTATTGTCGAAAATTATCAAAGTGAGAACCATGTTGTGGCTATGACAGGAGACGGAATTAACGATGCTCTTGCTCTAAAATTAGCTAATGCAGGTATAGCAATGGGAATAACAGGAACTGATGTAGCTAAGGAAACTGCCGATATGGTTATTTCAGATGATGATTTTACTTCAATCGAAAAGGGAGTTAGAATAGGACGAGGTATTTTTTCTAAAATTAGAACAATAATCTATTTTTTTATATGTTTGAATATAGTGGAGGCAATTATATTTTTTGGATATGAATTTTTACCTACATTTGAGCTATTTAGTTCAGAATGGCAACATATTTATATTTTCGGCATTGTTCATTCTCTTCCTTCTTTAGCATTAGTACTTGACACGCGTCCTAAAGATATTATGCATGAATATCCTAGAGACGAGGAGGAATTATTAAATAAAAATATTTGGATTCTATTATTAATACAAGCTTTTCTAATGGGATTAGGTTTAGTATTGGCATTGCAATTAACAATAGGTGGGTTGATTCCCTTGAATGAATGGAATTTAAATCCGCACATTAGTTATATTATTCCAGATTCTACAACTGAAGAATTAATTGCTCAAAAAGCTAGAACAATGTTCATAACTACTTTATACATTATTGAGACAAATTTTATTTGGTCTATTAGAAGGCCTAATAAATCAATTATTAAGAGCTTAAAAGAGGAATTAAGTTTTACTATCTTAGTTGTAACTCTATTTACATTAGGACTCCATATAATGCATATTTGTTTTTCCTTTGTTGTAAATTACTATATTAATGATGTTAGTGGTTTAAATTTCCAGATAAATTTCATGTTTCTTAGCGGTACAGATTGGTTAATTTGTATACTTCTTGCTATACCAGGAATAATAGGAATTGAATTTGTAAAATATTTAGCTAGAATCAGAAATATAAGATTTTAATCATATTCACATACTTTAAGAATTTTAGAAATTTTTTAACCGACTTGAGAAAATGTTATATATAAAATTTAAAACTCAATATGAGAGAAGAGAAAAATATGTCTGAAGAAATTAAATATTTATCTGAGGATAATAAAGTTTTCATAAAAAAATATAGTGGAGTTATCTTTATAGGGTCAATACTCGTTTTATTCGTAGTCTTAGCCCTTTTTAATATTAATTTTGGGCAATGGCTTGCGGACACCATTATGTGGTTTTATAGGAATTACGGAGTATTTGGGATTTATCTTGGAGTTTTTGTCATAAGTATTTTTGGAAATTTCACAGTAATTTTTCCTGTACCATATGTAATTGCTCTTATTGTGATTTCTGCTGTCATTGGTACTGTTAATCCAATTATGCTGGGTCTCTTTGGAGCTCTTGGAGCGAGTATCGGTGAAGTATCTGCCTGGTTAATTGGACGGGGATCCCAAAAAATGTTTGGAAATTCGGAGAGCATTGAACGCATGAAAAGATATGTGGAGTTAGGTTGGGCTCCAGTTTTAATTTTTATATTTGCAGCAACACCGCTTCCTGATGATGCTTTTCTAATTGTTTTAGGAATTACTGGCTACAGTATCATAAAAACATTAATATTTACATTTATTGGAAAGTTCGTTCTTTGCTTTATATGCAGTGCCCTCCCACTTTGGTTTGCAGATACGGCCTTTGGAAATTTTCTATTTAATTTATTCGGAATTAATCTTGAAGCTGCTAAAACTGGAGTTATTCCGCCTAGTTCCCCTTTAGAAATTTTAAGAAGTTCATTAGTGTGGGCAGCAACAATAATTATTATGTTCTTGTTGGTATATGTTGATTGGGGAAAAATTCTAAAAAAGAAAAAAAAAGATTCGAATAATTTCAGCGAGGAAATTCAAAATCAATAAAGGAGAATTAAAACATCAAAATTTTTTTTAAAATATCTAGTGAAAAAGTAATAAGTTAAAAATTATGATTATTATAGGTTATTTATTATATTGAGACAATTTCGATTTTAAATCTCTTTAATCAATATTAAAAATTAGAGAAGACCCACTATGAAATCTATAGAAGAAAATTTTTATAATCTTGGTCTAGAGCAGATTTACAAAAAATTAAAGACCGATCCTGATAAAGGTCTAACTGAAAAAGAAAGCATAAAGCGTTTAGAAGAATTTGGTTTAAATGAAGTTCCAAAAGTATCTAAAGGGTTCATCAAGATTTATTTAGCACCTTTATTTAATTGGTTAATCGTTATATATCTTATAGGGGCTTTAATACTATTTTTAGCAGCTATTTTTGGTGGAGAGGGTAATCTAATGTTTATTCTTTTAACTTTATTTATTGTCTTTCTAAATTGTATAGTTGCAATTATTCAACAGTATAGAGCAACTAAAAAATTGAAAGCACTAAGAGAATTATCAGCACCCACTTCCACGTTGATCAGAGATGGGCAGAAAAAAGAAATTCTGACTAAGGAAATTGTTGTGGGCGATTTATTAGTTTTAAATCAAGGTGATAAAATACCCGCAGATGCGAGAATAATCGAATCTAACAACCTAGTAGTAAATGAGGCTTCACTAACAGGAGAAAGTGAGCCTGTGAGAAAGGATGAAAAGGGAGACAAATTGGATAAAAAGGATATTACTATTGGGCAACGGAGCAATATGGTATTCTATGGTACTTATATAACAACGGGAAATGGCAAATCAATTATTGTTAAAACAGGAGGAGAAACTGAAATCGGAAAGATCTCACATGGCTTAGAGGAAGCTGGAACCAGTGAAATTCCTATTAGAAAAAAAATGAACAATTTTGGGAAGTGGTTAGGACTAATTATTTTTGGTTTCTGGTTTATAATATTATTAATTCTTTGGGCTGTAAGAGGAGAAGCCGATGTTGTCGAAAGTTTGAATTCTGCGCTCGATCTTATGCCAATTAATTTACCTTTACTCACAACTATTGTTTTGATTACAGGGGTTGTAGCTATGGCACATCATGGTGTTATAATAAGAAATCTGGCGTCCGTTGATAGTTTAGGGAGAGTAAGTATAGTATGTTCAGATAAAACTGGTACATTAACCAAAAATCAAATGGCAATTCAACATGTTTGGACAAATGGTTCAGTTTTTAGAGTTACGGGTAGTGGGTATTCTCCTGAAGGAGCAATTATTTTAATGGATGATCCAAAAAATCCTGTCTATGTAAAACATATTGATGATTATCCTCATCTTAAATTATTACTCACTACGGGATTTTTAAATAATAATTCTGCATTAGTAAAAAATGAGATTGAAATTTCTGGTAAGGCAATTCCTAAATGGAATGTTATTGGATCGCCAACAGAAGGAGCTTTAATGGTGTTATTTCAAAAGGGAATGGGAGATTATCTATTAGATGATTATAAATCTGTAAAAGAATATCCTTTTGATTCTTCAGTGAAAAGAATGACTAAAGTCTATGAAAAAGATCTCTCTTACTTTTCATTTACAAAAGGAGCAAGTGAAGTTTTAATTCCATTATGTTCAAAAATAATATACAATGATGTTGAAGTTGATTTTAGCGAAGAAATTAAAACTAAAGTTATGGAGATCGTAAATCTTTACGCTAATCAAGGATATAGAATATTGAGTTTATGTAATAAAAAAATGGAATTCATGCCACCTAAAGGAGAGGAAGGAAGAGAAGTTAGTGAGTCAGACTTAGTATTTATTGGTTTTGTAACAATATTGGATCCTCCAAGAGAAGGAGTCAAAGAATCTGTAGAACAATGTCATGAAGCAGGTGTAGATGTTGTAATGATTACTGGCGATTCTCCTTCAACAGCTCGAGCAATTGCAACTCAGATCGGTGTCGTATCAGATGAGAATGATATAGCAATTGAAGGAAAAGATATTAAAAATTTCAAATCGTATGATGAGTTTAGAAAAATCAAGGTATTTGCTCGTGTTTCTCCAGAACATAAGGAAGATATAGTTGAGAAATATCAAGAACAGAAAAAAGTAGTAGCTATGACAGGTGATGGTGTTAACGATGCATTGGCATTAAATATGGCCGATGCGGGTGTAGCTATGGGAATAATGGGAACAGATGTTGCTAAAGAGGCATCTGATATGGTAATCTCAGATGATTCATTTAACTCAATTGTAACCGGCATTCATCATGGAAGGGGGATTTTTGCTAGAATTCGCGCAATAGTATTTTTTTATATAGTTACAAATGTATTCGAAGGAATAGTTCAATTTATATTAGCTATTATTTTAGATTTACCTTATTTTTTAGATGACGCATTTTATTTACAATGGATCTTCTTATCAATAACTCTACATGTATTTCCCGGTTTAATACTTACTTTTGATACTACTTCTAAAGAGGTTATGGAAGAGAAACCTCGTGATTCAGAAGAAATTCTTTCAAAAAACATTATTGCACTTCTTTTTGTGTTTGGAATTTTATTAGCAATTAGTATGATTATTGTTTATTTTACTACTATTAGAGGTCTATACCCAGTTTTCCCTGAAAATTGGAATTTTGGTGGCTTAAATGAAGCTTATCTTTATTCTCCAGAAACTGAATCATTATGGCTTGATATACTTCGTAATTTTTATCCAAATGCAACAGATCTGGAACTATTACAATATGGAAAAACGCTTACAATGATGATGGTTACATTATTTTTCTGTGAGTCGTTTTTAGTTTTTCAAATTAGACGCCCTAATAAATCTCTTATTAGAAGTTTGATTGAAGATAGTAATAAAAGAATGTACTTGATAATTGGCTTTCTTTTTATAGTATTCCTTATGTTAATGTATATCCCTGGAGTTCAAGTTGGCTTAGCATCTGTTGGAATTAATTTTATGTTTATGTTTCTAACGGGTCTAGATTGGTTAATATGCTTTTTGATTTCACTAATCTGTATCGTTTCATTTGAGATTGTCAAATTTGTAGCACGTAGATATGGGATAAAATTTTAAATAACATATTCTTTTTCGCTTTTTTTACTGTCCTTTATTTTAATTAATTTTTTATAGAAAAGCCGATTTGTATCTTTTATGTTAAAGGGAAATAAAATAAAACTTGGACCTGTTAAGAGAGAATATATTGATTATTATATAAAATGGATGAACGACCCGGAACTCACCCAATATCTCATGATGTATCGTCCTCTAACAAGAGAAATGGAAGAAGAATGGTTTAATAGTCTAAAAAATCGTGAAAATTTCTTTATTTTTGCAATTTTATTATTTAACCAAGATGAAAATGAGAAACTTCTTGGAAATTGTTCAATAGACGTTGATTGGAAAAACCGTATAGGAACTTGTGGAATTGTGATAGGAGAAAAAGAATATCACAGCAAAGGGTATGGAACAGAAGCAATGAAGTTGCTTGTTGATTATGGGTTTAATACACTTAATCTTAATAGAATACAACTTGAAACGTTTAGTTTCAATAAACGTGCTTTAAAATCATATCAAAAAGTTGGTTTTAAAGAGGAGGGAACTCGACGACAAGCTATATATGTGAACGGTGAATACTACGATGCCATTATGTTGGGAATCCTTAAAAATGAATGGCAGAAAATAAAATCCGAATCTTAAAAATTGCTATTTTCTTAGTTTTTTAGACCTTCATTTTCCTTTTAATAATTCATAATATAATACAACAAAATTTAAATTTCAATTTAATTACTTCAAAATATCGTAACTTATTTAGAATAATAATATTAAAATGACAGATATTAAATTTGGAACTAACCTATATTATTCTCAAAATTGGGATCTTCTTAAAAAGAAGGTTGTAACTGCTAGCCAAGAAAATTGGGATTCTATCTGGCTTCCAGATCACTTAAGTGGTATTCCGGGTAGTGCTATAGACGATTTTTTTTGTCTGTGGCCTGTATTTGGCGCAATTTCTGAATTAGCTAAGGGAAAGATTTTAGGCTCTGCTGTAACTGATCCTTACAGATTGCATCCGGCGTCTTTGGCTCAAATGGCAGCAACACTTAACCACATGACTGGCGGTAATTTTATTTTAGGGATAGGCGCGGGGGAAGGAATGAATTTAAAGGCATATAACATACCATTTAACCATGCTGTTACTAAAATGAGTGAATCTATAAGACTAATGAAGGAATTTTGGGATAAAGGAAAGGGTATAACTTTTAATGGGAAATATTACCAAACTAAGAATGCCGTTATGCTCCCCAAGCCAATAACAAAAATACCTGTGTGGGTAGCCGGAAATGGACCTAAAACTTTAAGGCTTACAGCTGAACTTGCTGATGGTTGGATGCCTTTAGGTGCATTTCCGGATTTATATAAAGATAATCGGAATAAAATTTTTGATATCATGAAAAAAGAAGGAAGAGATCCAATTAATTTCACTTTTGGATATTTTGCACGAATTTTCATAAATGACGATGAGGATAAGTTAAAGTCTTTTTATAATGGTATAAAGGCTGGTTTAAGTATACAACCAAGAACATTAAAGAAATTAGGATATTGGAAAGATGAATTTGAACAAATATTCCAAGAGGCTACCGGCTTTAGTAGTGATGAAATGAGTCTATTGGTATATGATAGAGAAGATGTTGCAAAGTTTAATTATAAAAAATTAGCTCCATTAGCAGAACAAATTCCTGATAAATTAATTAGAGAAAGTGGTATGATCGGTACTAAGGAAGATATTATAAAAAAGATCCAGAAATTTGTTGACGCGGGTGCGCAGCATTTCATTTTCGAGCTTCAACATGGAGTATCAAGTAGAAATGCCCCTTTTACTTATTTTGATGTAACTAAAATTATAAGTGAAGAAATTATCCCGATATTTAAAGATTCTAAGTAATGATTTTTTGTTTTTTATTTTTTCTTAACTATTCTTCATAACAAATTAATTTTTAAGAGATATCCATAATAGAACAAAAAAAAGAAAATTAGGATAAAATTATTTCTCTAATTCTTCAAAATAGGGTATTATTTTATCTCGAAATATCTCATAAACTTTATTTGGATCAGGTCCCCTATTCATGATACTTAGGTGGGTTATTCCAGCTACTTTATATTTTTCTATACTCTCAATAACATCATCAGTTGTACCTATACAGTTGAAATCTTGGAGAATTGTTTCAGGTAATCGATTTAAGTGACTGAAAACATCTAAAGCAACATTGCTGTCCATACCAAAATCATGCACGCTCATCCCTTCAGGTAAATTTAAACCAGGGTATGCTTCATTAGTAATCCAAGAATTTAGTAAATATGAAGTCTTAAAAAATTCACATCTTTTTTCAGCATTTTCAGGATTATCGTCATCTATGGCTACAAAACAATCATATACATAATCTATCTCATCTGGATCTCGACCAGCTTTTTTTGCCGTATCCTTAACTTCATTTATATTCTTTTTAATTACCCATGGTGGTTGATAAAGCGGATACCATCCATCTCCTAATTCTCCTGTTATTTGACGTGTTTTTGGCCCATTAGCAGCGATATAAATGGGTGGACTCTTCTGAATAGGGCTTATTTCAATGAAGGCATTTTTTATTTCTCCCCAGAAATCACTTTGATGGTTGATTCGTTTCTCAGTCCAAAACTTTCTCAATAAGATAATATATTCACGCAATTTTGAAACAGATCTCTTTCGACTTAACCCATACATGTCAATATTCATTGCCTCACCGGCTCCAAGTCCTATCATAGCTCTTCCATTAGAAATTTGATCTAATGTAGCTACTTTATGTGCCATTAATGCGGGATGAAAGCGATGGCAATCAGAGACACCAGTGCATAATTTTACCTTTTTGGTTATCATTGCTAAAGCTGTTAAAAAGCAATACGCATCATAGCAAGTTCCTGTACCTTTTTGTGGCGACATTGTTGTATGATCTGCATAAAAAACTCCGAAAAAACCACTTTCCTCAGCCTTTTTAGTTCCTTCAAACATAAATTCTAGACGAGGGGTTGGAACGGGTATATGAAAACTAAATCTCATTATAAATCAATCTCCTCTATTATTTGTCATTCTATTTCAGAAATTTTAGTCTAAAACTATTTTTTATTTAATTTATTTTAATAATTGTAGAAATTCTATAGGTTTATAAAATTTTTAGAATTTCTTTATAGTGTTCATAAAATATACTAAAGTGATAAGATGGATCTTGATATAAAAATCGGAACAGAGGGAACATTTATACCTCCCTTTGATAGAGGCATTGAAACTGTTAAAAGAATCGAAGCTACTGGCTATGATTCAGTGTGGTTTGCAGATCATCTAATGGGTTGGATTCCCGAATCAATCTGGACTCCTGATCTCATTCAAATGTCAACAATTCAGAATAGTCCTCATGATTTTTATGATGTTTATTCTGTGATGGCAATTGCAGCTTGGAGTACCCAAAATATTAAACTCGGTACTAGTGTTACTGAACCATTTAGGAGACACCCAGCTGTTCTTGCTCAAACCTTTTTAACATTGGATCAAGCATCAAAAGGACGAGCTATTCTTGGTATTGGAACAGGAGAAGGGGAAAATGTTATTCCTTATGGTATAAAATGGGAAAAACCTGTTAGTAGACTAGAGGAAGCAATTAAAATAATTAAACTTCTTTGGAAAAATGAAGGAAAAGTTAGTTTTGACGGGGAATTTTGGAAATTAAAAAATGCTGTGATTTCTATAAAACCTTATAGAGAAGGCAAATTTCCTCCAATATGGGTCGCAGCACATGGACCCAAGATGTGCGAATTGACCGGTAGATTAGCAGATGGATGGTTACCAACGAACTTCAATATTTCGACTTATAAAGAAAAGCTTGATATTATTCGAAATTCTGCTAAAAAAGCAGGGAGAAATCCAGAGGATATTACTCCTGGTCTCTGGCATAATATAATTATTGATGAGGATCATAGTGAATGTGATAGATTATTAGAAACTGCATTTGTGAAAAACTATAGTCTTCTTCAATCAAATGAATATTTTAAACAATTTGGAATTTCACATCCCCTTGGCGAGGATTTTTATGGTCTTCTTGAATATATTCCTACACAATATACTCGAGAAACAATGCTTGAAGCTTTTGGGAAAATTCCATCAAAATTATGCGAGGAAACTTTTTTACATGGTACCCCAGATGAGATTATATCTAAAATTGAAGATTATGCAAGGGTTGGGTTAAAGCATATCGTCTTATATAACATGACCTATTCTTGTGATATAAGCAAGATAAAAAGTTCATTCGGGTGTGTGAAGAAGGTTTTACAGTATTTTAAAGGTTAAAGTCTTTAAAATTTTAAATTTTTTTTACTAATAAATCTCCTTTTTAAAAATATAATTAAAAAATAAGTAAGTTTAAATAATAAAAATTAATTAATCTGAAAGAATTTCTCTTCAAACTCAGGTTTACCTTTATATTTTCGCATTAAGAAACCTGCTCCTTTATCCATATTTTTAAATATCATTGGATTTATTTCAATTCCAATTTGACTAAATGCTTTTCTTACATCTTCCATAGATGGAGGACAACCTTTAATGGGGATCATCACATTGATATCTGGATGATCTTTATTTTTATCATATTGACACTTTCCAAGTAAGACTGTTTTATTCATTCCTGGAGTAGGTTCCATGATTTTACCATTTAAGACTTCTATATTATCAAAAGGCTCTCCCTTCCAAGCGTTTTTAATAAAAGTAAGTAATACCCCATTTATACCACTGCAATGAGTACATAAGCTAGCATCATATTTTTGATATTTTAAGCCTTTCACTCCAATTCTTTGAAAAGGAAGTGGAAGATCTCCTGCATCATTATATATAAAATCCCATTCATGATGTGAAGCTAATTCTTCTAAGTTTTCACCAACAATCGTAATATCAGATAAATCCATAGGTCTATGTCTATCTTTAGCTGCTTGTACTAAAAGGGGTACCTCAGAAGGCTCTATACCTAATAATTTTGTACCAACCATATCTGCTGATAACATATCAGTAGATGCTACAAGAATATCTTTTCTATGGGCTTTTCCATCAATGGCAGGTCCTCGTTCAAGCGTATAGATACCATCAATAATAGTTAATACTTTTTTTAATTTGTTTGGTAAATGAGCGAGGTTGAAATGTAAATCTTTTATAGGATCAGCACTATGAATTTTTTTTCGAGATTCATTATGGGTTAAACCTAATAGATTCTTGAATCCTAGACTGGAAACTGCTTGCGCATGAGTTTTTAAAACTGGAATATCAATTACAACATCAGCTGCTAAAGCATCAGAACTGAAATCAACCTCAAAATCACACCCTATATCAATTTTTTTAAATGGGCGTGTAAATGTGTTAATAAATTTTATATTATATTTTTTTTTAAGAAGATTGAATCCAAGTTTTTCAAACGCATCTAATGCGAGATCATTGTCTTTTGTTTCGCCAATTCTAAATCCTTCACCAATCATAATATCGTTAATCCCTTGCTCTTTAAGTAGAATAATAGTATCTTCTATAACTCGGGAAGTAGTAATTACACCCCATTTTGGAAAGTTAGTGTGTTGATTCCAATAGACGATATTAGGTTTAATAAATACTTTGGTATCTTTTGTAATGCTTTCAAATAATTTTGATAATTCTACTACTTTACGAACAGATTCTAGAGGTTTTTCATATTTTACTATAGATACTATTGATTTATTTACATCTTTAGACTTCTTCATAATAAGCATTTCTTTAATATATTGTAAGATTGATATTATGTTATATTATGACTTTAATTAAGGATTTGTATTTCTTAAATATTCTTGAAATGATAAATAAGATAATAAACTCTGGAAGACCTGAGTTTGAAGAGAAGTTCTTTCAAATAAACTAGTTTTTTCTTTCATCAAAATATTTATAAGTTTATGTAGTCTAATTTTAATTTAACTTTTTAAAGGTGAGTTCAATCAAAGACTATTCAGATTGGAAAATTAATTTAGATTTTGAGAATGAATCGCCATATGTGAACCCTAATAGGCCATGGTTAAAGTTTCGAGAGCCTGACGTGCCAAAATCAATAAAATTTGATCCAATTCCAATCCATGAGTTTATCAAATGGATTGCAAGACAATATCTAAACAATGTATGTGTTTATTATAAACCAACTGACAAAAAATATACATATCGAGAATTGATTTATTATTCTGATAAAGTTGGAAATGCATTGTCTAATTTGGGTGTTAAGAGAGGAGATTCTGTCGCTATAATGTCAGAAAATTGTGCTGAATTTATCTTTTGTTGTATAGGGATTATGGAAACTGGAGCCACTGTTATCCCTGTGAATCCATTACTCAAGGAATCAGATGTAACTCATATTGTCAGAGAAGCAGGAAATGTAAAAGCTTTTTTTGTACATAAGAATAATTTTAGAACAGTCAAAAGAGTACGAAAACAAGTTAATTTTGAAAATGTAATATTAATTGGTACTGAGGAAGAGAAAATAAATACAACTCTTTTCAGCGAATTCATAAAGGATGTGAGACCCACTCCCCCAGATGTAGAGATTGATCCTGTAAATGATATCGCAGCATTAATGTTTACAGGTGGTACCACTGGACTTCCCAAAGGGGTAATATGGACACATGATGGACTGCTTCATAGTTGTATTTCTTTAGCTTATGCATCAGGTGATACATATGAAGAAAATGTTGGAAATTATGTTAATTTATCAATTTTACCATTATGCCATGCTATGGGATTCGGTATATTGATTATTGCTTTATATCTTGCTGCTATGCTAGTGATGTTTCCTTTCAATCCCTCTGATGTATTAAAAGGAATAGAGTATTATCATGTTAAGCTATTTGTAGGTGTTCCAGTAATGTACCAAATGATAATCAATTCTCCTGAATTTACAGAAACAGACTTTTCTAGTCTTGAATCTGCAGGATCTGGATCTGCTGCATTGGCTCCAGAATTTAATAAAAAATGGGAAAAGGTTGTTGGATTTAAAGTAGGGCAAGGTTATGGTCTCACAGAATCATCCGCATTTGCTACATCAGCTGCATCATGGATGCCTGAAATTAAACCAAACAGCATTGGTGTTCCTAATATCGATACTGATGTAATTATTGTAAATCCTGATAATCTAGAGGAGCTTAAACTTGGAGAAATTGGTGAATTAATAGTTAAAGGTCCAAACGTAATGAGAGGATACTGGAAAAATCCTGAAGCTACTAAAGAAGATATTGTTAATGGGTGGTTAAGAACAGGGGACTTAGCAAGAATGGATAAAGATGGGTATTTCTATATCGAAGGTCGTACTAAAGATATGGTGAAATATAAGGGCTATAAAGTAATGGCCAGAGAGGTTGAAGAAAGCCTCGTTAAGCATCCAGCAGTCTTAGAAGCAGGAGTAGTTGGTGTTCCAGATCCAAATATTGGTGAAACTATAAAGGCTTATATAGTAATAAAGCCAGAATATAAGGATAAAATTACCGAACGTGAAATTATTGAATGGTCAAAAGAAAACCTAGCGGGATACAAATATCCTCGACAGGTAGAAATCATAAATGTATTACCTCGAACTGCTGTTGGTAAAATTTTTAGAAGAAAACTAAGAGAAAAGCAATCGAAGAACAAGAGAAACAGAAACCTTTAATCCCCTTATATTGTTTAAAAAAGAGATAAGATTTTCTCAAATAAAATTTTTTTTAAAAAACCTATAATTTATTTCCATATCATTCTCTTCTTCTAAACTTAAAACTAATCCCTCCTAATATTTTCTGAAACTAAAAATATATTTTTTTTACTCTAAAAATATCTTATTAAACCAGTTTATCTCATTGAATATATAAAACTTTTTCTTTATTAAATTATCCCTTATATCTTGGTTTTAATTCTATTAGTTATTTGAATCCTTGACAGAATGATTCTACATTCTTAGGTAATACCTCATGATTGTAACCTCCTTCTAATAGAGCATATCGTCTTCCTTTACATAACTTTTCAGAATAAATTTTCATTAGACTGCCCAATTCAAAATAATCTGCAGGGTATAATAGATGCCCCCAATCTTCAATTCCTTGATCAAATCCTGCGCTTGCTACAAAAATATCAATATCCTTTAAACTTTGCATATATGATTCAACTTCTTTGATATAATTAACATGACCACTTGAACTAGGATTAAGAATTTTTGCTCTAAAATTATCATCTCTATTTGTTAAAATATTAATAGTACCATCACCGGTATGAAGGTCAAAATCTAATATAAAAGCAGATTTAATTTTCCCTTCTGAATACAATTTCAAAAGACTTATACTAATATTATTAAAAAAACAAAAACCCCAACAAGAATCTGCTGATGCATGATGCCCAGGAGGCCTAATAACAGCAAAGGTAGGGTTGCCAATATAACTTTCTTTTGCAGCTAGTATCGCTCCACCTGCAGCTAATGACGCCAATTCAAATAATAATTCATTTTTCTTTATATTCTGAAGATGCCTTTTAGTATGAGCTCGTAAAATATCCTCTTCAATTGCGGGAGTGGGTGTTATTATTTCATATTCTTTATTCCTTGATAAAACATCCATAATTCCTTCCAATCGTCCCGGAGAAGCAGCAGGATCCCCAGCATATTCAGAATTATAATAACGTTCATGAAATACAATCTTCATATTTTTAATATCCTCAATTATATTGATTTTGAATTACATTTAAAAAATTATAAGACGAATATTATTTTAATAATTTTCTTTATTTTAAAATTATTATAATGAAGGTACTATATAACATGACAGAAAAAATCTCTGATATATATAGAAATCTACAACGACACCTAAATCAATTTCCTATTGGTTTACCCGCAACAAAATCTGGTATTGAATTAAAAGTATTAAAACATGTATTTACTGAAGAGGAGGCTTTATTAGCTACTAAGTTAGATTGGTCATATAAAGCTTTGGAAGAAATTTATGAGAGTGGTAAAAATAAAGAGATCTCGTTTCAAACTTTAGAAGAAATTCTTGAAAATATGGTTAAAAAGGGGACAATTAAGTACAAAATTGACAATGATAAGAAATTGTATAAAAATATTCCACTTGTAGTTGGAATATTTGAGTATCAGGTGAATAAACTTACAAAAGAATTCTTAAATGATTTTGAAGAGTATTTATTAACCGCTTTTGGAGCTGAAGTATTAGGTACAAAAATATTCCAATTTCGTACTATACCTATAGACGAAAGTATTGCCCCAGAGCATCATATAGCTCATTATGATGAAATTGAGTATGTTATAAATAATGTTAAGCACCCAATTGGGGTAACTAATTGTGCATGTCGGCAAGCTAAAGATCTATTTGACCAACCATGCAATCAAACCTCCTTACGTGAAACATGTATGTATTTTGGGAAAACAGGGCAATTATTTATTGATCAAGGTTGGGCACGTTCTATAAGTAAAGAGGAAGCTATTGAGTTATTAAAGAACGCTGAAAAGGATGGTTTAGTCATTCAATCTGGAAACACGACAAATCCTGAATTTATTTGCTGTTGTTGTGGTTGTTGTTGTCAAATTCTAATGCGATTAAAAATGGTTCCTCGACCAGCAAGAATACTTGCAGCCAATTATTATGCTGAAATAAATTCAGAATTATGCGGTGGATGTGGAACTTGCGTTGAGCGTTGTCAGTTAAATGCTATAAAAATTGTTGATAATTCAGCAAAATTAACTCTTAAACGATGTATTGGATGTGGAGTTTGTGTTCCAACTTGTCCAGAACAAGCTATTCAACTTAAGAAAAGAGATACAATCTCAATTCCACCTCAATCGAAAAAGGAGCTTTACACAATGATAATGGATAAAAAACAAGAAATAAGGAGTAAAAATAAGTAGAATATAAAAGTACTATTTGGTAAAGTTTATAATTTTTTAGTCAATTTCTCAATCATATCTTTAGTCATAGAATTCAGATCATAGGAAGGTTTCCAACCCCATTCTTCACGAGCAAAGGAATCATCAATTGTTTTAGGCCATGAATCAGCTATTTCTTGTCTAAAATCAGGTTTATATTTAATATCAAATTCTTGAATATGTTTTTTAATCTCAGATACTAGCTCTCCTGCTGAGAAACTCATACCAGTAACATTATATACATGCCTTTTTAATTTAGAGGCATCTGCTTCTAAGAGATCAATCATACATTTAATGCAATCAGGCATATACATCATTGGTAAAATAGTATCTTCTTTAAGGAAGCATGTATATTTTTTATTTTTAATTGCTTCATAAAAAATCTCAACTGCATAATCAGTTGTTCCTCCACCTGGAAGAGTTTCACTACTAATGATCCCAGGCAATCTCATGGATCTAGTATCAAGATTGTAGTTTTTATAATAATATTCTATTAACAATTCTCCAGATACTTTTGTTATACCATACATAGTTGTAGGTTGTAATATGGTTTCATTTTGTGTATTTTCCCGAGGAGTAGTAGGCCCAAAAGCAGCTATAGAACTAGGCCAAATTATTCTATCGATATTATATGATCTTGCAACCTCTAAAACATTAATTAATCCATTTATATTAATATTCCATGCGGTTTGAGGATTTTTTTCCCCAGTTGCCGATAAAATTGAAGCCATATGGAAGATAGTATCAATTTCATATTCATAAAAAGTTTTAGCTAGCATTTCTCTATTTAATGCATCTAAATAAATAACTGGTCCTGAATCTACTATATTTTTTGGTAAAGGTGTTCGCCTTCCAGTAGCTATTACATTATTATTTCCATATTTCTCTCTTAATGCGGGTACTAATTCACTACCTATTTGCCCAGCAGCACCTATAACAATAATCTTTCTCATTTTTTATATCCACTAACTTCTGAATCTTTGGTATTAATCATAATTTTGTCAATAAAAAAAGTTTTTGTGTATTTATTCCCATATATTTCCCCCCCTCGATTGGTAAAACTAAAATATATAATAAAATACCTTTAAATTATTGAGTTTTTCAATTGATCAAATAAATTTTAGGTGTTAAAATGAATAGAGACCCAGTTGCCTTTCTTAATGAGGATATGATCGAATTAAGAAATAACAATCTTGAATGGATAATAAGATACCTCGAAGACGCATCAAAGCCACATTCGAGTGTAGATGGAAAGAAAGTATTAATGTTAAATACAAATAATTATCTTGGACTTGCAACACATCCAAAAGTCATACAAGCCGCTATTGATGCTATAAAAAAATATGGTGTTGGAGCAGGAGCAGTACCAGTTATTGCGGGCTCATTTGAATTAACTAAAGAATTTCAAGAAAAATTTGCTAAATTTAAAGAAGTAGAAGCTTCTCTTTTATGTCAAACAGGATATGCAGTTAATTCTGGATTAATCCCTATGTTAGTCGGTAAACCAGATATAGTTGTATCTGATGAATTGAACCATGGATCTATTATTGATGGAGTACGATTATCTGGAGCTAAAAGAATAATTTATAAACACACCAATGTTGGTGATCTTGAAAGACAGCTAAGAGAAGCTGAAAAGGTGGGACCAAGAAGAATTTGTATTATCACAGATGGGGTATTTTCAATGGATGGTGATATAGCACCACTAGATGATATTGTGAAAGTTGCTGAAGATTTTGGAGCAATGATTTTTGTAGATGATTGTCATGGTGAAGGTGTTCTAGGTAATGGTCGAGGAATAGTAGCACACTTCGATCTACAAGGTAAAGTTCATGTTGAGGGCGGATCGATGAGTAAGGGATTTGGAGTCTTTGGAGGCACTGTAGCTGGATCGAAGGATTTAATAGAGTTTTGTGCTAATAAAAGTAGAACATATCTTCTAAGTACAGCTCATCCCCCTGGTGTGGTAGCTGCTAATATAGCTTCTATTGAAGTTGTTGAAAATGAGCCACAACATGTAAAAACACTATGGGAACATACTAATTACTTCAAAAAGGAAGTTCAGAGTATGGGATATAACACAGGAAACTCCCAAACACCTATCATTCCCTTGATAATTGGAGATCCTGGTAAAGCTCAAGAACTTGCTAGAATCCTTTTTGAAGAAGAAAACATCTATGGTACACCAATAGTATTTCCAATGGTTTCCCGAGAGTTATCACGAATTCGAGTACAGATGAACGCATTACTCACTAAGAACGACTTAACCATGGCATTAAGTGCTATAGAAAAAGTTGGAAAAAAATTAGATATTCTTTAATTTTTCTTTGTTTTTTTTTTTTTGTTATTCAATTTTGTTGTGTTTCTACTTTTCTATATTATAAGGGCTTACATAATATTGCTTTAACTCTTAAATTTTTAAAATTACTTGTTGGTGCGGGTTTTATTAGACAAACAGTATCTGCACCTCTTCCTGTACCTCCCACAGCAATAATATCTCTCTCAAGGTCAGGAATCAATCCTGCATCACAAATAGTAGTTGAAATTTCGATACATACTTTAACACCTTGAGAGAATTGCAATCCTAAAATTTTCGCTAACATATCTATAAATATCCATGCTTCTTTCTGTATTCTTAAACCTCTTTCAATTCCACTCATAGCATGAGTACCAATATGAAATTTTAATCCCTTGCTTTTTAGAATTTCTAGTTTTTCTGTGGGAAATTCTTGTCTAACAGTACTATTAACAAAGTAATAGGCATGGGTTACGATCATTATATTATAATGTTTGGTATCGAAAATTTCAGATGCTTTTTCGGCTACTGTACCAGTTGTACTAGCAAGTACAATATCTTTTATGTTAAAATGATCGGCATATTTTTTAGCAATTTCTAGAGCTTTATCAGTATTATGCGGACCTGTTTTTTCAAAATAAGTAACTTCAAGATTTAAATCACCCATTTCACGTCGAACCTTTTCTTTTTTAATATATTATACATTAATTTTAAGTTAAGTTAGAAAATATTTCTAAGTAAATTAAGTGTATTTATTTAGATTTATATAAAAAATTTAAGACTTTTTACTTCAAATTAGTCAATTATACGGTATATTAACGAGATTTTGTTTTTTACATTAATTATGATATAGTTTTAAAGAGATCAAAAGTTTAATACATTTAATTATTATTTAATCTAAATTTATTTTTCATTAAGGGATATTAAATGAGTGAAAAACGAGATAAAAATTTAAGAAGAAAGGCAATCTTTGGACTTTCCGCCTTCCCGGACCAGTTAACCTATCAAGCTTTTACTATTTATGTTTTTACTTTTTATTTTTCAGTTGTTGGGCTTTCTATGCTTGAAATGTGGATTGGTTTTATTCTTTGGGGATTTTGGAATATGATAAATGACCCTCTCTTAGGAACATTAAGCGAAAGAACTAAGCAGAAAGGTAAATTTGGAAAAAGAAAATTTTATTTAATAATTTCCTTTGTCCCTTTATCTTTAATGATGATATTTCTGTTTACCACTCCGACTAATTTCAAGTTTCTTTATTTTATAATTATAATTTTTACTTTTGAGTTCTTTTACACAATGTTTTCAGTAAATACTAATGCTGTTTTCCCCGAAATGTTTCCAACCGAAAAAGAAAGAGCTACTACGAATATATTTATAAAGATATTTACCATGATTGCGGTAATAATAGCATCTCTTATTCCAACATTTATTATTGATCCTTTAGTACCAACTTCTGATCCTCCCGATCCAGCAGAAGCAGCGAATATCCAATCAATGTACATTACTGCGGGAATAGTTCTCTGCCTTATTGTAGGTTTAATGGCATTTTTCTTTATCTTTTTTGCGGTGAAAGAAAAAGGTGAAGATGTTTCTGATTTTGAAAAAAGACCTGGTTTTTTTGAATCTTTGAAAATTACATTTTCAAATAATACCTTTATAAAATTTACTTTAGGAAATATGCTTATCTGGTTTTGTTTTAATTTGTTGTTAACTACATTTCCACTATACGCAGTTTTTGTACTTGGCAGAACAAAAGGGTCGTTACTAATTGGAATAACATTAATGCTTGCGCTTCTTTCTGCTGCAATATTTGTCCCGATTCAAACTAAAATTAGGTCAAAAGTGGGTACACGCAATGGATTAATGATTGGATTAGGAATCTGGATTATTACATTGTTCCCTTTAATTCTCTTATCTAACAATGAAATAAGTAGAACAATGTCATTTCTGATATTTACTAGCTTAGGTTTTGGAATATCAGCTGCGTTGTTTTATATTGATTTAATTCATGGAGATGTAATTGATCAAGATGCGCTTAATTTTGGAGTAAAAAGAGCTGCTAGTTATTACGGAGTAAACGCATTTATTCATAGATTTTCCACTATACTTGCTATAACAACTATCGCTATTGTATTTTCAGGAACTGGTTGGAGCGAATATGTGCCTGTTACTGCCGATCCCGCTTTAACGATTCTTGGTTTGAAATTATTAATGTTTCTTTTTCCGTCAATAGCACTTATTGGCTCAATAGTGTGTTTCAAACTTTACGACTTACATGGTGAAAAACTTGAAAACATGAGAGCAGAATTAGAAAAACATCCAGAATTAAAACCAAAATAAACTATTTTTTTCTTTTTTTACATTTGATTATACTCTTAAAGAATAATTAAAAAAATTGAAATCGATAAAGGAGTTGTTATAAGTCGATTATTATCATTTACTTGTATTTTAATAAATTTATTATTGCTTATTTTTAATCTCATATATATAACATGGCTTAGTGGTCAACCCGGTGTAGGAGATGCTGAAATGGGTATATTTGCTCCTATTCTCATTTTTCGTTTAATTGACTTTGGATTATATCTTGTAATTTATCTTTTGATGACAATAAAAGTAGATTAACCTAGATAAATTTCAATTTTTTCTCATTACTTTTTTTTTGAATTTATTCTGAGAAAATAATTGACACTATGAAATTATATAGCTTTAAAAGAAGAGGTTCAAACTATAAGATTTTTAAATCTTGCCGCTAATATTTTACAATAGTTATATTAAATTAAATTAGAGAGAGTGTTAAAATTGACTTTATGTTTTGTTTTAATGAAAACTAAAGCTGGTTTTGTTGAACATGTGGTTAAAGAATTAGAAAAGTTAGAGGAAGTAAGAGAGACATATCCAGTTACAGGTGGTATTGATATTATTGTAAAAGTAGAAGGAAAAGATGTTGAAACTATTGCAAAAACAATTTTAGCGAAAATCCATAAAATTGATGGTGTGAATAGAACTGAAACTCATATTGTTGTTCCCCTTTAAAGTCAAAAATCAAAAATGAAGGTGTCTAAATATGGTTGACTATAACAAACAAGTTGATTATTCCATGCCACGACAATGTGATCTTTATCCTCCACCGCCTATTGAGTATATAAACGCACGTGCTCTTGTTTTAATATTATAATGTTCCCCTAACATTAAAAAAAATTATATCCCGCCTGAACTCGAAACTATAGAGGATGGTTTTGATATATTCATTATCTTAGAATATCCAAACACTTCAATTGGTCCTTATAATGAATGTATCATGTTATTGAATTGTAAATATAAAGATATACCTGGTGTTTATGCATTCAGCATCTATGTGGATGATGATGTAGCATTAACTGCGGGAAGAGAAATATGGGGTATTCCCAAAAAAATGGCTAGAATTGAATTGTCTTCAATCCAAGAGAATAAAATAAAAGGAAAAATAAGTCGTAAAGGAACTATTTTATTTGATCTAGAAGTTGAAATCAAAGAACAAGCCCCTGGAATGGACCCTAAAGCAATGTTTGAAGCTTTACCTTTTTATAATTTAAAATTAATTCCTGATGTTGCAGATAATACTAAACCTGCACTTCGACAATTAACAGAAACAGTCCTAAAATTAGGAGATATTCATAAACAAAATGTAGCTATACTAAAATACTTTAACACTAATCATTCTCAATATGACATAACAGATGAGATATTAAAGGATGCTATTAAAGATTTAGGGGGTTTTTACGTTGAATATGATTTTATTCTACCAAATGGTAGAGTGTTAGAATGAACATGAAGAGAAAAAAGAATAGTTAAAAGAGTTGAAATTTAGCATTAAAAAAAAAATAAATTTACTTATTCAAATCTCTACTTTTTAATATATTTTGAAGATGACTTGTTCTAAGGAGCGTTTAGGCACGTGCATATGTCCTTCATCATCTCTCCAATATTTAAATGAATCTTTAAACATCTCCATAACAGATTCTTCATCAGGATATCCTAAACTTATAATTTGTTTTATATCGTAATAGTCAGGAATTTCGAATAGGGTTCTAATCTTTCTGAAATTGATATTGCCCATCCAACAACTCCCAATTCCAAAGTTTATGGCTCCTAGTAAAATATTCTCTGCTGCGGCACCGACATCATAATCAACATATACATTCTTTATATCTTTGTTTATAAGTATTATGATATAAGCTGTAGGCTCTCTCCCAAGCTCGGGAGTCCTTTGCTCTTGAGGAAGTGATCCTGCCCAATTAACCAATGGAAATAATTTTTCTCTAATTTCAGGTTTAACAACAATAATGAATTCCAGAGCTTGAACATTTCTAGCCATTGGAGCAACGCGAGCAAAATCCACTAATTTCTTTAAAATATCTATGGATATAGGATCTTGTTTAAATCTTCTAATAGTTCTTCTTTTATATATAAGTTCTTCAAAATTCATATTATATTACTTCCTATTATGGATTTTTTGATTTAATTATCGTATCTACTACTGTATTAAAACTTGATTCTACATTTTTTCCTGTTAAAGCAGAAGTTTCAATATATTCAAGATTGAAATCTTTTGCGAGTTTTATTGCTTCTTCTTGATTTATTATTCTTTCATCGGTAAGATCTTCTTTATTACCTAAAATAAAACCTATTAAGTCAGATTCACTTTTTATAAAATTTTTTATATCTTTATACCAATTTGGTATACTTTCAAAAGATTTACGATCTGTTAGATCAAAAATAAGTATCACTGCTTCGAGCCCCTTGTAAAAGTGGTGCCGCATGACATCGAATTTTTCTTGACCAGCTATGTCCCACAGAATTAATTTTACTAAGCTATTACTGGTTTTTATATTTTTCTCTGAGACATTGACTCCAAGCGTAGGAATGTATGTTCTTGTAAAAGCGCCATCGGTGAAGCGTAAAATCGTAGAAGTTTTTCCGACTCCTGGATCTCCACATACAACTATTTTAAAATTGTAAAGAGATTCCACTTCTTTTTCAATTTTTTCTTCAGGAAAAGCTTCCAATTCTGATGTCGCTATCTCTTTTTCTTGTAGATCTTTTAAAATTTCAGATATTTTGATACGTAAGTTGTTTATTTCAACGTAAATTTGATCACTCTTAACTTTTTGAGTTTCTAATTCAATAATTTTATCGACACTCTCAGAAATCGCAGAATCAAGATATTCCAAATATTTATAAAAGATAATGTCATGCGCTTCATTAAATAACAAAGCAATTGAAGATATAGCAACTTTACCACGACGATTTTTGTCTTCTCTTTCAATATATCTAATTACACCTTTTAAATTGAATAAGGGAAAAGGAATAATTACCAAAGAGCTTGGTACTACTCCGTCATCAGCAGAAAGCATAGTTATTGTCTTAATACCCACTGACATACGAATTTTTTCAGATAAATCAAGTGGATACCAAAGGTGAGGATTTGGACCCAAATTTTCCTCTAGTGTCGTATAAATTATTGCGTTAATGATATCTTCCGACATTATCAGCTTTTAATATTATATATATCTAGAGAAAAGTTTTACCCCTTTTTGAATTTTCTTTATTGAATATGATAAATCTAGGACTCAATAAAAATGGTAATTGTATTATTCAGATATAAATAATTCTTCGTAAAAGGTCTGTTTCACGGCAAAAAAAATGTAATTGATTTAACTTAACAAAACTATTCTATTTTTTCAATAATAGTTTTTAATTCAGGTATTCTTTGTTTAATAGTCATCCATACTAGTTTTAAATCAACTTCAGAATAAGCATGAATTAATTTATCTCTCATTCCAGCTATTTCTTTCCAAGATATTTGAGAATACTTCTCTCTGATGTTTTCAGGGATATTTTTAGTTGCTTCTCCTATAATTTCAAATTTTCTAATCACAGCACTTGATGTTTTATCATCATTTATAAATTGTTCAAAATTCATTCCTTCTACGAAATTTTCTATGCTTATTATAGCATTTCTTATGTCATTTAAGAAAAGTGTATATTTTTTATTCATATATTGACCTCTTGAAGAATACTTTCTCTTAATTCTTCTTTTAATGCAGGTTTTGATATTACATCAACTTTCTTCTTAAAATATTCTTCTAAAAAAAGGGATAATCCAATATAATGGAATAAATCTGCATTATCTTCAAATTCTACTAAAAAATCGATATCACTCGTATCTTTTTGTTTATTATTAACGTAAGAACCAAATAAACCAATACTTTTTACCTTATATTTTGTTTTAATCTCATTTTTTAGCTTTTGAATTATAATAAAAACTTCTTCTTTACTCTCCACCATTTTATTAACCTTTTTTTATGATATTATATTCGAGATAATTCATCATGCTCAAAAATTCTTATTCCCTATAGAAATATTATCAATTAGAATTAATAAATAAATTCAAATAGGATTTTAGCACTATTTGAATGCAAGAATTGTAAAAAGGAGCTTAATTTACCTAAAATATTATGCATTCTAAAATGAATAATACAAAGATTTTTTAAAGTGGTATTTTAATTTTTATTAAAAATAAACGAGAATTCATAAAAAATAGAATAAACAGTATCAAAGGAAGTAGATCTCTAAATCCTATTGAACTCTGACTGTTTATATAAAAATTTAATTCTAATTTTTAATTTAAGATTATTCAGTTTTTCAATTTTATTTTTATTATAGATTACACAC
>JAEOTA010000057.1 GCA_016840085.1 Promethearchaeota archaeon
AAGTTGCATAAATTAGCTATGGAGGAAGATTTAAATACTGAAGAGGCTTTTGTTTATTTTGACATATCTTTACCCTTAGCTGCTCTATTTGAATTAAAAAAAATATTAAAGCAAAAACAAAAATAAAGAAAGAATTCAATTAAAGATTACTGAAGGTTCAAATTGATGATACATTCCAATAAAAACGAATTATCTCAGGTAAAGCAACTTAAGAGTGAGGGTAAATTCACAGAAGCTCTAAAACTTATAAATATACTTGAGGATAAAAAAGGTCTTACACTTCAAAATCAATTCGAAATCCATCATCTTAAGGGTTCTCTCCTGCTTGAACTTGGACATATGAATAAGGCTCTTAATTATGCTGAATTAGCTTATAAAGAAAGTCAACAATTAAAAAATAAACTTCAAATAATTGATGTTCTCCTTACCATGACTTATATTCTAAATAAAAGTGATAAGCGAAATGAAGCGTTAAAAACTATCAACAAAACCGAACGATTATTAAAGACAATCAATCAAGCAGCGTCAATGGAATTAAAAGAAAGAAAAGCATACCTTGCTTTAAATAAAGGCGGTTGTTATTTTAATATGGGTGAGTTAAACCGTTCTCTAAAGTGTGCTGATAATGTCTTAACTATTGCCAAAGAAATTAAAAATAAAAAGCTTATAATGCTTGCGACAAAATTGCTTAATTTTAATAATTATTATAAAGGTGGTTTATTTTATAATCTCGAATCTATTAAACATTATTTGACTCTTGCGGAGGAATTAAATGATAAACAAGAAATTATTGGAGGTCTTAACAGTATGGGAATGTATTTCATTGAAAAAGGAGATTTTGACAAGGCTTTGGGTTATTTAGAGCGAGGTTTATTATTATGTGATGAGATTAATAGTTTTAAAACAATAGTAGTTCTTAGCTCTCTTTTTGAATTGTATCTCGATATAGACTCTCTTGAAAAAGCTCAGCAATGTCTAGACCGTATGAAACAATTCGGTGATCAAATAGAATGGCCTGGTGGTACTTTTTATAAGCTTTCAAAAGCAGAGATGTTGAAAAAAATGCCTCAAAAAATTAAGCGTTTAAAAGCAAAGGAGATATTAAAGCAAATTATTGATGAAGAACATCCATTTTCCGGGCTTTATTATCCTGCTCTGATAGATTTATGTGATCTCTATTTAACAGAATTACGCGAAACTAACGATTTAAAAGCATTAGATGAGATTCAACCTTATATCACTCAATTAAAGGATATTGCTAATAATCAGCAAGCATTCTGGCTGCTTGCTGAACTGTTTTTACTACAAGCTAAGTTGAAACTAATAAACTTTGAATTTAAAGAAGCCCAAATATTATTAAACCAAGCTCTGGATACTACTGAAAAATATGGTCTGGACCGATTAGCTAAAAGTATTACAAATGAACAAGATGAGCTGTCTAAAAATTTTATTAAATGGGAAAAAATGAAGGTATCAGGAGTAAATATATCAGAACGTATGGATTTAGCCCATATAGATGAACAAATCAAAAATTTGTTCCGAAAGCGCATGTATTTAAAAAGAATCACTGATCAAGCCTGATCTGTGATGAAATAGTATATCACTAGAAATTTTTATAGAAAATTTAAAAATTTTTCTAAAGATATTTTAGCCCCAATTTTGGAAGGAATTTCAACCGCTTGTTTTACTTCGTTATATGAATATCCTTTATTATATAAATTCTCTATTGCTGGTGAAAAAATAGAATTATAATATTTTTCTCCTATTTTATTTATAATTTTATCAAAATCTTTTGTAGTTATCCATTTTTCTTTTTCCCGATGAGTCAATGAAACCCCTTTTTCTTTACCTTTTTGTTCAAGTTGATACGTCCGAGCTTCTTTTCCCAATCGTGCTTGATAACCCACAACTGCTATTACTATACCATGAATTTTTGATTCTTCTTCTGAATAACCTTTTTTTACCCATTCAATTCGATGAAATTCTGATATTATGTCCCATTTGCCAACTTTAATGTTTTTAATTTCTTCCAACTCTTTTTTAGTAAATCCTTCTATTTTCATGTAGCTTATCCAAAATTATTTAATTTTAATCCTATAGGAAATTATATCTAGGTTTTATTTAAACTTTAAATTACTCTTTATTATTAGAATTATTTTAATCATAAATAAAATATTAAATAAGTTCACCACATAATATCTTTAAGATCGTGAATATTGATTATATTTTGATGAAATAATGAAGATAGCAAGATATTATAACAATAATGATATAAGACAAGATGAAATGCCTAAACCAACTATAGGACCGGGTGAATTATTAGTAAAAGTAAAAAAATCGGGTATTTGTGGCTCTGACATATTAGAATATTATCGATTTGCAAAAATGAAAAAATTGGGAGTAGAAAGTCTAGTTCTCGGCCATGAGATTGCTGGAGATATTTTCGAAATTGGAGAGGGAGTGAAAAAATTTAAAGAAGGAGATCGTATATTTGTTTCTCATCATGTACCTTGTTTTGACTGTCATTATTGTAATCAAGGACATCATACAGCATGTAATCTGCTTCATAATACGAATTTCGATCCAGGTGGATTTGCTGAATATGTTAGAATTCCTAAAATTAATATTGAGAAGAGAGGGGTCTATCTATTGGATAAAGCTGTTTCCTACGAAGAAGCTGTATTTATCGAGCCATTAGGTTGTATTTGTCGGGCTCAAAGGTTAGCAAACGTTAGAAAGGGTTTAACAGTTCTCATATTGGGTTGTGGAGTTTCAGGGATTTTGCATATACAATTAGCAAAGCTAAGAGGTGCTGAAAAGGTATTTGCAACTGATTTAAATGAATATAGAATTGAGATTGGTAAAAAATTTGGAGCTGATATTGTATTTCATGCTACTTATGATGATGTTCCTGCTAGGGTAAAAGAATTTAATAATCATCTATTGGCTGATATTGTAATAGTATGCACGGGAGCTGTTTCAGCAGCAAAACAAGCTTTAGATTGCGCAGCTCCAGGAGGTACAATTATATTTTTCGCTGTACCAGAACCAGATGTCAAATTAGAGGTTCCTATCAATAATTATTGGAGAAATGAAATTACAATCATGACATCTTATGGCGCAGCACCAGATGATTTACAAGAAGCTTATAC
>JAEOTA010000058.1 GCA_016840085.1 Promethearchaeota archaeon
ATGAATGGGTAAACGATTTTAAAAAAATGAAAAAGGTGTTTAAATTCATACCGGCTTTTCTATTAAGGAAGTTGATATCAAAAAAACTTATGAAATTAACCAATGAAAACAAAGAAATGATTACTGAAATTCGGGAGGAGTTTAATTTTACAATGGCATTCGCAAAAGAAAGGTTTAGTAAAATAGAGAAAAGTGTTATACTATGCCAATCAATTCTCACAGGTGAATTCAATGGTGAAAAATACAATATTGAAGATTATTACGGGTGGGATGGTAAAGTTCTTATTTTTACAGCAAATGACGATCATGGATTTCCTTATCATGAGGAATTAAGAATTCAATATCCCAATGTGGAAGAAATAATATTTGAGAATGTAGGGCATATGGGCACTTTACTCAAAAGAGATGAATATCATGCTATTTTAAATAGATTTTTAGATCTATTAAATTAAAAAAATGTTTCTTTTTGAGATTTAGATATTTCCATGATATCTAAATAAAAGTTATAGTAAATTATATATATTGGTTACACCAAAATCATTAATTAAAACACTATTAATTAAAAAATACATGTGTTAAATGAAATGTCAAGTGAAGAACCAAAAAAGCCAAGATTGCAAGGTTTTGCTGCTTTAGTTGGTAATTTAGTTAATTCTATTTGTGATACTCAAGAATGCAAAGAAATGATTGAAGGATTGAAAACCCGAGTTCTTTTAAATAACAAAGAGGGAAAATGGGCAGCTTTAATTACTATTATTAATGATCAAATTACTGTCGAAGGAATTAAAAATGAACCTAAGGAAAATATAAGCAGGAAAAAACTCAAATGGTGGGGCTTTTGGGAATTCCCTAATTTGCAAAATCTTATGACTGCTCGTGATTGGGGTGTTTATAAATGGATTTTTAAAACCGCAGGAGGAAAAGTAAAAGGTGCATCACAAATAGCGATGGTCGGTCGAATTTTAGCTTTAGGCATATCTAAAAGAGATGAACCTGACAAAGAACCAATTGAAATTAAGCCATAAGTTTAATATAGTATATTTTAAGTCTAGATAAGAGAGAAAATAAAAATTCAAAACCTTACATTTTTTTATGAGATCTCCTTATTAAAATTCCTTAAGTTTATTTGTAGTAATAAGTTTAGAAAAAAAAATTAAAATTTAAATTAAGAATTCACGTACGAAAGAGACCTGCTTCTTTGAGCTGTTTTACCAATTCCGCTTTTTTCTCTCCCTCGAGATCATAGAACTGTCTGAATATGAAACCCATAACGATTAATAAGATCATGGGGATCAATGCTCTATGAATCCGAACGCCCCACGTTGCAAGGGCAGTTTGAGCTGCAAGCTCTTCTGTTGCGACATAACCTGTTAAAACATGGACGACTGGAAGTATAACACCTACGACGAGAAACGCAATACGGAAGAAAAAGTTCCTCATTCCAACAAATGTTGCGTCTTGTCGCCTCCCCATCTTTAAAGCGACTTCATCATAAGTGTCAGATGCAACAGGCATTAACATGATAACCTCACCTGAGTAGCAAACACCACCAATAACTGCAAAGATAGTAGCTGAATAAATATCACTTATGAATAAATAGGGTATGTAAGAAAGACCGTGTATGATAAAAGTAACCCAATATGTTTTCTTGAACCCATGTTTCCTAGCATAACTATACCAAAATGGTATTATTACTATAAAAGCTAGTGCACCTGCTATTGAAGGTAACATTGATAATGCATAATCCAATCCATATACATCTTTAAACATGTAAATTCCAGACGCACTCGCTAATTGTGTTGCCGTCGTGGCAACAGTGTACCCAATAAGAGAAACTACAAAATTTTTTGATGAAAAGGCAGTTTTCGTAACTTGGAAAAAATTTCTTTTTTCAGCAGTCTCATATTTATTAATGAACATCTCCTTCATCTCTTTTGATTCTCTTATCCCGGCAAATTGGAATAAATTGAAAATAAGTAGTAATATAACCATAATTAATGCATTGAGGACAAATGTCTGTGGTTTTCCATATTCTATAATCGTAGCTGCTATTATACTCATAACAGTCATAAATATACCCATAATTAATGCCGCTATTGAAAATGCTCTTCTCCGTTCAAATTCAGAAGGAAATTGGTTAGTAAAACCCCCATATACGTGGGCATTATAAATTGAAAAAAATGTATCAAACACACATGTTATGATTATAAAGTAGAAAAAGAGAATCATTGCATCCCTAGATGGGGGTGTCCAGATAAAAATAAAAAGCAATAACATCGGGAAACTGCTAAGAACTATCCATGGAGCTCGTAATCCCCATTTTCTCGTCCATTTAATAGGCTTATCTGTCATATAGCCCAATATTGGATCGTTAACCATGTTCCATACTGCAAAAATCACATACGCAATCATCACTAACATTGCAGGTAAAAGCATTTCAACCTCGTAAAAGTAAATAAGACGGGATAAACCCGCACCAAGTAAATAATTGACAACAAGATAACCAAAACCATAAGACACCATTTTCCCTGTAGATGCTAATTCCCACTCGCTTAAATCTTCTTTAATCGCCATAACTAATTCTCCATTAAATTTTCTTAATTTTTAGATTATTAGAAAGATTTATTTTTTAGATATTTTTGTTAAATGAAGTATTATAGCTAAGATCTATATAAAACTTTCTCTTAAATGAATAATCAGGATATGAATATTATTATTAAATATCAACAGTAAATATAATTTGAAGAAAAAAGATACTTGATCAATAGAAAAAAAAATATAGTAAAAGCAAAAAAGAATATTAAATATAATCTACTTCAAACGGTGTTTTTGGAAGAACTTCTGCTCCTTAAACTCCTCATAAAACTGCTCAATATACTCAGTAATTTGCATTCTAAAATGCTTATATTCCTCTGTATCTTCAAAAAGGTCTACGGGTATCCGAAACGTAGTTGTTTTTGTCTTCTTTTCAAATTTAAACCCTCGTCCCATACAAAATCAAAAACTCTATTCGTTTCTCAAATCAATACTATGATTAGTAAAAATGAAAAATTATAAACTCCAATATTTTACAAAAAAGAGTAACGCGCAATAAATTGTGTGCTACGCAAAATCTCTATTCTCTCTCCCTCTACTTCCGACACTAATTTGTGTAAAATTACCTTGTTTCAAAAGATTACATTATTTCTCCGAAATTCTAATTGCAATTCGATAAAACTAATAATTCCACCAATAAATAATAGCAACATTGGGAGTGAAATATAAAATGATTCAAGTAAAGATTTAAAAAAATCTACAAAAAAAGTAGAGGGATTAGGTAAATACATATATAGTAAAAATAGAGGAAAACTGATTCCTGCGAGTAAACATAAATAAGTACCGATTCTTATGCCAATAAATCCTAAAATTGCTCCAACTATAGCACCCACATTAATAAAGAGATAAAAAAGAAAACCTAGTACACCTTCCCCACCAAATTTCCACATCACATAATAATTTCTGAAAAAAAAATAAGTTAAAATAAAAAATAAAATACCACCACTCATGCTTAAAATTAATCCTATTTTCGACAATTCTCTCCCGTTTTTGAATAGTAATTAGGAAATCTTTATTTCTATAATTTCATAATCATCATTATGCTTCTAACATAGGCACTAATTTTCATGGATAGCTTCCACTCTACATAATCCAAATAGTACCTAAGGTAACTTATGAAGGGTGGATTATTAATAATTATAGTTCGAGTGTAATAAAAATTCTAGAACTCTCTACATCCAAACATCTATAAACTCAAATAATTCACAATTATATGAAACATATAATTTCATATGTGCTACATAAACTTTTTATCCTTTCCTTTTCTACTCCCCACCCTAATTCCGTAGCACATAAAAATCAGCTTTGTATTTTACTTTTGTATACAAAAACCAACGATAAAATCGCGAAAATCCCTCAAAACCCCCAAAAAAGAGATCATTTGCATAACCCTCTTTTTCAGCAACCTTATGAACATTTTGGTAACATTCCTCAAATGTATTCCCAGGATACATATTATCAATAAGAGTATAACATAATTGCTCAAAAACTTCATTGAATCTCATGAGCTCAGAAGGACAAGATCCAAGAATATAATTATGACTTAGATCTCCTAAATAACATCCATATTCACTGTGCAGGTCTACGAGTAAGGATTCTCCTTCTTTAACTTCTTTATTTGTTGCAGGTGTGCATCCATTGAACGTCCAGCTTGCCCGATAGCCTGATCCAATCTCCTGACTACCTGTAAATGCCCATTCATAATTACTACCTGCTTTTCTCATGGCTAATGTCCCTATTCCAGCAATTTCATTTTCAGTAAATACTTTCCCTTCAGGACGTTCACTCAATTCTTTCTTAACAACTTCTTGTCCAATATCGGTAATTTCACTTGCTTTACGTAACATTGCAATCTCTTCTGGTTCCTTAATGAACTGGATTCTTTCGGTTTTATCATTGAAATCGACTAATTCACATCCATGAAACATCTTCTTGAGTAATTCTGCTTCAGTGTAGGAAAGCATTTGACCAGTAATGCAAATATCTGTTCCCAATTCGACACCAATTCTCGGTGGAGTACCTTTTGGGTTGTACACACCTTCTTTCTTCGCTGATTTTTGTAGTTTCTTTTCCCAATAAAACCCTTTCATCGGACCCCATCCACTTACTTTCTTTAAATTCCCCTCTGCTCTTATTCTTTCTACATCTAATAATACAGTAAATAATTCTGGTTCTCCCATTCCTTCTTTTGGTAAAAAAATATAGCTCTTCCAAGGAACAAAACAACCTGCAAGATAAGTTATAGATTTAACCCTTGAAAGTACACAGAAATCAAGGTTCAAATCTTCCATTGCTGCTTGATACTTTTTTATATGTCCTTTCCAATCTATCTGAGTTTCACTCATTTTAGTCAGTATATATTTTTTAGTGATAATAATTTTGATGATTGTTTATTTAAAATTAAACAATCCGTAATAATCTTTATACTTAGTTAAAAGGAGTAGAGAGGTATAAAAAAAATATTATTTTACTTATAAAAATCTGCTTTAGATTCACTAATATTTCGAGATTCTGTTAATTGTTTAGCCATATTTTCATATCTATCAATGATTTCTTTAGGTAGTGTTGATTTTATCTTAGATAAAGCGAAATCAAAATGCTTATTTTCAATTCTATCTAAAGTTGTCATTTTTTCTCTAATGGCTTGCATACCTGCTTCACGGCATACATTTTCTAAATCTGCTCCACTATAACCCTCTGTTTTCTGTGCTATATTCTCTAAAGAAATGTCTTCTGATAATGGCATATATTTCGAATGAACTTTTAGGATTTTTAATCTAGCATTGTAATCAGGAGCTTCTACAAAAATTAAGCGATCAAATCTTCCAGGTCTTAAAAATGCAGGATCAACAATATCAGGACGATTAGTACTTGCTATAATTACAATTCCTTTTCTATTTTCAATACCATCCATCTCAACCAAAATCTGATTTACTATTGATGCGAATGTATGTGTGGTTTCATAAGCGCCTCTTCCGGAAGATATTGCATCTATTTCATCAAAATATATTATTGAAGGTGCTGCCTGACGTGCTTTACGAAATATCTCTCTTACTGCTTTCTCGCTTTCCCCAACCCATTTAGAAAATATTTCTGGACCTTTTATTGCTATAAAATTTGATTGACTTTCAGTGGAGATAGCTTTGGCTAAAAGAGTTTTTCCACAACCAGGGGGTCCAAAAAGAAGGATCCCATTTAATGGGCGTATACCTGCTTTTTCAAACAATTTCGGGTATTTCAATGGCCATTCTACAGCTTCCTTTAATTCTTCTTTAATTTCTTCTAGACCTCCAATATCATCCCACGACACATCAGGAACTTCAACCATAACTTCTCGCATAGCTGAAGGCTCAATTAAATTAGTCGATTTAACAAAATCATCATCTTTTATTTTTAATTCTTGAATAACTTCACTTGGAATCGGTTCATCCAAATTTATTTTTGGTAATACTCTTCTTAATGAAAACATCGCAGCTTCTCTACATATTGCCATGATATCTGCTCCAACAAAGCCATGTGTAATTTCAGCATAATTATCAAGATTAACATCATCCTCAAGTGGCATCCCTCTTGTATGTATTTGGAATATTTCTTTTCTACCTTTAACATTTGGAACTCCAAATTCGATCTCCCTGTCGAATCTTCCAGGTCTTCTTAACGCCTCTTCAATTGCATTTACTCTATTTGTAGCTCCAACGCAAATTATTTCCCCTCTACCACGCAAGCCATCCATTAAGGATAAGAGTTGAGAAACTACACGTCTTTCAACTTCGCCAGATGTATCTACTCTCTTTGGAGCAATTGAATCGATTTCATCAATAAAAATAATTGATGGTGCATTTTCTTCAGCTTCTCTAAAAATATCACGTAATCTCCCTTCACTTGCTCCATAAAATTTACTCATTATTTCTGGACCATTAATAGTGATGAAATTTGCATTAGATTCTTGAGACACAGCTTTTGCCATGAGTGTTTTACCTGTTCCTGAAGGACCATAAAATAAAACTCCCTTAGGAGGATCGATGTTTAAACGATGGAACAGTTCAGGATGTTTTATTGGTAATTCAACCATTTCTCTAATCCTCTGAATTTCATCTGTTAATCCCCCGACATCATCGTAAGTGACAACTCCTCCAGAAACATTTAGGACAGCAACTCTTTTATTAACTTTTATTATAGTATCACGGGTAATTTTTACAATTCTATCTTGTGGTTTTAGATTTTCAACGAGTAATCTTAGTGTTCCTAAAGTTGGTCTTTTTTTCCCTCCAAATTGAAAAAACTTCATTATATCAGACATAGGGTTTTCTTCATCTTCTCTATGAACAAATGTACCTAAAACTTCAACTATATCACCGATAACTACTGGTTTATCAATCAATTTGCCTTTAATCGCTTCTGCTTGTCTTTTTAAATCAATATTCGGTCTAGTAGGTGTTAATACAATTTCACGAGCAGGATATACTTCAGTAACCTTTATTGATACATATTCACCAATAGTTGCACCTGCGTTAAGCCTTTGAAGTCCATCAAGACGTATTACTCCTTTTCCCCTATCATTAGAACTAGATACTGCAATAGCAGTAGTTTTTTTCTTACCTCTAATTTCAATGATATCTCCAGTGTTCAATCCAAGATTAAACATTTCATCTTGATCGATATAACATAACGAGCGTCCACTCCGACTCTTTTCTAACCTTTCAATTCTTAACTTAACAACATTCTTAATTTCTCTTTCTTGTGTCATTTTTAACTTCTTTAAAAATAAATCATGCAAATAAATTATCTAAATACAAGTAATTAAAGTTATTATGGTTTATTTTCTTTTTCTTTAATTTTTATAAAAATTAATCATAAGAACCCTTAAGTTATTTTTATATTTAGATTTCTTTCTAAATAACTCTTAAAATCTTTATAAATTTTGGGTTCACTTAATACTTTATTCTTATTAATTCTTATAAATAATTTTCTCAATTTAATAATCTCATTCTTTAAATCAGTATAATTAGGATTTTGTAAAAGCTTTCCTACATATATTCTTGTAAATTTATCTAAATTCTCATTATCTATACTTGAAAAAGTTTTTATACTTTCTTCTTTTTTTAAATTATTTTCTGCTATTTTATTTTTTTTTAATAATTCCTCTATAAGTTCTTCAATTTCTTTATCAATATCTTTGATTTGAGAAAGATCGTATTGAGCTTCGGGTAAATCCCAATAATATTTGTTAAAATAATCAAACTTTTTGTAAATTTTTTTAATAATTTTGCTTGGAATAGGTTCTCCTCTTATTTTATTCCATTTTATACACACTTCAATAGGCGTGGCAATATGTATTATAAAAAAGGTAACATCAAATTTTTCAGCAATCTTTTTTATGTCATGTCTCATACTTGAGAAATAATTTAGATCATCACTAATAACGATAAATTTGCTTTGCAATTCTTTCTCAATGGCTTTTAGATTTTCTGCTCTTACTATAGGTTCTTCTTTGTGATTAAATTTATCGGGGGTTATACTTTTTCTTATTTTATCAGGATCAATTATTTTAACTGTTGATTTACCTAATCTCTTCTCAAGCAGCATTTTTAACTTATTAGCAAATATCGATTTACCAGAAGCGGGTAGTCCAGCTAAGCATATTATGAAATTTTTGTTATACACTGATTATTTCAACTTACTTAATGTTTATACTATTTATCAATTCTCTCTTTTGACTTCTTGAAAATGATTTTATCTCTAACTCTCTCCTCATTGCTTCTTTTCTAGTTGGAAAGGTCTCAAAATACTTTATCTCAATATGCTTTTTTCCCCGACAAAATTTGGCTCCAATCCCAGTTCGATGTTCATTCCATCTTCTATACAAATTATTGGTGTATCCTGTATAATACCATTTCTTTCCTTTTTTTGAGATGGTTTCTAAAATATATACATAATAAACATTCATCTATTATCCTCTAAGTCATAAATTGCTCTAAGATTATTTATTTTTTTAGTTATACTCATCATTTAGAATGATTTAATTTTAGCTAATCCTCACGTCTAAATACTATGATATTATTTTTGATTAATTAATAAGTAAAGAACTAAATTTTTATTACTAAAAACGATATTATTTTATTAATAAGTTTATTTTTCGGGTAAGTGCAATAAAAGCATATTTTTAAAAAAATAAAGAAAGCTAATTTATTATGCCATCGGGTATCTTTCTAATTAAATGGGATGAAGTATTAGGCGGAACCATTTATATGCGATACCCAGAAGACTTAGAAATCCCAGATCCTGTTGTTCAACAAATCACCATATCCCATAATTTTACAGAATCCTATATCATTACTGAAGAAAAACAATGGAATTCTGTTTCTTATTATAATGAAAATAAAGAAATTATAATTGTTTTAGTCCTAAGGGGTAGATATGAAGATGGAAATGATTATTTGGAACTTCTAGAAGAATTCAATAAAGAACTTGATAAGGATACTCAAGAAGAGAAATTAAAGAAACGTTTGGAAAATATGTTTAATCTTAGCTTAGATGCTTTTCGCGTTACTGATCAAGTAATAACAAAATTAAGTAATGAAGTAGCTGAATTAAAGACTAAGGAGTATGATTGGGAATTAAAATTCGAAAAAGTATTAAACTCAGATCAATTAACAGTAAAAAGTAGAATTCTATTCCTATTAACAGTAAATGAAGGTTTAAGTTTTAATGATATAAAAAAGCTTACACAAACTAGTAATCGATGGTTACAGAGTGTACTTGAAACACTTACAAAAACCGATATGATTGGATATAATTCTACAAAAGATCTCTATTATTTAAACATATGAAAGAATTAAGAATCATCATAAAAGTATTTGGACTTGTACAAGGGGTTTTCTTTAGATATACCACTCGAAAGGTTGCTCGAAAATTAGGGTTAACGGGGCATGTTAAAAATTTACCTGATGGGTGCGTATATATTGAAGCAGAAGGTCCTAAAGATAAATTATTCGAATTATTGGAATTTTCTAAAAAAGGACCGAGACATGCTCAAGTAGAAAAAGTGGAACATGAAATTTTGGAGCCTAAACATCAATATAAAGGATTTGACTATGAATTTTAGCTTTAAATAATCACCTAGTGCATTATAATACTAGGATATTACTTTTTTTCAATAATGATATTTTAAATACATTATTTATGTCGGTATCGTTTAAGAGATATAAATATCTGAAAGAATTCAAATTATTGCATCATAATAGCATTAAATTTCAGACTCCACTGATTTTAAGGATGTTTGGTGCATTGAATGAAGTAAATATGAGAAAAGAAAATAGATATATCTTATGTAATTTTCTTGATCAACATAGCGACCAAATGGGGCTCGATGAAAATATATATGAAGTTAATAATCAGAGAACTTTAAATCAGTTATTTATTTTAGCTTTTAATAAGGCGAAAGAATTCAAGTTACTTGATGCATTATATGATGAATATATCAATTCAATTAATGCTATAAATAGTAAGAAAGCTATTTGAATAATAATTATAATTTAAATCCATAGTATAGTTTTCACTAGACCTAATTCATATTAACTATAATGACTAATGGAAAAGAGAAAATAATAAAAAATTTAAAAAAATTTTAAATAAAAGTAATATCTTGGTATTCAGAATTTCCAATGTCTTTTTTAGCCACGCCTAACTCTCTAACCTGTTGATTTAATTTTAAAACAGCATCTCTTACAATCTCTTTTCGCTTTGCACCTGTACAGACTATACGTCCTGTGCTGAATATCAAGAAAACAGTCTTAGGATCTTGCATTCGATAAATTAATCCGGGAAATACTTCGGGTTCATACATAGCGTATTCCATCACGATTGCTGCCATGTTTAAATCAATATTCGTGTGCAGATCTCCAGAAGCCACTATATTTTGAATTGTAATCTCGGGATTAGCTAATTTTATTCCAGCTTTTCTAATATTTTTTACAACCTTCTCTACAACTCTTTCTGCTTCAGATGCTTGTCTAAGTCCTGTTACGACCATTTTTCCAGTTGAAAATATTAAAATTGTCGCACGGGGTTTTTCTATACGCATGACTAAACCGGGAAAACGTTCTGGATTATATTCTACATCCGCATGTCGTCTTGCTATTTGATTTAGATCTATTTTTTCTGTAATTTCTACAACAACAGTAGCTACAACGTTCTCAATTTTATAGTCTAAATCAGATTCATCCTCAAGTTCCCCTTCTTCACCTTCTTCTTCAAATTCTTCGTCAACTTCATTCTCTTCTTTTGACATAATTTAATCTTAAAGTGATAATTGGGATTTTAAAATAAAGATACAAAAAAACTTCTTTTTTGCAAGGTTCTTTTATTAATTGTATTTAAATAAATCTTCCTTTATAAAGGTGGTTGATCTAAAGAAGATTAATGCTAAAATCACCAAATCTTGATAGTTATAAATATTTATTAGAAAAATCAATTATGAAAAAATTAGTGAAGAAAAAGAATGAATCTATTAACTCTTCCGAAATATTAATTATTGCTTTGGAATCTTATCTAAAATTGTTTTTGTTAATTTTATAAAGGCATTTTCAACGTTTTCTCCAGTTTTAGCTGAAGTAATAATTAATTCCATTGTATTATTTTTAGCAAATTCTAAAGCTTCTTTCTCAGTTATTTTTATTTGATTTTTTAAATCAGATTTGTTTCCTATTAGGATAATAGGAGCATCACCCCTTGCATTTCTAAAGTCTTGTATCCATTCGTCAAGTTTTTCAAAAGAATTTTTATCTGTCATATCAAAAATTACCAGTGCCCCATTAGCTCCCTCAAGATATAAAGATCTTAGAGATTTAAAGGATTCTTGACCTCCCAAATCCCATATCTGAGCAGAAACGCCACCATATCCACCAATATCCAATTCTTTCTTTAAAAGATTAACGCCAAGCGTGGCTTTATAACTCTCTCTAAATTTATTTTCGATATAGCGATATACAAGTGAGGTTTTTCCCACATTCTTTTCTCCTAAAAGAGTAATTTTAATTACCCACTTATTTTCTTCCATTATTAATCAACAAAAAGGGATTTTATATTCAAAATATAGTTTATAATTATTAATAATTTTCTACTTATGCTTCTAATAAAATGTAAGACAAAATTCAATACTAAAATAATAGCTAAATTGAAAAAATTATTTGTAGTCGTGTAATTTTATTTAATCCTTCTGAGCTTCATTCTCTTTGATAAACCACCATGAATTCACAATAATTTTTACCTGATTGCAAGCTACACTCCAATTCCTGTGCAAAGCAATGTACGTCAGACATTTTTTCCACAACTCCTGCTAATAATCCCGCTTCAAACGAACAAAAACTTCCTGTTGTTTTTATTCCTTTATTAATTAAATCCTTTATAGAAGAATGATTTCTCAATTTGAGTTGTACTATTTCTCCCGTGCTCTCAGTAATTTCAACCTCACCAAGTTTATAATCTGAAATAAGATTTTTTAACTCATCAGGAATTTGATTAGGATCTTTAAGCTCTTTTACTTTTAATATTGTCCCTAATTCATGTCCTAAGTAATAAAATATTGCTTCTAGTTGATGTCCTAAAGCAAGTAAAGCACCTACTTTCATATCACCAATAGATTTGCCATCTTTTAAATTTTTTGTCATTTGAGCTAAAATTTTAGAAAGTAATTGTCGATCCATTTCTTTTCACTTAATTTATTATTTTTATTTTAATCAATTTCATATTTTTATATTTTTAAAATTATATTTTAACAGAAGCGATAAACGCATATAATATAGCATCTATAATTTCTTCCTCTTGTATATTTACATATAGTCTTTTATCTGCAATTATTAATGTTGGGACTGATGTGATTCTATAATCTAGCATAAATTGACGATTCTCTTCTAATTCAATAGATATTTTTTGTATTCTCAATTTCTTTCCAAAATGTGAAATATTTATTTTTTTTAACATTTCTTCAACTGGTCTGCATGGTGCACAATGATTTGACGAAAAAAACAAGATTTTCGGATATCCTTGATCAATATCATCATACATTGTTTAGGCGTCTTTATATTTATTATATAAATCTTTAATTATTGCTTGAAACGCTTTATAAACACCGGATCCCGTTTTAGCTGATGTCTTATAGTATCCAAGAAAATTTCTCTCATTTACAATTTTCACTACTTTTTCTTCGTCTAAATCTTCTTCCTTTACTAAATCTGTTTTATTACCAAACAAAACAATAGGTAATTCACCAGTGTAATTTTTAATATCCTCATACCAGTCCTCAATATGATTAAAACTATCTTCATCTGTATGAGAGAATACAATAATTGCTGCCTTGCTTCCCTTATAGAAAGTAGGTCGCATGAAATCAAATTCTCGTTGTCCCGCTATGTCCCAAAAGAATAATTTACAATTATTCCCTTCGATTTCTTCATCATATTTTGAAAATTGGGCTCCCAAAGTTTTTATATAATCCTTTTGAAAACTTCCTTGAGTGTATTTTTTGATTAAACTTGTTTTTCCAACAGCCCCATCCCCTATAACGGTTATTTTGAAAACAAAGCCTTTTGCAACATCATTATTTATCATTTAATTCACTCTGTAGTGTTTTTTGAGAATAATATGGTTATTAATGTATTTATTTCGAAAATATAAGATATTATTTTATTATTTATTTTTATTTGTTATTAATTTATATTTATGGTATTTTTTATAATAATAATTAATTGTTTTAAATGTTTTCATTGATATAGATGTCTCAAAATCAAAACGATATGATGTTTTGTGAAGTTTGTACCATGAATTGTTATCCGGTTCGACCTAAATTCAATATTCTAATATTTGGAATTTTTGCTATTACCAATTTAGTAATATTAATTATTATTACAATAATCTCTCTCTCTTTTTTTACTGACCTGTTCCTCTTTTTTTATTTCATGTGGGGGTTTATGGTTCTAAATCCCTACCTAATATATTATGGATTGAAAAAAAAGGAATATTGTCCAAGTTGTTATCGAAAAGTTGTTGAAAAAAATCTAGAATATCAACCATTCGGAGAGAAAAAACCAGAGATATACAAATCTCTAACCCCTGTTAAAAAACCTCCAATAAAGTTGTTTTGTCCTTATTGTGGTAATTCCTTAATTGAAGGAACAAAATTTTGTAAGTCATGCGGGAAAAAATTTGAAATACAAAGGTCATGATGAATTTTGGACGTTTTAAAAAGAATTGAGAAAATAATTAAAAATTTTACTGAAAAAAGTATTCACATTGCTATCGCAGAATCATGCACCGGTGGCTATATTTCGAATATGATTACAAATGTTTCTGGGGCTTCAAATATTTTTGAGAGAGGAATTGTGTGCTATAGTAATCGAGCAAAAATAGATTCAGTTAATGTAAATCCTAAAACAATTGTAGAATATGGTGCTGTGTCTAAAGAAGTTGTAAAACAGCTAGCAAATAATATTAGAGTCCTTTCTAATGTAGATATAGGAATTGGTATAAGTGGTATCGCTGGACCAACAGGTGGTACACCAGAAAAACCAGTTGGCTTAGTTTTTATAGGATTTTCTACAGAGAAAGAAACTATAGTAAAAAAATATAGGTTTGAAACAGAACGTATAACTTTTAAGCAAAACGTTCTAGAAAAAGTTATTCAGTTTTTAGAAAATCTTAATCTCTGAATTGATAAAAATATAAAATTAATCAAATTTTTATTCTTCTATTAATTTACCATTTTCCATAATTGTTTTCTTAGAACCATCTTTGTATTCTACAGTAATATTTTCTTTGGGAGCGGTTATAAAATCCCAATGCATCTGAGAGACTGAAGTGCCTCCAAATGATATATTAAACCCAAAAGCAAGATGTACACTTCCATTTATTTTTTCATCTGTAAGAATATATCCAACTGGTTTTGTTATTACTGGATTGCAACCTATACCAAGTTCACCAACATTATAAGTCCGAAGCTCTGGAACATTATTTTTTCTGTCAATTTCTTCTCTTTGTTTAAATGCATTAATTAATACATCCAGGTTCGTATCCGCAGACAATTTATCAATTATTAATTTTCCATCTTTGAAAAATAACTCCACATTTTTAATGAACTTATGTGTATACCTTTCTTTTGTTAGCGGAATAAATAACTTACCTTCTCCTTGTTTTTCATGAGGGGGGAAATAAACCTCACCAGCAGGTAAATTACCTCCCAAATTTCCCATTGCAATCTGTTCATCTGATATCATTCCATCATCAAGAATTCTTGCTCGATCCTCTATTAAAACCCAAAAATCTGTTCCATTTTCATCTGTTACATACACTTTCTTAGCATTTACAAATTTATCACCTAAATTTTGTACAATGTTCTTAAATTTGTCTGCGGGAATACTCATCCCATCAACTATGAATTTTTCAAATAACTCATAATCAATATTGTAAAAATTTGCTGCTTTTTTAGAAGGCCATGCAGCATAGCACCATTTCTTTCCAGGTGCATATTCTTCCTTAAATCCATAAAGTACATCTCTTTCTGGTGCAATTGATTTTGTATAAGCATCAAGTTTTTCTTTCGGTACTTTAGTTCGAATAGATGGATCTTCGAGTGGCTCAACAACAATATATGCATCGATATTTTTTATCATCTCTAAATAATGCTTTCTTGTTTTTTCTAATGTTGTTACTTTTATTCTTTCATCTGTAAACCTTGATTCATCAAAATAATCAGATATAGATGTTATATGTGGAATTCCCCCTTTTCTAAAAACACTTAAACCTATTTCTTCCAATAATTCATGTGCGTATAAACCGCCTGAAATAAGAACACATTCACCCTCTTTTTTTATACTTATACTTTTAGCAATGTTTTCAGCACATAATTTAATCTTTTCTTTAATAATCATAATTTTTGAAAATTAATTATCAATAAAATTTCTTTTCAATTATGAAATATGAATATAATTCTATGAAATCTTGCTTATAATTAAGTAATAACTGAGAAAATAAGAAAGTCAAAGAATTTATTACATTAAATAGTTATATTTAACGTAGTAAGTTTAAAAATTTTTAATAAGAATATATTTATAATTTTCTATTTGAAGAATTAAAATTAAAAATGGTTGTCCGAGAAGCTGGGCTATTATTCCGAGGTTTCACATTAGTGAAGAAGACTTTTCATAAATCAGACAAAGGAGAGATTGATCAAGACTTACGCAGTGGACTATTAACTGCTATCATTAGTTTTGCCCAGTCTGCTATTTCGAAAGATTCAATTGAATATTTTGAGGGTAAGAAGTATATTATTACTTTTTTAGAGGATAAAATTACGGCTGAAGACAGTTTCGAACCAGAAATTATAATGTCATATACTATTTTAGATAAAGGGAAAAAAATGGAGAAATACATTCGAAAAGTAATTCAACCACTATTAAAGCAGATTATTGATGAATTTAAACTTCTGAATTCAGGTAAAAATTTATCAGAAATTTCTCGGTTTAGAGATTTTAAACGGAATCTAGATACTATATTCGGAACTGATACACAAACTGTCGATCAAAAATTAAAAGGAGTTTTTTCTTAAAACTTTTAAAATTCTTCTTATATAAACGATAAAATATTTTTAAACCCGAGACTTTTTTAAGTACCACAATATTATTGGTAATGCAATAGTTGCATCAGAGATAATTGTAGAATATTTTGCACTTTCATTAATTTTCCCCCAAGATATTGCTTCTTTTAAGGTTGCACCACTCAATCCTCCAGATTCAGGGCGATCCATTGTAATTTGAATAGCATAAGATGCCGAATTAGGGCAAAATTGTAGAGATTGCATTATGAAGTTTTTAGGTACTCCACCTCCTACAATGCATATTCCTGCTTTCTTTGCATCCCACGCTAAATTAACCATTTCGAGCATATCTTTAAAATGATTCAAATTTATTTTTTGATGATGGAACCCAAGTTGTAACGCCAAACCAGAATCAGTAAAAGCTGGACAAAATATAGGAACTTCTTTCTCAGCGCATATCTTCAAAATAGATTGTGAACTTTTAGGTAGTTGTTGACCAAGATAATATAAAAATGAGCTCACAGTCATTTGATAATCAGGAATTTTCAATTTTGATATGAAATCTTCAATTCCCTCATACACTTTATTTGGCATAAAAACATCATATATTCTATTAATTTCTTCCTTATGTAATTCAGAATCATCGAGATCGTTTGGATTAATATAATCACCTTGCAAATGATGATACCCCAGCGCTTCTGCAAGATCATGCGTTAAGTTTGCGCCAGTGGTTACTAAAATATCAATAAATCCCTCTTTTATAAAATCATAAATAATTCTTTGCATACCTGCTGGAACCATAGCTCCAGCTAATCCAAAAAATTTCACACACTCATTATCATTCACCATTTCATTATAGATTTCACAAGCTAGCGCTAGTCTTTTAGCGTTAAATCCTGTGCCTTTGAGAGAATTTATAAGTTGTACAATATCCATATCATTAGCAATTTCAAATTGATTAACTTTTTTCCACAATTCTTTTAAATCTTTATTTGGCATTTAACTCATTTTTGTTATTTATTTACAATAAAAGACATAAATTCAACAATTAATTTAGCAGCTAAATTTAAGGTCATTCTGTTTTCTAAATCTAAATTGGGTGCTACTTCAACTAAATCATATGCAATAATATTAAAACTTTTAGCAATTTCTCTTAGAATTCTCCACATTTCACGATAAGTAAAACCTCCGGGCATTGCATAACCAGTTCCGGGAGAAATAGAAGCATCGAAAACATCAATGTCTATTGAAACATACAGGTTTTTAATATTAGATTGTTTAAAAAAACCTATTATACTATCTATATATTTATCTAATCCCTCCATTAATTCATAAGCATTAAGGTATTTAATGTCCTCAGATTTCGCTATTTCTAATTCAGCAATATCTATATCCCTTGTTCCTACAATAAATAGATTCTTATTATTAATGTAATCTAAATCATAAATTCTATGAGAAAGTGTAGCATGGGAATAAACTCCTTTATCCCATTCTTGGTATAAATCCAAATGAGCATCAAATACCAGTATTCCAAATTCTTCTTTTTTATGAAAATGATCACCTACTGCTTTAACTACCGGATATGTACAAAAATGATCTCCACCTATCATAATTGGAATAACATTGTCATTTTGTTGATAAATACCTTTTATAAATCTCTCAATTGAAAGAAGGTTTTTTTCAATATTCATTGCTTCAATACTTACGTCTCCAATATCTACAGCTTTAATTTCTGGAATGTAATACCCTAACTCAGTTGTGTAGCCAATATCATTGGTTACTTTTCTGATATTTTCAGGAGCTATTGAAGAATTGGGCAAATCTATGGAAGTTAAGTAATCCCATGGTACACCAAAAATTACAAATTGAGTATCTTCTTTTATTTCTTCTCCAAATTCAAAAAAAGTCATGATCATTAATTAGAATATTATTAATAAAAGAATTACATTTGATCTAAAGTTTCTATCCCTAAAATATTTAGTCCTATTTTAATTACAATCTGTACACAATAAATCAGTAATAGTCTTGCTTTTTCTAATTCTTCATTTTGAGAAATTACTTGACAAGAGGTGTAGAAAGAATTAAATGATTGACATAGAGTTAATAAGTATTGAGCAATCAAATGAATATTATATGTTTTTTCGGCAGAATCTAAGATTTCAGGAAAATAAATTAACTGTTTTAATAGAAATAATTCTTTTTCATGATTTAATAAATTCCAATTAATTTTAGGGCTAATTTCAATACTTGATTTTGATATAATCGACGCAATCCTTGCGTAGCAATATTGAATATATGGACCAGTCTCACCTTCAAAAGAAATACTATCCTTAGGATTAAAGACAAAACCTTTAACAGGATTATATTTTAAAATATAAAGTTTTAAAGCTGCTAATCCTATAATTTCAGCTCTCCTTTTATTTTCAGAATTAGGAAGGTTTGGATATCTCTTTTCTACCTCTTCAAAAGCTAAATTTTCAACTTGTTCAATAACATCATCTGCATCCACAATCGTACCTTCCCTGCTTTTCATCCTACCACTAGGTAACCTTATCATTCCATAAGATAAATGATAATTATCTTCCTTGAACCCTAACATATCTAAAATGGCAAAAAGCCATTTAAAATGTTGGATCTGCTCATCAGCAACAATATATATTGATCTATCATAATTAAAATCTTCTTTCTTCTTATAAGCTAAATAAATATCTTGAGTAATGTAAATTGAGGTTCCATCATTTCGCACTAAGATTTTATCTTTGAGATTATATTTTTCTTTTAATCTAGCGACTATAGCTCCATCTTCAATTCTTTCGAATATTCCTTTATCTAATCCTTCTAAGATAATTTTTATACCTCTGAGATACAGATCTGATTCAAAATATTCCTTATTAAAAGAAATTCCTAACTTCTTATATGTCTCATTAAAGCCATCTAAAGCCCATCTATTCATTTTCTTCCATAAAGCAATTGTTTCTTCATCTCCTGCTTCCCATAATTTTAATAATTCACGTGCTTCTTTTTCTAAAGCTTTATCTTGCTTTAATTTTTCACTATATTTCACATAAAAATCTCCAACAAAATGATCACTTTTTCTATTAGGATTTTTATTTTTACCCCATTTTTTATAAGCTAACATGCTCTGACATATATGAATTCCACGATCATTATTTAAATTTACTTGGAATACATTATATCCTTTATATTCAAGTAGATTTGAAAGAGATTTACCTAATAAGATGTTTCTCACATGTCCAAAATGGAGAGGCTTATTTGTATTAGGAGAAGGATATTCGATGACAATTTTTACACGATTTTCATCTTGAAAGTCTATTTTTAACCTTAATCTGCCATAATCTTCCTTTAACTCGAAAATTTGATTAAGAATATGTTTGTTTTTTACTTTAAAATTCAAATATGGTCCGATTGCTTTAATTTCATCCAAAAAATTAGGTAGTTTCATTTTTTTCTTTAATTCCTCTGCAATAACCTTCGGAGGTTTTCTTTCAAAATTTGCTAATCTAAAGCAAGGAAAAGCATAAGTATAATTAATTTCTGATGGAGGGATCTCAATTAATGATTCAATTTCCTCTACTGTAAGTTCTGATATATATTCTTTTAGAAATTCAGCGATAGTCTTTTTATCGATTATATTCATTTTCAGAGCTGTATTATTTTCAATAACTTTTAATATATAGTAGGGTTGTAAATTTTATCTGTTTTAATAAATATATCTAAACTAACTCATAAAATTTATGTCATCGATTTGAGGAATTAATTAAATAATGTCATTTAAACAAGATTCTAAGATAGATTTTCCGAAATGGCCTATTTATGATGAAAATGATGTAAATGCATTAGTAGATGTTATTAAATCAGGAAAATGGTGGTGTGGATCACCAGGTGTTCATGAAGGAGAAAATGTGTGGTCATTTCAAGAAGAGTTTGCACGATTTCAAGAGGTAAAAGATTGTATAGCTGTAAGTAATGGTACAGTTGCGATTGAGGCTGCTTTAATGGCTTTAGATGTTGGTCTTGGAGATGAGGTTATTGTATCAGATTATACCTTTGTCGCATCTGCTTCTGCAATTATAGCTACAAATGCAGTCCCCATATTTTGCGATATCCATCCTGAATCTTTAGTGATGGATGTTAGCAAGATTGAATCATTAATCACAGAAAGAACTAAAGCAATCATACCAGTTCATTTAGGAGGCAATCCGGTTGAAATGGATAAATTAATGGAAATTGCCAAAGCAAACAACCTTTCAGTGGTTGAGGATTGTTCTCATGCACATGGATCGAGATATAAAGGAAAAAGAGTGGGCACTTGGGGAGATGCTGGTACATTTAGCTTTCAAGCCTCAAAAATATTAACCAGTGGAGAAGGTGGAGCAATAATTTGCAACTCTGATATATTAGCGGATAAAATATATTCTTATATAGACTGCGGAAGAAGAAAGAATGATTACTTTTATAATCATTATTCCTATGGTACAAATTATAGGATGGGAGAGTTTCAAGCGGCTATTCTTAGAGAACAATTAAAAAAATTACCTGCACAACACAAATTAAGAAATAAAAATGCTATATTTTTTAGAGATAAATTAATCTCGATTGATGGGATTCAAGTAATGAAGCTCACTCCTGGGACTAACGAATGCGGTTATTATATCTTTCCAATTGCTTTTGAACCTGAAAAATTTAGAGGATTAACTAAAGAAGAATTTTATAAAAAGTTAAATGATAACAAAATACCTACTGATGATTGCTACCCTCCTCTACATAGTCTACATTGCTTTAAAGAAATAAAATTGAAAAAAGATATCGATTATAGTAAGGCAAATTGGGGAGGAAAGAAAAGTGATGATAAAAATTTTCCAGTAGTTTCTGATATTTATTCAAGAAGTGTAGAATTTCCCCACGAAATGCTTTTAACCTCAGATTATGAGTTAAATTTAGTAGTAGAATACATAAGATCCTTAAAATAACCCTAAAATCTTTTAAAATTAAGCATAAATTATTTCAAATAAGTTAATTGGTAACTCCAAGGAAGAAATGAGATTGGATACCTGAATTATATATTTTAATAGATAACTTCCTCAATTTTTTTGGTTTCGGCGCTTTTATACATTGCTTCAACAATTTTCAGTATTTTCAGTCCATATTTTCCATCTGTTAAAGCATCTTTATTTTCAACTATACAATCAACAAAATGTCTCATTTCTTGAGGATACCCAAAAGTCCAAAACTCGGCAGGTACAGGAAAAGTCCAGCCTTTTGTATTTCCTGCTTTTTCAACTGCATAACTATACCCCTTCTCACTGTAGACACTTATCAAATTAGAGAAAGTTGGGGCTACTTTAATTTGACCTTCTGTACCAAATAACTCATAACGGATATCATAACCTCCTGGAGATGTCCATGATTCTTCAATAACCACCTGAGCATCATTCTCAAAATATAATATTCCTAAAGCATTATCTTCAACTTCACATTTACCAAATTTCCCCCTATCTGGATACACTGTTTTTGTTTGACAAAATACCTCTTTAACATCATAACCAAGGAGCCATACTAAACAAGCAATATCATGAATCCCTAGATCAATTAATGACCCTCCCCCTGCTGTATCTCTTTTATAAAACCAAGCTGAATGAGGTCCAGAATGTTGTTCCTTTCCACGTCCCATATATATTTCACCAAGCCCCCCCTCATCTATTATTCCTTTTGCTTTATTAAAAGCAGGAGCATACATATTATTCTCACAGTAAAATATTTTTTTATTAGCTGATTTCGCAACATCTATCATTTCATTGCCTTCTTCTACATTATTAGCTAAAGGTTTTTCTATTAATACATGTTTTCCTGAGTTTAATAAATCTATTGTAATATCTTTATGCAAATAGTTCGGTAGACAAACAGATACAGCATCACATTCTAATTTTATTAGTTTATCATAATCTATAAATTTATTATTAGGAATATTGAATTTCGCCAATAATTCTTTTGCTGTTTTTTCATTTCTCGAACTTATGCCTACAATATCTACTCTAGGCAGCATTTTAAGAGAGTATAAATGAAACTCAGCAGAAAAACCAGAGCCAATTATTCCAACTTTCACTTTTTCCATAATATCATCCTAAAAATTTATTTTAATTTTAAAACAATTAATTGAACTATATCTTTATTTCATATTCCAAAATTCAGTTGGTGTCAAGAATCTTTTAATTTTAGAAAAAGGGCAAGCAGCAATACAATTCCCACAATCACTTGAATTTTCAATCCAAAATTCTAAACACTTTTCTACATTAACATAATATTTCTTGACACCAGGATTATTAGAAATTGTCGGAGAGTTAAAATTTGGTTCTTTATCTTTAGAAATTGCGTCTGTTTCACAAGCTTCGGCACATTTATAGCAATTTTTACATTTTTTATCAACTTTCTTTATGAATTCTAAGTTTGGAGTATCTGAAACTAAAGGTAAATCAGTAAATACTTTACATATCCTTACTCTTGGGCCAAACTCTGGAGTAATTAATAAACCATTCCTACCTAATGCCCCAAGTCCCGCATCAATTGCTAATGGGATACTAAGTGCTGTATCATTTCCACATTGAATAGCTCTATATCCCAGATTTCTTATAAACTCTCCCACACATGAAATTATGAAAGCCATTTTAGAATATGCTATAGCTACCGCTGCTGCTTCTGGTTGAGCAGGTGCGGTTGAAATGGCATCCGGATTCATCTCAACTGCCATTACAATTGCCTTATTGATGCCTTTTGGCAAATTAATCGGTTGTTCTAAAATTGAATTTGTTATATTACCTATTCGTATTTTTTCTTTTGCATCAGACTCACTAGATTGGTCAGGTCTCTTAAATCCTGTTTTATAAATCCATTTTTCATTAACATCAGCAATACCCACTAAGGATGCGCCATAAAACATTGTCACTTTCTTAATAGTAGCAGTAAAACTTTTTATATCTTCAATTGAGTATTTGGATTTCATCCAATTTACTCCATATCCTATATCTATCTGCTTATCTCTCTCCCAAGAGAATGCGTATGGAAATTTCTCATAAACAGTCCATCCTGCTGCTACCAGAGCAAAATCTATTCTTGTATATCCATCTTTATGTGAATTAATATGTTTTTCTATATTTGTATCTAAAAAACTGCCAAAATTTGGCAATGTTTTATCCCAGATTCTTCTAAATAACATATTATATTTCTCATCGAAACGTTTGTAAGCAGCTTCATCAATTTGATAAGAAGAACCGTTATTATTCTCCATTAAAAACCCCACGTTAGTTTTTATGAATTTTTTTTAACTTGTAGATATAATCATTAAATATAATTTAAAAATAATAAATAAAAATCTTTAACAATGAAAATATATATAAAAAGATTTTTTGATTTATTTTGATAAAGGAAAGTAAGAAATGAATGATCAAAGGTTTATTGTGCAACTGGGTTCTGGAACTGACCAACATGGCCATACGAATAATTGTACTAATGCTGCAATTAAAGCTGTTAAAGACGCAATTTCGAATAATTGTTTAACGGGATTAATTGAGATTTGTGGCCTTAAAGAACCTAAAGATTTATCGAAAATGAAAGTTAGTGTGAAGATTGGGGCTCCATATCCAGAAACCATTAATGAGAAGAAAGTCTTGAATGCTATTCCTTTTGGGGAAAAAACAATTGAAGTTGTAAAAGGCGGTTTAGTTGCTCAAGGAATAATGATAAAAGAATTAGATGATACTTCAGATATGATTATTGTATGTAATGCAGCGGTAACTGTTTCTATCAAATCTTCATAATTTTTTTTTATTAAATTTCAAATTTTCCAACCCAATTTCTTTTTCAGCATACTCTTTTAAAGCTTCCCATTGTTTTTCTGAAGTTCCAAAATACTTAAATACGGCTATTCCTAATCCAAAATCAAATCCTCTTATTTGCTTAAGCATTTCGTGGATATTGCATTCCACTGAATTTGTAACTGTTAAAGCTGGACTTTTAAACTCATATGCTCTTTTTTTCATATTTCTAATAAAATACCAATAAAAAAACCCGCCAACCTTACCCCAATACCATCCATCATCTCTAGTACCCATCAAATATGGGTATTCCATAGGAGACGCAATATCGAGAATTGAAGATAATTTCGTCCAATCCTGCCCTAATCGCTTTTGAGAAAACATCTTTTTAGGTCCAGGAAGGCAAAACCAACCCGAAAAACAGGCACTATTTACAGATTTTATGGTCTGATGAAGTCTTTTTGCATAATTCGCTATGGTGCTTGATTTAAATTCATACCATTCCTTACTTTTTAGCAACTTTGCTTTATTACTATAATTTGCTCTAAATTTTTCAACACAACGATGACAAGCACATAGATCTGTGAATGATCCATCATATCTGATGTAATCCGCAAAAAAGCTTTCGATTGGATAATTCTTAACCACTTCTTTAGTAAGTTCTAATAGATAATTAACGTGATCACTATTCGGACACATGAAACTTGTTAGTGGAATGAAGCCTTTACCCCGTGTGTCTCGTGCTTTACCTTTCTTTTCATCTCTTTTATCAGTCAAAAAAGGGATTTTTTTCTGATAGTCTTCAAATGATAGATTTTCAGGTAAATCTATCCTCATTTCTCCTTCAAGATGGGTTGACACATCTCCTTTTTTGTATTCTTTTCCAAATTTTTTACCATCTCTCCCATGGACGCTCACTCTTTCAGGATGTAGATATCCTTGGTAGGCGTCATTCATGCTCGTGAATGAAACATTAATTTTAATGTTCCTATCTTTTCCAGCATCACAAAATTCTCCTAAAATATCTCTACCTGTAGGGTTCCATCCAACCTTTGTATTCCATATACACGCTCCATCTGTATCTTTAATTACAACGCCAAGAACGTTGAAATGGGTATCTTCAAGTTTGTCCATAATCTTATTAACATTTAGATATTTTTCAGCAAACTCATAATCTAACTTTCTGAAGCCTTTTGGACCTCTAATAGGCATTATGCCCATTCCAAAAATTTTTTTGGCACCAAATGCTTTTCGAAATTCCTCATTTTTTTCTGTGCCAAATGTAAAGTATTTTGACCAATCTACTTTTCTTTTCATGATAAGTATAATAAAATTTTGACAAAAATTTATATTATTTATGATTAAACATAATATCCTCTTTAATGCATAATTAATTTTTAATTACAATAAAATTTTAAACTAATATTGCAATGTCTTTATTATAAAATTTTAAAATATTATATATATATAAGAAGATATTAATTATAGAAATCTTAAAAGTAAACAGATCAATAAATCATAAATCCTTTAAAATTCAATCCATTAGCTCAAATAGTACGATAAAATAAGACTAAAAAAATACCAAATTTAATAATTTATCCCGAAATTAAATAAATCTTTCTAACCAAAATCCCGAACTGGTCGATAATATAATGTATGATGCAACATATAAGGTAGTTATATTCGGTGATGCTGGTTGTGGGAAAACCACTCTCACACAGAGGTTTCTTACTAATCTGTTCAAGTCAGATACAAAAATGACTATAGGGGTAGACTTCGAAGTAAAAAGCTTAGAAATCAATGGTAAAAAAATTAAGCTTCAGATCTGGGATTTTGGTGGAGAGGAAAGGTTTAGATTCCTATTACCAACATATGTGAGAGGTGCTAATGGAGCTCTTTTTATGTTTGATGTTACAAATTACTCCTCATTAGCTCATATTGATGATTGGTTATTGGTTGTTCGTAAAGAAATAAAATCTGAGCAGGATGCATTCCCTATTATTGCTGTTGGGGGAAAAGCAGATCTCATAGATAATCGTGAAATAACAGGTGATGAAGGTCTTAATATCGCAAGATCGAGAGGCGTTGATGGCTTTATTGAATGTAGTTCTAAAACAGGTGAAAATGTAGAGGTTACTTTTGATGCGTTAACTAAATTAATGATGCAGAGGTCAACTTTACTATAAAACAAATTTAGTATTTAATATAATTAGCTGGTTTTTACCTAATAAAAAGTATTATCTCTTTAATAATTTAGAAGAGATTTACATCTCCATATTTTCATTTTCTAAAGTTTCTCTTTGTTTCAACCTTAAGCTTTCTCTTCTGTTTGAAACCATAATTTGAAAATCAAAATCTTTCTTATAATCATCTGCATATTTCAAGATTAATTCGATTATTTTATCATTATTTTTTTCTTCGATTAGATTAGTTCCATTGAAATTAGGTATTTCTGAATGTTTTTCAATCAATTCAGTTATCATTTCTTCGGGTAATACGTCAGATCTGTCTTTAATAGCTATATCTATGATTTCTTCTAATCTTGTATACATCTCTCGTTTACTAAATTGACAAAGAACACATTTTGAAACTCTATTCTTGAAGATATTTAATATTATTAATCCTATAAGAAACTTGAAATTTCTTATAAGAATATCTCTATCTCCTCTGTGAAATCTTTTAATATATTGTTTAACAAATTCTTCTGCTCTAAAATAGAAATTGGAAAAATACAACGCTCTATCGAAATATGCAGGGACTATACAGAAAAGTCTGGTAAACCAAAATGGTTTAATATTTTTCGGAGGGTCTTCATAGAAGATATAATAAACTATTCTACCATCTCTTTCTTTATATAAGGTAGATTCTTTTTTTAACATATTTAAATAAGTTGATATTGTAGATCGGGCAATTCCCTTGAAATATTTCTTATATTCTTCTTCTACTTCACCTGTAGTTATCTTTTTTTTACCTTCAAGATAAAATTCTAATACTATCCCTAAAATACGGTTTTCATGAAGTCTTCCTGTCTTAATCTGTTGTTCTTCTGATTCATCTTCTCTAATTTGATATAAATACGCTATTTCTGGAGCAAAATCTTGTACTACTCTGTCTATTAATAAAAGTTCAGAATCTGTTATTTGAATACTTTCTAACTTTGCACTTTCGATTAAAATATCGTCTATTTTTGATTTTTCCGACAAATTTTAGAATCTCTTCAAATTAATTGTAATTTAAATACACTATTAAAAATTATTCGATCTTTTAATAATTATTTATTTTCCTTAATTACACTTTACACATTTATTTAATTTTCTATGTTGAACTACTATTTTTTAAAATATAGTGAATTGTTTATTATTTTGCTCAAAATTATTTTTGAAAAGAGTTTTTCAGAAATCAATTGGTTTTTTGATTTTGCATTAAGTTTAAAATTATATTTTAAAAGAACTAATTCTCTAATTTTTCCAAAATTTATTTTAAATAAGATTTTAATTTTATTAGGCTTAAACGAGTCTTGCTATTTTTTAGATAATAATTCTTTTTCTTGTAGAACGCGTCTCTGAACTTTTCCAATATAATTCTTGGGTAATTCACCAATAATTGCTACGTTGTGAGGAACCTTATAATGAGCCATATTTTCAGTAGCCCAATCCTTAATTTTTTGAGGGGATAAATCACAATCTTCACTGATTGAAATCCATGCTTTAACTATTTCTCCATATTCTTCATGAGGTACCCCGGCAACGGCAGCTTCAATAATATCTGGATGTTTCATAAGAAGTTCCTCAATTTCTTTTGGAAAAACAGAATATCCCCTACACTTAATCAATTGTTTCTTTCTATCCCTTATTACTATAGTCCCATCCTCATTCATATAACCAATATCTCCTGTTAAAAGCCAAATCTTATTATCATATTCTCTGAGTGTTAAGTCTGTTTCCTCTGGTTCATTCAAATAACTTTTCATAATCTGTGGCCCAGAAATACAAATTTCACCTGTATATTTAATCCCAAATTTTGTATCTTCTGGATTTCCTAGGCAAATTGCACCTTCATTAAAGTTATCAATAGGCCAAATTCCCCATTCCGTTCCAGTAAAAGGCATTCCAATGCTTCCGATAGGGCTTTCTCCAAATAAATTTCCCGCACTTACAGCAGGACTAGCTTCTGATAAACCATATCCTTCTACAATTCTTCCTCCAGTGTTCTTAATGAAAGCATCGTGAACTGGCTTATGAAGTGGCCCTGCACTTGAGATACAAAGAATAAGTTTTCCCATTACTTTTGGATATCTTCTTCTAAGATTTTTCAGTTCCGATAATCTTTTAAATAACATTTCAGTTCCTGCATAAATTAATCCCTCTTCGCATGGTAAATTCTCAATCTGCGCACATAGTTCAGTTTGGGAAGGGGGATATGGAAAAAGCATTATCCAACCTCCAATTGCTATGGTAGTTATCATTACTACAGTATGAGCAAAACTATGAAATAAAGGGAGTATTCCAATATTCCCAATTCCTGGTCTTTCTCCTCCTAACCATAATTTACATTGTGTAGCATTAGAAATTACATTAAAGTGTGTTAATATTGCTGCTTTCGGAATACCAGTAGTTCCTCCTGTTATTATATACGTCGCTGGATCATTTCTTACATCAATTTTCACTTGAGGAACATTATGTTCAGTTTTTATTAAATCCTTGAACTTTAATGCACCTGAATAATCAACTTTCCCTGTGGGGATTTTCTTCACAAATTTTCCTATTGCTTTTTTTACTCCCATCAGATCTGTTAAATCTGCTAGATTTGTATGAACAATTAACTCTATATCTAAATCATTTATAATTGGTTTAATATATGGTTTATATAAAGCATCTAATACAATCAGCATTTTAGGTTTGATAATATCTAGTTGGTGAAGAATCTCTATTGGCTGATAAGTAGGGTTAATTCCACTAGCTATTGCTCCAATTCTTGTAATTGCATAATATCCTACTATATATTGAATACAATTAGGTAAATGCATTGCTACAACATCTCCTTTTTCTATACCTAAATTTGATAATGCTGTAGCAAAAGATTTTACATAGTCTTGAAATTTTTCATATGTAATCCATGTATCTAAGAACCATATTAGCTTCTCTTTACCATATTTCTTTACTTGCCCATCTAAAAAGTCATTTATTGTGATTTCTTCAAATTTTTTGTTAAAAGGAACACCTTCAGGCCACCATTTTTTAAACCAACGCTTATCCTCTTTAATATAAAAAGGATCTTGCATATCAGATAACATAAATTCTATTCACCTACTATAATAATAATTGTTTTTCTCTTTATATCACTTAGGTATATCTTAATTTAAAACTTTGTAAGTATAATATAAAAAAGAAAATAAAAAAAAAGATTAATTTGAAAAAAGTTTTTTAAATCTTAAAACAATCTTCCATCCTTTTTCCGTTTAATTAGGATGGTAGCAACTCCTACTAATCCTATTCCGGCAATTAATACGATCAATGCCCAGAAACCTTCACTACCAGCAATCATGTAAACAGAGAAACTAGGGTCGTGCCAGATACCACTTCCATCTTCAAATTGAGGGTAACAGACAGCATATACTAATACGTTGAATTCAGCTTGAACCATGATATCACTTGAATATGTACCAACAGATTCACCACCTTGTATAGTATATTCATCATGTTGTTCCATCTCACCTGTCCATAAGGCAACTGGAATTATACTAGTAATAGCGGGTGCTGTATTTCTGCTTGATTCACTACCATATTCATAATCAGGTCCAGCAATATCGACAAAATCGAGATCATCTTCAGCACCAGGACGTAAATAATTACCAATCTTTAATTCATGGCTCGATTTATTGTAATGCTTCTCATCTAATAACTCCTGAGGATCGTCCGGAACCTCTCCTTCCGTTTTAATATCCAAGAGGAAATGTAAAACTGTAGAAACATATATAATTGTCATATCTAAATCTGGTATGGGTGAATTTGCTCCATAAGTTCCATCATTATCATTCCATGGGGCAAAAAATTGATCAAGTTTCACCATAGCATGGAGTGCTTTTACTTCTTTATCTCTTCTTGGTTCAAATGTAAAACCAAAATAGATATAATCAAGATTTTCTTGTGGTGCATCAAGATATGAGTTTAAATCGACACCGACAGGAACAGCTGAAATATTAACGTCTCTGATATTAAGACCCCATGATATACTTTTATTTCCCTTATTAATTGTTGGTGGCTTGAAATCAAATTCACCTACAGTACCTAGAATCAATCGATGAGATATTTCAGTACTATGAGGTCTTTCATACATTGTACCATTAATTTCGATTGGTATATACTCTGCAGATAAATTTTGATCATTATTTGTATCATTATAAAGGAAAGCTCCAGCTAAATGGTGAGTAAACAAGAAAAATTCAATATTACATCCATGAAATGCATTAGCTATCGTTGCATCTGGTTCCTCTCCCTCACTCCCTTCTTGTAAAGCACCGAGGATTTCCTCTACGTCAATATGAATCTCGAAATTTTTAATCCACAATTGAATTAAATCGAAAGAGAATTGGGTCCACACAGTTTCTATAACTTCTCCCGCAGTAGGTGTTAATAGCCATTGCATTCTATTATCATTCCATTTATCAGCAATAAGTTCCCATGCAATTCTCACATTAGCTCCATTTGTTAGATTATCCAGTGGTTCATCATCTTTATCAATTGCATAATCATCACCAGTAACCTTCCAAGTTTTAGTGATTTCAAAATCTTCACTAGGTATTATATCTAGTCTTTGCCATGTAATTGGATTTAATACAAATAATTCATCACCAGTGAAAATATCATTAATATGAATCAAGAACCATGTTAATAAGGATATTCCCTCTTTAACAAGCTCTTGAGATACTACTTGTTGTGCCTGTTGCATTTCCATAATTCTCTTAAAGAAATTAATCAATTTATTAACAGCTGTAATGAATGATTTATCATTATCCCAAATAACGAGTGTAATTGCGGCTCCAACTTCTATTTCATAGGAAATAGAACCATTTTTATAGATCTCGCAATAAGCATATCCATAATCGGTTTCTTTGGTAATATTTTCAATAAGATCATTATATACTGGAGGAGCTAGTACAATTTCTCTTTCATCACGTTCATTATAGAAATTATATTCCGCTCGTTTTACTCGATGGGTTGTATTAGCGCTAAGTACAAACACATTATCTAACATTTCATGCTTACTAAGATTCAATCCTTGCAGAAACATCGTTTGGAATAAATATCCTAACATATTGCCGCCATATCCTAAACCTCCAAATAATCCTCCGAATCCTCCCTGAAAGCCTTCGAAAATACCGGGACCGCCATCTGCAAATTGATCAAGATCAAAAGCATCATCAGTGTTATTTTCCTGCCCTACAACTAGCATTGGCATTGTAAAGATAGAGACAAAAATAATGGTACTAACCATTAGGGATTTTGTATTTATATTTTTCATATTTAACACATAATTTTTCTTAGTGAAATTAAATTCAATATTAAGGTTACATACAAACTCTAACTTTTTAATAATTTATATTCTATTATAATAGAATCTGTAAAAATTAGAGCTTTAACGATAAATTTATGTATATTATTGGTGAGATCGGTTACTCCGTTTGAATCAACATGAATATCCAAATTATCTTGGATCTAAGCAAATTTAAACCTTAAATAATTTGAGAAATTTATAATATTAAGAAATTTGATTTAAATTTAAATAGAAGTAAATAACAGACAATATTTTTAATTAAATATTAAAATCTAATCTAATCGCAAGAAAGTATAGAATAGCACAAATATATATAATACAGCTGAAATAACCAAACTCCAGACTTTTAAAAATTCAGAGATTACCCCCGTAGAGAAAAGCACATTAGATCCTATGAATACTACTGCTATAATGTATCCTACAAAATGGCTTTTAAAGCCACGATATTTTGATTTACCACGAAAAAAGTTAACAACTGAAGTGATTATTATAATGATAAAACCTAATATATAGAAAAACTCAATTACTCCAAATTGATAAAGATCTAAAATTAAAAAAAATCCAAAAAGAAATAATTCTAATATTCTAACATTCCAATAACTCCTCTTTTCAGTTGGTTCAGCAAAAATTTGCTCATATTCGCTTATACCTGAGTTATAGACCAAGATTATTAAAGAACCGATAGCTAACGCTGTGAATAAAGAGTAAGAAACTGAAAAAAGTAAATCTAGATATTCTAACCATATATCATTCCATAAAAAATCTGCTAAAATAAAATATTTAGGTAACACGACAACTGAGCAGAAAATTGGAAGTAGCGCAAATAACCCCATCATGACCCATGTTGTTACTGCTATTTTTGTATCGTCTTCCCACCTTTTTTTCTTGAATGTGGTTAATCTCCACGCAAATGAAGCAAAACTCAAAATGGCAACTACGGGTGTAATCAGAGGAAAAATAAAGATAAAAAGAATGTATACCGCATTGATACCATAAAAAAATTTCAACCTAGAAGGAACTACACTTATCTTTTTATCAAAATCATCTAATGTGTTTGAAAAACGTTCAGCGAATAAAATTAAAAAAAACACCCATGAAACACTAAAAACTATAGGACATATAATATTCATAATTAAAATTTCAAGTTTTTGATCATTTGAAAACCATAAATCAAAACCAGCGAAATTATATATTAAAAAAATAGCTATAGGTACTAAAATGATAGAAAATAATACAATCAAGCGACTTAATAAAATTCCTTTTATTTCTTTGGACATGATTACTATAAATAATGATTTCTAGTGATGGTTAATAATGATTTCTATTTATAATAATTAATAATGATTTCTATTTATGATGAAGTTATTCTTATTACATAACATTTGAAAAATATAATTATGAAAAATAAATAAAGTAGATTTAAAATTTTATTTTTTAAGTTCTTTTAGCTCCACAATTCAGGCAAAACATATCATCTGCTTTAAGTTTAGCTCCACAATTACTACAAAAAACATCCATCGAAGTAGCGGGAGCAGTAGTTTCTATCTCCTGTGATGGAGGGAACATTTCAGTAGGTGCTTCTTCTTCTTTAGTTTTAACTCTTTTGATTTTCTTTTTTTTCCCTCCCTCAGGTTTATACTTTAAACTACCTACAAATCCGCCAAATACTGCTCCAACTAAACATCCTTCTAAGATTGCTGTAAGAACCGCAAGAATATACGGTAAATCTGTTAATCCTGATATGATACCATCTAATATTGCTGGTCCAAATGGTACTAATGCAACTAATATAAAATATATAATAGATAAAGGAATAACATATCCAATTCCAATAGCAAGACTTGTATGGATACCACCTCGAGGTGAGTGAGCAAAAAGACCACTGGTAATAGCACAGCACAAAATCCATGGAACTGTTACAGCTATAACCAATAAAGCATCATCAGGTCGATAAAAAATACACCAGTGAATAGGAAATAGAAATATTAAAGCAAGTCCTATGAATGCACCCGCTATTATTTCTATAAATGTGCCAGCACCTCCACCTATGAATCCTGTTATAGCACTCAGAGCATCTTCTAAATTTTCAATTAATCCCCCCGTAATAAGACTTGTTAAATTCAAAAATCTAAAAGAAATCCACGCCATAGGAATTAAACATAACATCCCTGCGCATCCTGACCCAATTACTCGTTTCCATCCCAATTTGCATCCCTCTAATATTCCATAGAATTTAACTTCATATTAATTTTTTAAATATCTATTAGTATTTCAAAAGCTCTTTACCTATTTATAATTATGTCTCAAACAAAAACTAATATTTATAAAAATAGGATTTCCATCGTTAAGGTTAAAATTATTATAAATTCCTTATATTATTTATGGAAAAATAGGAAAAACAATAAAAAAATAATATTAAAAAATTGATGTAAAATTAAGGTTAATGAATCTATTGTATTTTTGTAATTCTACCATTATCCATACGAATTGTTTTTGTTCCATATTTAGATAAATCTCTATGAGTTACAACAATAACAGTAGTCTCCATCTCTTTATTTATTTTTGTCAATAGGTCCATAATTTCCTTTTCGGAGGTTGGGTCCAAATCACCACTAGGTTCATCTGCTAAAATTACCCTTGGACGATGGATGATTGCTCTAGCGATTGCACATCTTTGTTGTTCTCCGCCAGACATTTGAACAGGATAATGGTCTTTTCTAGCAAGTAGATTTACATCTCTTAAAGCAGTAATACCTCTGTTTTCAATTTCTTTTTGTCGTAATACAGTTGGCCATAAAACTGCTTCTACATTCTCAATTGCAGTCAAAGTATTAACTAGATTAAAATCTTGAAATACAAATCCAATTTTTTGACGTCTAAGTCTGCTTAATCTGTCTTCTGTTGCTCTAGCGATATTTTCTCCATCAAATATGATTCTACCAGAATCTGGTAAGTCTAAACCCGATAAAACATTAAGAAGTGTAGATTTACCGCACCCTGTAGGACCTTGAATAATAACAAATTCTCCTGATTTAATTTTTAAATTAACATCTGCTAAAGCTCGAATAATTGCTCCAGCTCTTCTATATTCCTTATTTACGTCAATTGCGTCAATCATAATATTTTTTTCTGACATTTTTTTTAATCCCTCTTTACTCACCTACTTTTTTAAGTGCAATAATTGGTCTTACTTTCAGTACTTTCCTATATGCTACAATAAATGCGAGTATTTGAACTACAATAAATAACGCACTTGTAATTATAACTGGAAGTAATCCAACTAGGATTTCATTAATATTTAGTAAAAAATCAGCTGAGTGTAAATAAGCTAGAGCCGCAGTATAATGAAACAATACTTCAATTACAACGAAAAAACCTATAAAAGTAGTAAATAAGATCATCCCTGATACAAGAGCCAAAATATTTTTATTAGTGTAACCTATACATTTGAACGTTGCCCATACACGTCTTTTTCTGGAAACTAGAATCCATGCATAAAGTAATGAAAGAAATAAAGAAGTACCAAAGAAAATAGCAAGGAAGTATTCTGCTCCCACTAGCTCTCCATTAACTGCTAATTCCCAGAAGAGACTCGTTAAGAATATTAATATCGTATATATAAGTGTAAATATTGTAAAAACTTTCTTTTCTCGTAATGATAAAAGAATCGCCTTTCTCCACATTCTTAAAGCCAAATATCTTCACCGTGATTTTTTCATTATTTATTTTTAAATTATATTTAAATTTATAATTGATTTTATTTATTTTATTATAACAATTTAATAATAAATAATTTGGTCATAATGTCTGCTAATATTGAGAATATTATTGATGAGTTATTGAATGAAGAACAGAACATTTTTGGTATAGCAATTATAAGTAAAAGTGGTGATTTACTCACTCAAACTGAAAATTGGAATTTAACTAATAATCTTAGCCAAATCAATGAGCTTCTTAACCAGAAGTTGGAACTTGGTGAAAAGGGAATCACAAGTATCACAATTCAAGGAATTAAGTATATGATCGTTGAAAATACAGAAGAAAGAAAAATTGGTACTAATATAACGGGTCAAGGGCATTTAATTATTTGCCCGATTCCGATTGGCGGAACAGGAGCACTTGTATGTTACATAAATCCAAGGATAGGACCGAGGGATGCACTTTTCAATGTGCAAGAATATGCTAAGAAATTAAATGATTTAGTATAAATCTTTTTATAATTCCTTTAAATAAAACTCCAGTGATCTGATAAAAGCTTTTTCAATGCAGATTTAATTTTTTTTATATCATGTTTTTTTGAATTATTTGAGAATTGTAGGTTTTCAAAGGACGGAGGTCTATAACTTTCCTTTAATAAAGCTTTAAAAACAGAATAAATACAAACCGGTAAACCAATTAGGCTATACCCTCCCTCAAGAATATAGACTAATTTTCCTTCGCATATCTCTTCAGCAATTCTTAATATAATTTCAGAGAACCGATAATATGACACTGACGTTAATAGACAATTTCCTATAGGATCATCAAAATACATATCAAATCCGGCAGCAATAATGATTAGATCTGGCTGAAATTCTTTCAAAAGGGGGTCAACTATTTCTATAAACTCTAGAAATTCTTGATCTGATGTGTTCATGGGGAGTGGAAAGTTAACATTTCTACCAAGGCCCTCTCCTGCTCCCAATTCATTAATAAACCCAATATCTCCTTCAACAAAATCAAATTCATGAATAGAAAAATATAATACATTAGGATCCTCATAGAAATATTGAGCAAGCCCATCTCCAAAATGAGCATCTATGTCAATTATAGCAATTTTTTTATTATATTGGAGTTTTTCCCGAAGATATATTATAGAGTTTGCTATGTTATTAAAGATACAAAGTCCTGAAGCTTTTTCTCGCAAGGCATGATGACCAGGAGGTCTTATAAGTGCAAAAGCTTGATTTACTTCATTTTTAATCACACTTTCGATTGATTTGATTGCTCCTCCGACTGCTTTTTTAGCCAATTCAAAAGTATCTTCAGTAATAAATACTTCTTCACCTAACAATCCATTTCCTCTATTTGAGAGATTTCTGATTGAGTCTATATGATATTTAGTATGTGCTAAACGAATTATTTCTTCTTCCACTTTCATAGGCTCAATCTTGACAATTCTCTCATTTTCAAACACTGCTTTTTCTTTTAAATAACTTAAAATTGATTTTATCCTTAAAGGGGTCTCATAGGAGAGAAATATGGGATATGGATAAGGTGGCATGTTTTTAGTGGCAAAATCATCATCAACAATTATTCCAATTTTATTATTTCTTCTCATCTTAAAATCATCAAAAGTCAAAAATACCTAAATTATTATAATAACATTGACATACATTTATTTTAAATAAATTTGAATTTTAATACTCAAGAAAAATGTGATTATAATGGAAGCTATAGAAAGTTTCTTTATGATATTTTTAAATGCACTGCCTATTATAGTTCTAATTATTCCCTTATTCTTCATATGGAAAAAAACTATAGGTAAATTGTATTTTAGAGTAGCCCTAGGAATTGTAGTATTTTATTTGATTTATTGGGTCCTCCCAATAATTTTTCAGATAGGTGACACTCCTAATGAATTAGTGACATCACCATCAGAAGAAGGGGATATTGTGTGTGGGATCGGCTATATTTTCGCACATTTTGGCTCACTTATAGCACAATTTTTTTCCTACCCAATAATAACATTACCATTTATCTTTTTTATTGCTCCATTCATTTCTTTAATCTTCTTTTGGAACCGATTAAGGAAGGAAGAAGGAACATTAATTTCAAATTTAGAACAAGTAAGTTATGAAATAAAAGAAAGTCCATTAGAAAGAGCTAAAAATGGATTGATTAGAAACAACTGGTCCCGAGAAAAAGAAATTCTGAAATTAATGATAGTTCTGTTGCCTATTTCTCTCTACCTTTTACAAGTCATACTTGAAATTTCTAATTTACAAAACGAATCATTAACTACTGGTGAAACTGCTTTAGGATGGTTTTTAGAAATACTCTTTGTATATATAGCAATCTTCATTTTTAGCATTGAATTATTATTTTCAAGTCAAATTGCTTTAAAGGGTAGATTTTTTGGTGAACAAATTAGAGATCAAATCTACAAAAGTTTATATACAATTGGAGCACCAATGTCAATCTTTTCTATTATTCTATTTGCCATCCATTATGAAGCATCAATTGTAATAATTATCTACTTTTTCGCTTATTTCATAATGGCATCTATAATATTTATTTTATTCCTTGATATCTTTGAACCTATCTCGATTTTAATCTTCATCAAGATGATTAATTGGTGGAAAAATAGAAAGAAAAATAAAATTAATACCCAGAATTTTTATTATATATTAATCTTTGGTGCGTTGGGGCTGGTAGTTTACTTTATATCAAATTTAATATTAACCAATTTTGTCTATACTCCACTTTTTGGAGGACCTGGTTCTTTAGAAGAAACAAGAATCTATACAGCAGGAGAATATACCACAAATAATCCAGAATTTTCTCATGTTTTACAATTTGATTTATTAATAATTTATGGAATTTTAATAACTGAAATAATCCCTGCCATCATTCTAACCATATTTTTGGTTTATGGGTTAAAATTCTTGAAGAGTATAGGAGTAGGTATAATAGTTTATCTTCCTGTAGTAATAACACTTTCCATTCTTATTGTCATTGGTAGCGGGGATATTTATTGGTTAACAGGACAAACTAGTTATACTAGAGTTTTTGGATTTGATTTCTATACTTTAAGAACTGCGAGTTTACAAGCAAATCTACCAGATTTATTAAACATATTAGCAACACCTTATTTATACACACGTTATATCTTTAACATTATACTATGGAGTTTGTTAATTTATTATTTTAGAAAAGAATTCAGAATCAAAAATATCCCTATAGGTGAAGAACGTATCGAAAAAATAGTTTTTTCTAATGTTAGCGATTTTCTTTCTTATGATGCTTACACTGAAAATAAAGAAGACTATTTAGTTTCTAAGAAAGAAGATGTTGTTACAAAATACATAGATCAAGAACGGGAAGAAATAAAAACCATAATAAATAAAATTGAAAATGATAGATCATTAGAAGAAATTAAACCAGTTGATGATAATGAGAAAAAGCGATTCTATTTTACTTTAAGATATCTTTATCAAAATAACTTCATTACAATCTGGAAGCCAGAATTAAGCTATATTTATGAACGTGTTGAAAAACAAGGACTTTATATAATATACGATGATGGGCGAGGAGTTTATAATTATACTTTTCAAAAAGATGTTGATCAAGATCCTGGTTTAGTGTCTGGAATGTTTTCTGCTATTACTTCATTTGTAAAAGAAATGACTAAGTCTACTGAAGCTTTGAAAAAAATAGACCATGGAGACATTACAATTCTTTTAGAGTATGGTAATAAAATATTCGGAGCTCTCTTTATAAAAGGGACTCAAAGTTCAGAAGTACGATCACCCTTAAAAGAATTAGTTAGCAAATTTGAAGCACAATATTCAGATATATTAAAAGACTGGACCGGATCACTCGATCACTTTAAAAAAGATGTTAACGATAAACTAGTAGAAGATGTTTTTAAAGAAGAATAAAAATTAGATTCCTCTTTTTTCCAAATTTTTTTTAGAATTATTCAGGAATAGGAGCAACTGTTCACTTTATTATGTTTTTTTTATTAAATTTTTTTACATTATTTTTCATTTATTATTCTAATGCCTGAAAACAGATCTAATACGATCATCTATTTTTAATCTTAGATCTCCAAGAATCTCATCAATTTGAGGTATAAAATTTTTAAAGTATTTAGGTTTTTTCGAAAAAAAATCATTTATAGCATAGTGATTGAGAAACTCAGAATTTATTTCTTGTAAATGTTTTTTTACAAAACTATGATTTGTACCCTTCTCAATAATGGCAAATGATAATAATGGCTCAGGTTCACTAGCTAGTTTACTTGGTAATTGAACCATTTTGTAATAACAGACAATTTCAAAACTCGAGAGTGATATTACTTTAATTTTATCACCAAATACTTCGCTAATGAAATCTTTTAATCCAGCTAGAAATCTAGCACGTATGTTAGGATCTAATATCTTATCTGAAGATGAATAATACTTAATATCAACTAAATTTTTCAAACCGAGGTTAATTCCAACTTCTAAAACCGCCATACTCAAACTTTTAAAATCTTTCCAATAATTTTAATATTAGACTTTTTAGTGGATCCATAAAAAATGCATATATAATTCATTTCTTCTGGATTTATGATAGGAATTGATAAATCAAGAAATTTCAATTTATAACTTTATTATTTGATTAAGTTCTTAAAATTTTACGTAGACAATAGTTGAATAACTATTTATTTCAATCTAATGAATAGACTGATTTAAAAAATAAATAAAAAGGAAAAATTTAGGAAATATAATTTCAATCTTTCTTTATTTTTTTGCTTAAAAGGATTGATACAATGGATAGAATACCAAGTAGAATGAAAAGATTATATCCTGGAATTGCCCCATCTTTTTTTCGTTTTGGTTCTGGCTCTGGCTCTGGCTCAGGCTCAGGTTCAGTTTCTGGTTCAGGCTGGGGATCTGGACCATCATCCCAAATTGGAAACCTATCCTGACTTCCTGCTTTACCATCAATAATATATGGAGTATCTCCTATACCGTCATCATTAGCATCGACACCACCATAATCATCCCAATAATTTCCTATCGTTCCATTATCCCAACGATTATTTGAACCATCATCATACGCATTGAGAGTATTATTAAAATAATTAAGATAAATTGCATTCCAAGAACTACCCTCATCTAAATATATCCCTGAGTCTATATTATTATTAACGCTGTTTCCCGAAATGTCGTTAAATTCACTATTATTTAAATATATCCCATAACCATTGTAGTTTACAATATTTTCCGAAATCTTTTTACAATCACTATAATATAAATATAAACCATATTCGTTATTATTTACTGTATTTCCTGAAACAATGTGATTATACCCCCTTAAATATATCCCATGTGTGTTGTAATTTGCGGTGTTTCCTAGAATGATATTATTATATCCCCCTAAATTTATCCCACGTGTGTTGTAATTTACGGTGTTTCCTGTGATGGTATTCCAGTCACAATCATAATATAAATATATCCCCTGCGTGTTGTAATTTGCGATGTTTCCCGAAATGTTGTTATTATCAATATTTTCCCTTAAATATATCCCTACGTTAGTATTATTATTTACGGTGTTTCCCGTAATGGTATTCCACTCACAAGAATACCGTAAATATATACCATATTCGTTATTATTTACGGTATTTCCTGAAATATTGTTATTATCACTGTAACCTAAATAAATACCTGAATATCTATTATTATTTGCGGTATTTCCCGAAATGTTAGTATTAATACAATTATCTAAATGTATCCCTGAGTCGGTATTATTATTTACGGTGTTTCCCAAAATGATGGTATTATCTCCCCCTAAATATATACCATATTCGTTATTGTTCACTATATTTCCTGAAATGTTGTTAGTATTGCTATTTTCTAAATATATCCCTGAGTCTGTATTATTATTTGCGGTATTTCCCAAAATGTTATTAGTATTACTATTATTTAAAAAAATCCCATTCCAATTGTAATTTGCGATATTTCCCGAAATGTCATTATTAATTCCCTCTAAATATATTCCATATGCGCTGTTATTATTAGCAATGTTTCCCGAAATGTTGTTATTATTACACCCAGAAAAGAAGTACATCCCATATTCGTTATTATTTACTGAATTTCCCGAAATGTTGTTAATATTACTAGTACCTAAATATATCCCTGAGTCTGTATTATTATTTGCGGTATTTCCCGAAATGTCGTTATCATTACACCCATAATGTAAGTATATCCCGGATTCTGTATTATTATTTGCGGTATTTCCCGAAATGGTGTTATTATCGCTATTACCTAAATATATCCCATTTTTGTTGTTATTTACGATATTTCCTGAAATGTTGGTAGTATGACTAGTACCTAAATATATCCCTGAGTCTATATTATTATTAACAGTGTTTCCCGAAACAATGTTATGATCATTATTTCCCCCTAAATATATCCCACGTGTGTTGTAATTTGCGGTGTGTCCCGAAATGTCGTTATTATTATTATTTTGCATTAAATGTATCCCATTTTTGTTATTATTTACGATATTTCCTGAAATGTCGTTATTATTATTATTTTGAAATAAATATATCCCATAATCATTGTCATATGCGATGTTTCCCGAAATATTGTTATTATTACTATTCTCCCATAAAGTTATCCCATAACCATTGTCATATGCGATGTTTCCCGAAATGTTGTTAGAATCACTATGATATAAACATATCCCACTCCCACTATTATTATTGGCAATATTCCCTGAAATTGTATTCGAATCGCAATTGTCCCGTAAATATATCCCCCTCCAGCTATAACTTACGTTATTTCTTGAAATGATATTCCCATTGCAACTAACAAATAAGTGTATTCCAAAATTTATGTTATTACTAGCAATGTTTTCCGAAATGTTGTTATTATCACTGTTATATAAATATATCCCATTAGCAGAGTTTCCCGAACAATTGTTTCCTGTTAAAATTCCGTTAGTAGTGTTGTATAATCTTATTCCTTCTGCATAATTATAGACTGTGCAATTTCTAAGTGTAAAATATTCATTAGAATCTTCAATGCGTATACCAGAACCACTACCACCAATTATCGTAACATTTTCAATAATATAAACTCCATTATCAATATAACACCAATCAAAGTTTGAAGCAGTAAAAGACCAATTTTTATCAGGATCACTATCATCAATATGTATATTTGTTTCAATATAACCACCCGTTGTTTTCGGACTTTTGAAATTAGTTTCATCTCGAAATTCTATAGGTCCCTCATTTTCCCCTTGAATATTAAAGATATTATAATTGTAGATACTCAAAAATACAAAAACTATCCCAAAAGTTATTATAATTATTTTTATTTTGCTTTTTTTTCTCATTACATTTCACAGAAAAATTATCAGATTATGTAAAAAATTGACAATTATGTATTTAACACTTTTGTATATAATTTATTGCAATTTTCGCAATATCGGAAAACTACATTCAGAAGAGAATTAGAATTCTATTAAATATTCAGTTCGAAATAATTGGACAATTTTAAAAAATCTTAAAAATAAGAAAAGTATTATTTTTTTAATTATATAACTTCACTTGTTTAATTAACTAATTTTTAAGAATTTACTTAGACAATAGTTGAATACCAATTTATTTTAATCTAATGAATAGACTGATTTAAAAAATAAATAAAAAGGAAAAATTTAGGAATTATAATTTCAATCTTTTTTTATTTTTTTGCTTAAAAGGATTGATACAATGGATAGAGTACCAAGTAGAAGGAAAAGGTTATATCCTGGAATTCCACTAGGTTTTGACTTTGGCTCAGGTTCTGGTTCAGGCTCTGGCTCAGGTTCTGGTTCAGGCTCTGGCTCAGGTTCTGGTTCAGGCTGTGGATCTGGACCATCATCCCAAATTGGAAAACTATCCTGACTTCCTGCCTTACCATCAATATAATATGGAGTATCTCCTATACCGTCATCATCAGCATCAACACCTGAATAATCCGACCAAAAATTCCCTATCTTTCCATTATCCCAATGATTATCCGAACCATCATCATACGCATTGAGTGTATTATTAAAATAATTAAGATATATATTATTTTGAGTACAACTATCTGTTAAATATATCCCATTTAGGTTATTACTTACGTTATTACTTGAAATGGTGTTATAATGACTCCACTTTAAATATATCCCATATTCGTTATTATTTACAGTATTTCCCGAAATGACGTTAGTATTACTTCCCTCTAAATATATCCCATAATAAGTGTTAATATTAACAGTGTTTCCCGAAATGTCGTTATTATTATTATCTTGCAATAAATATATCCCATTCCCATTGTAATTTGCGGTATTTCCTGAAATTCTGTTACTATCACTCCATTTTAAATATATTCCATAACCATTGTAGTTTGCGATGTTTCCTGAAATGGTGTTACCATCACTCTCCTGCAAATATATAGCAGATATGCTGTTAATATTTACAGTATTTCCCGAAATGTCGTTATAATAACCATTATCTAAATATATCCCATTCCCATTGTAATTTGCGATATTTCCCAAAATGTCGTTATAATCACTATTATCTAAATATATCCCATTCCCATTGTAATTTGCAGTGTTTCCCGAAATGTTGTTAGTATTACTATAATATAAATATATCCCTGAGTTTGTATTATTATTTGCGGTGTTTCCCGAAATGTCGTTAATAAGACTATTATCTAAATATATCCCTGAGTCTGTATTATTATTCACGGTGTTTCCTGAAATGTCGTTATAATCACTATTATTTAAATATATCCCATATTCGTTATTATTTACAATATTTCCCGAAATGTCGTTAGTATTACTATCTTCTAAATTTATCCCATATTCGTTGTTATTTACAGTGTTTCCCGAAATGTTGTTAATAAATCCCCCTAAACGTATCCCATAACCATTGTAATTTGCAATATTTCCCAAAATGTCGTTATGACCACCAGAATATAAATTTATCCCTAAGTCTGCATTATTATTCACGGTGTTTTGTGAAATATTATTATAATTTCCATCTAAAAATATCCCGTTCCCGCTATTATTGTTTGCATTATTTCCCGCGATGATGTTATTATTTCCCCCTAAATCTAGCCCATTCCCGCTATTATTGTTTGCATTATTTCCCGCGATGATATCATTACTTCCCCCCTCTAAAAGTATTCCATTCCCGCTATTATTGTTTGCATTATTTCCCGAAATGTTGTTATTATTTCCATATAAATCTAGCCCATTCCCGCTATTATTGTTTGCAATATTTTCCGAGATGATGTTATTATCTCCCCCTAAATATAATCCATTTCCGCTATTATCGTTTGCATTATTTCCTGAAACGTTGTTATTATTTCCATATAAATATATGCCAGATATGCCATTACTATTAGCAGTGTTGTCCGAAATGTTGTTATTATTTCCCCCTAAATATATCCCTGAGTTTGTATTATTATTTGCGGTGTTTCCCGAGATGATGTTATTATCTCCCCCTAAATATATCCCGAAGACAGTATTATTGTTTGCGGTGTTTCCTGAAATGCTGTTATTATTTCCCCCTAAATATATCCCTGAATCTGTATTATTATTTGCGGTGTTTCCCGAAATGCTGTTATTATTTCCCCCTAAATTTATCCCGAAGAGAGAATTATTGTTTGCGGTGTTTCCCGAAATGTTGTTATTATTACACCCACTTACTAAATACATCCCCATCCTGTTATTACTTACATTATTTCTTGAAATAGTATTATCATCACTCCCCATTAAATTTATTCCAAAATCGTCGTTATCATTAGCAGTGTTTCTCGAAATGTTGTTAGAATTACACCCACTGTCTAAATATATCCCCGTCAAGCTATTACTTACGTTATTTCTTGAAATGGTATTATTATCACTCCCCTCTAAATATATCCCACGTGTGTTGTAATTTATGGTGTTTCCCGAAATGTTGTTATTATTATTTCCCGATAACCATATCCCAATACCAGTGTTATTATTAACAATGTTTCCCGAAATAGTGTTATTATAACAGTTGCTATCTAACCATATACCTCTGTCATTGCTGTTTGAGCAATTATTTTTGGTAAAAATTCCGTTAGTAGTGTTGTACAATCTTATTCCATTGACAGCATTATACACTGTGCAATTTCTGATTATAAAATACTCATTTTTGGAATTTTCTATACAAATTCCGCTTCCCCATTGCCCACCGATTTCGTCAATAGTCACATTTTCAATAATATAAACCCCATTATCAATATAACACCAATCATAGGTTGAAGCAGTATAAGACCAATTTATAGCAGGATTACTATCATCAATATATATATATTGTCTAGTATAGCCATCCGTCATTTTAGGACTTTTGAAATTAGTATCATCTCGAAATTCTATAGGGCCATCATTTTCACCTTGAACATTAAAGAGATTATAATTATAGATACTCAGAAATGCGAAAATTATCCCTAAAGTTATTATAATTATTGTTTTTTTTGCTTTAGATTTCATATTATTCTCATAAAAATTAATTGGATTAAGAATAAAATTGACAATTATGTATTTAACACTTTTGTATGCAAATCATCAGCAATTTTCCCAATATCGGGAAACTACATTCAGAAGAGAATTAGATTTCTATTAATAATTAAGTTCGAAGTACTTGGACAATTTTATAAAATCTTAAAAATTAAAAAAATATTATTTTTTCAATTATATAACTTCACTTGCTCAGTTACTTTCACGCAATAGAACTATTATAACTCCCGCTGCTCCTAATAAAAGAAAATATCAGAGTGTTTTAAATTGGATGAAAGCATATTTTTTTTTAATTTTCTTATTATTCAGGAATAGTTGCAACTGCGCGAACCCACCCTGCGCTAGCTCGAGCAATTTTTATCGGGAAACAATAAATTGTAGCACCAACAGGTGGAACCTTTTCTAAATTTGTTAATTTTTCCATTTGAAAATAACCTAACTCAATTCCAGCGAAGTGACCTTCCCAAATAATAGAAGGATCCTGGCTTTGCTCCCATTTCTGAGCAGTAATAGAAAAAGGAGCATCCCAAGACCATGAATCTGTTCCTACAATATGAACTCCTTGTCTGATTATATGCAAAGTTGCCTTTTTACCTACTCCTATTCCATGATGTACAAACTCATTAGTTCCATAATAGTTGGAAGCATTAGTATGAACACATAAGATATCCTTTTCTTTTAGACTATAATTAATCTCATTTAACTTTTTATCAATATCTTCTGGTAATAATACATATCCATCCTCATAATCAGTGCAATCCAGAACAATAAGAGGAGCAATACACCACTCTAAGGGAATCTCATCGATTGTCATTGCTTTCCTTTGTCCAATTTCTTTATCTTGAATAGAGGCAAAGTGCCATGGGGAGTCCATATGAGTTCCATTATGAGTGCTTAGTGTAATCCTTTCTGTTGCCCAACCTGTACCAAGAGGTAAATGTTTTTCTGGTATTAGATTAAATATAGCGCCCATTTGTTCAGCACCTTTCTTATGATCATTGTAGTCTATATGTAGCTCTGTTCTTTCTGGATCAAAAATTAATTCCTCAGGATTAATTAATGGAATAGACAAATCAATAAATTTCATTTTTCACCACTTATGGTCAAATTGTATATAAATAAATAATAATTAAATTAGAGTTGAGAAATAAAAAGAGATATACTTAATTAATTCATAGGTTTAATAATTTAGCTGCATTTAGACCTAAAATTTTCTCAATCTCCTCATCGGTTAAAAAATCAACATCGTCAAAATAATTCACAGCAATTTCTATCATTTCTGGTGTATTGCCATCTGAACCAAATAGGATTTTATTTACACCGATAACTTCATTTGCTTTAATTAATAATTCCTTTAAACGAGAAGGCATCATATACGCAAGATTGCTAATGTCTAAATGTATGTTCGGATATTGAGCTGCTAGTGCAATTGCGATATCAGTGAAAGGATACCCCATATGAGTGATTATAATATTAGCCTTCGGAAATGAACTAGCATACTCATCAATAACAATTGGATTTGAGTATGTTAATACGTTTTTTCTTGTTCCTGGTGGTGGATATCCGCAATGCATTACAATAGGGATTTTATATTTTTGAGCAGCTTCTAATACCGGAAAAATTAACTGATCGTTTAGTCTTTTTTTACGGAATGTAAGCATTATTTTAAATCCTTTATAATTCTCCTCTACAATTGCCTTTTCTATTTCTTCTTTAACATTTACATCAGCATCGGATTTTTCGGGAGGATTATAGAAAGGTATGAAAATATCAGGGGCAAACTCAACCCATTTTTTTACTTCTTGATTTTCTTTCATATTTACCGGTAATAATACCACCTTGTCAATGTTAGCACTATTCAAATGAAAAATAGTCTTTTCCATAATATTCTTTGTTTCAATGGATTGTATTTCACTAAATTTTTTTACCATTCTTTCATAAAATCCATATCCCTTAAAGATCATTGGACCAACTTCAACCATTCTCCTTGTATCAATCGGTTGAAAAAGATGACAATGAAAATCAATTCTCAAATTTTCTCACTTATTTAACAAACTTAATTATGATAAATCTTATGTCTAGTTTAATTAGAATCTTATGAAATACGGATTTTTTAAGAAACAAGGTTTTTTAATTTAAAAATTTCTTTAGAAAAATTTCATCTCTTATTCATAAAATAAATTAGGATCTGTTTCCAGATTCTAATTGATTAAACGGTATAGTAGCTAAGTATATTAAAATATACAATAATATTAAATAGTTAATCATGATCTTTTACATAATAATCTAAACTATTTTGGCGAAAAAAAATGAAATTAAATACAAAAATAATGATATTCATTTTATTAGCTTTAGGAATCGTTTTTGTATTATCACCAATAATTAGCAACAATCTCAATTATGATGCAAGAAATAATGATAAAAGTTCGGAATATAGCAAAGATATTAATTCAGTTAATAAAATATTGAAATTCTCAAAAATATCTGGAAAAATTCATATTGATGGCGATTGGTCTGCTGCTAAGGCTGGGGGTATATGTTCAGGTTCAGGCACTTCCTCCGATCCTTATATCCTAAAAGATTTCATAATAGATGCAGATGGTCCGGGAAGTTGCATACTAATTGAAAATTCTGATGTGTATTTTAAGATTGAAAATTGTACCCTCTTCAACAGTGGAACTTCTTATATCTTAGATGGAGGAATTACATTAAATAATGTAACAAATGGAGTAGTAATTAATAACACTTGTTATTCTAATTTCAGGGGAATTAATGTAAGAAAAAGTTATAATAACATTATTTCGGGAAATATCGCAAATAATAACATTGAGGATGGGATATATTTATGGTATAGTAATATTAACACCGTTTCAGGAAACACGGCAAATAACAACGGTGATAGTGGAATAATGTTGCACGATAATAGTAATAATAATATAATTTCGGGAAATACCGCAAATAACAATTATGAAAATGGAATATACTTATGGATCTGTAATAACAACACCATTTCAGGAAATACCGCAAATAATAATACCGAAGCTGGAATAAATTTAAGAAGTAGTGATAATAACAAAATTTCAGAAAATATCTTAATGGGAAATGATAAGTGCATCCTAGAAGAATATTCCCAAGGAAACAAATTTAAAGATAATAAGTCCTGCAATTATGGAGAAGGTGATGAAATAATTCCAGGATATAATCTATTCTTTCTACTTGGTATTCTATCCTTTGTAGCAATCCTTATAAGTAGAAAAATAAAGAAATCTTCAAATTTAAATTAAATTCTATTTTTTTTCTTTAGTTTTTTATCAACTTTCATTTTCCTTAGGGTTAAATAGTAAAATTTTATACTTCCATAATAGCCCTATTTCTCTTTCTTTAGAAGTAAGTTCAAATTCAATACGATTAGTGGAAAAAGTAGGCATCACTACAGTTCCCTCATTCCCTACAACTTCGAGTAAAGCATTTATAACTGTTTTCGCGCCTCCTTTGACCTTACCAAAACTCTGTAAAGAACTATGCACTCCAAGATGAAATCCCGTGTTTATCCCAAGATTTCTTAATCCTTTCTTAATATCTTCTTTAATTACTATATTCATGTGATAATTTCTAGTTTAGATAATCTGAACTTAATTAGATATCAATCTATTTTAATATTTGGAATATTATATGTGATAACTCCTTCAAATAGCCTCATTCTTATATAATTAAGTGAAGGAAGGAATAGAAAAAAAGCTAACTTCTCTTCGACATTCATCTAAATAATCCCCAAACCAAGAATGATTATTGAAAACTAATTTTCAATTAGATGGATAAATAAAGAATTAGAATTATAATAATTTTCTTACACTGCAAAATTTATTTATGTTTACAGCTCTTATTTTTAATTCATTTTTCACTTTTTTTGGTTAATAATAGTATTTTTATTAAAAAGAAATTTAAAGATATTAATGACTATTTTTAGTATATTATCTATTCTTATTGAATTTTAAAAGTGTAATAATACAAAATCTACCAAATATTTAAAAAGAGGAATTATAATGAGGACAAAAGAAGAATTTATGAAAGATTTAGGTAAAATGAAGAATAATATCTACTTTAATGGTGAAAGGATTAATCGTTTAGATGAACGGCAATTACCATGTATTGATACAATTGGTACAACATTTGACGTAGTTGAGGACCCAGAATATGGTGATTTAATCCTAGCAAAATCTCATCTTACAGGTGAAATAATTAATCGTTTTACTCATATTCATCAAAATACAGATGATCTTCATAAAAAGCAAGATATGACCAGAAAAATCTGCCAGAAAGTTGGTGGATGTGTTCAACGCTGTATGGGATGTGATGCAGCTAATGCCGTTTATAACGTGAGTTATGAAGCAGATAAATCAAATAATGGTGAAACTAACTATCACGAAAATTTTAAAAAATGGTTAGAAAGATTTCAGAAGGAAGATTTAATTGCAGCTTGTGCTCAAACTGATGTTAAGGGTAATAGAATAAAACGACCTGCGGATCAGGAAGATCCAGATATGTATGTTCATGTTGTAGAAAAAAGAAAAGATGGTATTATAGTTCGAGGTTGTAAGCTTCATATTTCAGAAGCCTCTGTATCTGATGAAATTATAGTTGTCCCTACTAGAGCATTAAGACCAGAAGATAAAGATTATGCAGTTGCATTTGCATTGACTGGGGATTATGAAGGAGTTAAACAAGTAATTACAATACATAATTTACGTGAAAGAGAATATTTTAAACGTGGGTTCATGCCTGGAGCTACAGATTCATATATTATTTTTGATGACGTGTTTGTTCCATGGGAAAGGGTTTTTCTTTGTGGTGAATATCAACATGCTGGTACTCTTGCCTTATTATTTGCTTTATTTCATCGCCACAGTTATTCAGGTTGTAAACCTGCTATTGGAGATTTAGTAGTTGGAACTGCTGCTCTAGCAGCAGAATATAACAATATCCATAGAGCTTCTCATGTAAGAAGTAAATTAGCTGAATTAATCCTGGTTACAGAACTTGGGTATGCCGCAGGATATACTGCTTCAGATTTAGGTAAACCAGAGGTATATATGCCTGGTGTAGGTTTTATTCCTTATGGCCCTGGCAGTTATATTCCAAATTCGATCTATTGTAATGTCGGAAGATGTTTATCAGGAGAAAATGTATTTCATGAAGCTGAGATCATAACTGATCTTTGCGGTGGTATTCCAGCAACTTTCCCTCATGAAAGAGATTTTGTTAATCCGGAACTAAAGGACCAACTTTATAAATACATCACTAGAAACCCAATGATTTCTCCAGAAAATGCTGCGCAATTCTGGCGATATGTTGGTGATATATATTGTTCTGCTACAGGTGGAGTTCATCTCTTTGGAAGTTATCATGGTGGCGGTTCCCCAGTAATGGAAAGTATAGCAATTACAACTCAATATGATATTGAATCCAGAAAAGATATGGTCAAGAAAATTGCAGGAATTAATGATGAGTTAAATAAAACTTAAAACTAAATCAATTGGAAAGTTAATTTTTTTTTTTTAATTTAATTTTAATTTTTTTAAATGTATAAATTTTTCATCGATTTAAATAAAATTATATAATTTTTTAAAAAAAATAAAATAAAGGTTAATTAAACGTCTCGAGTTTTAAATCTCAGGTAAGAAAGTATAAGACAAGGGATAAGATACGAAAGTGCTATGTAGATTGCTAATAATAAATCTATGTTCATCTCAGACATTGCTGCCTCTCCTATAAAAATAGCTTGTCCGACTATTTCTAGATAAATGAAGGTTGGATTTGGAACACTTGGATCAATAAATAGTAAAATTGCAAACAATATGGCCGAACTTGTGAATATAATAAATCCTATTATCATAGCTTGACTGCCTGATCTAAATATAGCACTAAATAGAAGATAAAGAGAGGTACACGATATACCAATTAAGCAATAATATCCAAACCATAAAATTAATTCAACAGGTATGGTATTGTACTCTATTAAACAAATAATAGATGTTACTATGAATGCAGGAGCGATCCAGACTAAGACACTAGTAAAAGCAGCAAAAGTTTTTCCAATAAAAAAATTATTGCGTCCAGTTTTCGTAAAATTAGTTAATGCTGTCTTTCTATCAAATTCATTCGCTATAATTCCGCCAGCAAAAAATAGAGTTAAAAGGTAGGAAAATGTACCTATTTGACTAAGAGTACTTCCACAAAAAAGCTTTGCATTAGGCATTGATAAGGACATTAGAGATGTCAAAATGACAGCTACTACCGATAATAAAGCAACTAAAATATATCTCTTTCTCTGGAGAAAAATTTCGAACCTGTAGACATTGAAGATTTGCTTTAAATTAAAATTTTCTTCTATAATTAAATTGGAGTTCACTCTTTCAATTCACCTCCATTTTTGTTATCATCTTCATCTACTAGACTTATATACAAATCTTCTAACCGAGAAGTGCGGTCTTTGCTAAATCCGACAATTGGAAGTCTCATGTCTATAGATAAAATTTCGTGAATTTTCTTAAGAGATAACGGTGTCCCATTGTAAAATATATTGAAACCAGGAAGAACTTCATCGTATGTGACAAAATTTTTAGCCCCATTTTCGCAATATTGTTCAATTTTATTCCTGATTTCATTTACTACTTTATCAACTTGTGAAAATTCGAGTGGCTCAAAAAGTTCGCATTGGATTTGCTTTTTAGTCATTTTCTGTTCTAAATTGATTAGAGTGTCCGCTGCAATTAAATTTCCACGATTAATTATGACTATTCGATCACAGACTTCTGATATTTCATACAATAGATGAGACGAGAGAAAAATTGTTTTCCCCATTTTTTTCAATTTTTGCAAGATATTTCGAACTAGAATGCGTCCTGAAGGATCCAAACCTGTTTGAGGTTCGTCAAGAACAAGCAAATCAGGATCATGTACTAGTGCCTGTGCAAGTCCTAACCTTTGAACCATTCCTTTTGAAAATTCTTTTATGATTTTGTTTTTCCATTTTGACATTTCAACAACATCAAGCGCCCAGTCTACTCGTTTTTCAATAATATCTTTAGATAATCCTAATAAACGACAATAATAACGAAGTATCTGATTTGGGGTTACTTGTCCGTAAAAGGCGGGCAAATCAATTAAAAAACCAATTTGTTTAAAAAGATCAGCTGGTTTTTTCTTTATATCAATTAAGTCCCCATTATGATTATATATTTCGATTTTGCCACTCGTCGGTTTAATTAATCCGCCTAACATTTTCATAGTTGTTGTTTTCCCTGCTCCATTGGGACCGACAAATCCTAAGATTTCACCTTCATAAATTTCCAAATTTAAATTATTTACTGCCATTAAATCATGGAACCTTTTACTAAGGTTCGTGAACTTTACTATAGTTTTATTTGACATATTTACTACAAATCGTTATTTTTAATTTTGAATACTATAGGCTTGTATTTCCAAAAGAGAAATTAGAAGTATCGTAATATTTAACTTATGGAATCCAATTTTTCTATTTTCAGTTTTGTGAATTAAATCAATTAGAACCTTAATTAGAATCTTAGGAAAACAAAATTTCTAAAAGAGAATTTTTAGAGTTAAAATTTCTCTCATGAAATTTAAAATTTTTCTGAGAGGTTGATTAACTTTTCTTCAATTAGCAGAAAAGGTAAATTCAGAGTCTGATTTCAATGAAAATTCCTATGAAAAAAAGAAACTCACATTTTTTCATGAAATTTTTGCTTAATAAATGGAATAATTATTAAAAATGATGTTACATAGGTATGAATATGAACCGTATCCAAATCAAAGCTCGCGGATTTACGTTTGATGCCTGGTCAGATGGGCCGGAAGAGGGGCCCTTGCTACTGTTATTGCATGGTTTGCCCCGAACGAGCTGGGAGTGGCACCATCAACTGCCGAAATTAGCTGAGGCTGGGTTCCGAACTGTTGTGCCTGATCTGAGGGGTTATTGTCCGGGTGCGCGACCTGAAGGTGTGGAGGCATATGTTGTAGATGAGTTTGTCGAAGATATACTGGCAATTGCCGATCAGCTTGGATGGGGGGATCGACCATTTCATCTTATGGGTACCAGTATCGGCTCAGTGGTTGCATGGTGTATTGCCGGAGAGTATCCACAGCGGGTAGCGACGCTGGCTTGCATCAACATTCCACATCCTATGGCAATTGTTGAGGTGATGGCGACAGAGGCGGCGGATAAACAACGACAAAAGATGAGTTATTTTTCTAATTTCAGAAAAGAGGGCAATCAATTGAAAATGTTTGAGTCTACCCTTAAACGCATGGAATTGCCGGCCGAAGAGACCGACCCGTATCGTGAGGCGCTCAGCAGCGAAGAAGCGCTTCGGGCCATTTTTCACTGGTATCGGGTACTTAAAATTCCACCACTAAAACCGGTTGTCATGCCCACTCTGTACATTTGGCCCCGAAAGGCAGGTAATGTTTCCCGGGAGGCGGCTGAAGCAAATGCGCATTATGTTGAAGCACCGTATCGATTCGAGATCCTCGAAGTTGCGCGCAATTTCGCACTTCAAATGGAGCCTGAAAAGATAACCCATCTATTGCTTGAGCATCTGGCTGAACACGCTCAATAAAACTATGCGTTGAACATTGGCTTGGTTCGAGCCTTTTTAAATTTTGTCCCAATTTCATAGGAAATTGGGTTGGAAAGGTAAATTCAGAGTCTGATTTTCATGAAAATTTATTTGAAATAAATCTTATTTTCTTGGATGGCAAAATCAAAGTCTGACACTAAAATTTTTAAATTTACTTATATCATAGAAATTTAGTGAGATGATATTTTCAGAAAGCGAGATTGAAAATATTTTAAGATATTATGATGTTGGTTCATTGGTTAAATTCAAGGGAAAATTAGACAATGGGTTTCAGAGTGAAAATTTTCATATTTTGACTGAGAGAGGGGATTTTGTCGTCAGAGTTATATATGATACTGAAAAAAACATAAAGATATGCATGAGAGTATATGAATATTTAGCTAGAAATGGTATTAAGACACCAAATCCTATGAGTAACAAAGAAAATGCTCTCTTTTTGTCATATAAAGAGCAGTTTGTCGTTATCCAAACTTTTCTGGAGGGAAGCGATGAATCTAATATCAAAAAAATAAATCAACTGCTACCCTTTTTTGGAAAAAAATTAGGAAAAATACACTATATCTCAAAAAAAATGGTTGATGAGCTCGGAAAAGAAATTTTCGTTAGAGATCAAGATACCATAACAGCTGTTAGAAATATGGCAAGGAGATATATGGTAAAGGATGATTATATCTATAACCAGTATAAGGAATGGGAGAAAGAAATAGAAAAGTTACCAGCTCATTTATTAACTAAGGCGGTTATTCATGGGGATATCGGACCTAAAGACTTTTTCTTTAAAAAGGGAATCTTTACGGGAATAATGGATTTTAATGCTGCGGGATATGACTGTTTGCTCTTTGACATCGCTCCGATGATGATGTATTGCGGATTATATCATCCAAAAAGAATTGAAGATTATATTAGATTTGTTCACGCTTATTTGGAAGAGTCTCCTGTCAAAAAAGAAGAATTTAAATGGTTATATCTTATTCTTAAGACAAGATGGTTAGGGCAAATTTTTTATCATCAGTATAGATATGCAGAGGGAATCACAAGAGGTCTGGATACAAATAACAGAGAAGAGAATCTACAAGGAGTGGAAGATGGGAAGTATTTTTTAAAAATATTAGAACAATTTTCACATGATGATTTTTTTACAGTATTATAGAACAGGGTTAAAAATTTTTAATTAATTGAATTTCGAATAAGAAAAGGTTCAAAAAAAAAAATACAATTTAAGAATTACATTTTCAAGATTTCTTTATTTTTTTGCTTATAAGGATTGCTACAAAGGATAGAACACCAAGTAGAATGAATACATTATATCCTGGAATTATACCATCTCCATTATCATCTCCTTCTTCAGGAAGAAGTGGACACTTCATTAGTGGAAAATTATCCTGAGAACCTTCTGTACTTGTAACATTATATGGCGTATCCCCTATACCGTCATCATTAGCATCTACACCATTGTAATCATCCCAATAATTACCAATAGTTCCATTGTCCCATTGGTTATCTATTCCACTATCCCTAGCATTTAATCCATTCCCGATAAAACAGTTTTTGTTTACAAGGTTTTCATCGCTCCTATCTGATAGGGATATCCCAGTTTCACTATTATCGTTTGTGATATTTTCCGAGAGGGTATTATTATTGCAATAATCATCTAAATGTATCCCTTCATTAGAATTCTTATGTGCGGTGTTTCTCGAGAGAGTGTTGAAATTACATCTTAACCATAATAATATTCCACGATCTCTATTGTCATTCACGATATTTCCTGAGATGGTATTATAACTACAGCGATCTTTAAATGTAATTCCTACATTATTATTTTTTAAAGTATTTCCTATAATAATATTAACATCACAATTTGAGTCAAGTCTAATCCCCGCCCAGACATTGTCGTTTACTCTACAATTCGAAATTGTATTATTATCACAATCATTATAGAGAAATATTCCATGCCTGTTGTTATTTGAACAGGTATTATTTATCAAAATTCCGTAATTTGTGTATTCCAATCGGATCCCTGCGTCATTTGTCTCATTACCCGCATTGTAAACAGAGCAATTTCTGATTATAAAATCCTCATTTTTGGAATTTTGTATAAAAATCCCACTTCCCGTCGGTGAACCATTGGCGTCAATTATAACGTTTTCAATAACATAAAATCCATTGACAAAAGTACACCATGGTTTTATAAGAGTTTCTGTCCAATTACCATCAATATGTATAAAAGATTCGATATAAGTTACAGATAATTTCAGGCTTTTTAAATTAGTCTCATATTGAATTTCTATGGTTCCATCATTATTCCCTTGATCGTCAATGATATTAAAATTGCTAATGGTCGATACTGCGAAAATCATCCCGAAAACTATTATAGTCATTTTTATTTTGTTTTTATTTCTCATTATATTTCACCCAAAATTTATTGGATTAAGTATAAAATTGACAATTATGTATTTAACACTTTTGTATGTAATTCACATATTAAATATTCTTGCAGAAAATCCAAAAACACCCATATTAAAAGTATAAGTGGTATATTTCATATATGAAATGCCTAACACTTATCTTGCTAATATTTAATAGAATAGGTGTGTGAATTTATTTAAATCCAATACCTAAATTTTGTAACCCCCCAAATTTTAAATGTTGAATGTGAACTCGCCCAAAATATCGCTAAAAAATTAAAGGAAATATAACTTTAAAAATAGAAAGAATAATCCTTAGGAATATATAAATGTCTCAAACTAACTAAAATTCTGATTAGATAAATTAAATGAATAAAAAGAAAAAATAAATTAAAAAAATGTTTAGATTTACATCATACCAGGAGGAAGACCTCCCATCCCTCCCATACCAGGCGGCATACCGCCCATCCCTCCCATCCCTCCACCAGGAGGCATTGGGGGCATTGCAGACTTCGCGCTAGCGATGATATCATCGATTCGCAAAATCATGGAGGTTGCTTCGGTGCTACTTTTAATAGCTTGAGCTTTGACGATGGTTGGTTCGACAACACCAATTTTCATCATATCAACAATAACATCTCCAGTATCTAAGTCGTGTCCCGCGAATTTATTTCCTTGTTGATGAGAAGCTCGTAATTTCATTAATGTATCAATTTGGTCTAGGCCTGCGTTTTCAGCTAAGGTTTTTGGGATGATATCAAGTGAATCAGCAAATACTTCAACCGCAAGTTGTTCACGTCCACCTAATGTAGAGGCATATTCTCTTAATTGAATCGCAGTCTCGATTTCTGGAGCGCCACCACCGCCAACAATTTTTTGATCTTCTACCACATCTCGAATTACGCAAAGTGCATCGTGAATTGCTCTCTCAACTTCATCAACGACAAGTTCAGTTCCTCCTCTAATGAGAATTACAACTGATTTCGGATCTTTACATTCTTCAATAAAAATCCAACTGTCGTTCATTATTTTTCGTTCTTCTACCACTCCAGCATATCCTAGCTTTTCTGGAGTCACATCATCAAGATTTGTAAAGATCATACCACCAGTAGCTTTTGAGAGTTTTTCTATATCTGATTTCTTAACTCGCCTTATTGCCATAATTCCCGCTTTTGAAAGAAAATGTTGTGCGAGATCATCAATTCCTTTTTGACAAATGACGACGTTAGTTTCAGATTTTTCAATTTTTTCAACCATAGTTCTTAACATTTTTTCTTCTTCATCTAAGAATTGCTGAATTTGCTCTGGACTGGTAATTTGAAGTTTAGCATCGAATTCTGTTTTTTCTATTTCAATCGCGCTTTGTAAGAGTAAGATTTTTGCGTCTTTTACGATTTTTGGCATTCCGGGACTTACAACCTCTTTGTCAAGAATAATACCTTTGATTAATCCCGTATCATCAATTGAATCTCCCTCTTTCTTCTGAATTTGGACTTTATCAATGTCGGCAACCCATTTACCATTATCATCTTTTTCGGCAATTGCTTTAATAGCATCCATACAAATTTGAGCTAACATTTCTTTTGATTCTGAAACGATTTTAGACGACATACACGTCATTGCTACGTTTTTTAATCCTTCTTCGTCATCAATACCGCTTTTTACAGACATATTATCAAGTATTTCAATTGCTTTATCTGCTGCTTTACGAAAACCTTCAGTGATTACTGTAGGGTGAATCTTTTGCTCTATAAGTTTCTTGGCTCTTTTTAATAATTCACCAGCAAGAATAACTGATGTTGTTGTTCCATCGCCAACTTCAGAATCTTGAGTTTTTGCGACTTCAACCATCATTTTAGCAGCAGGGTGTTGAACATCGATTTCCTTTAATATAGTAGCGCCATCGTTGGTTATAACAACATCTCCGAATTGGTCAACTAACATTTTATCCATTCCCATAGGCCCAAGTGAAGTTCGGACAGCTTCTGCAATTACAATAGCAGCTGCAATGTTATTCGACATTGCATCACGCCCACGTTGTCGTTCAGTTCCTTCTTTCATAATAAGAACAGGTGTTCCACCAAGTTGTGCCATTTTTAATTTTTCACCTTGTTTGTAAATTTTATTTTGAATATTTTTTTTGAATTTAAAATTATACTTATTTATTTATATAGATCTCTAAGTCATAAAATTAAAAAAGTTTTCGTATTTTTTAAAATTTAAGGGAGCAATAGCAGTTAAATTGTCTTTTCTTAATAAGAAGTAATAATCTTTAGTTATGAGGATTGTATTAGATCATTTAGTAAGTTCTCTTCTTTTTAGTCGTATATCTTTTCCATGGCATCTTCTACATTTTTTGGCTCTAATTGGGTTCAAGGCACCACATCGTCTACAAACTGATTTTTCCAATAGGTGGTATCTCGCTATTCTGCGTTTCACTGGATCGTCAATCGGCATTTTTACTCAGTCTTTATGTTTTTTACTTTGAAATGTAACTTACTTATTAACCTATCAAGAATGATTTCTAAAACATGCGATTCCAAATAAAATTTATGATTAAATAAATGTAGAATAAGATAAAATTAAAATTCTATAATGAATAGATCTATCTATCAATTATCATGTCTAAATTTTATTGAAAAATTATGCCTAGAGAAATATTTGATGAAGAAAAGTTCTTAGAATTATCAGAATACGCGATTCATTGTCGTGTAAAGCGGTTAAAAGATTTTGTGAAATTGAAACTAAGGACAAAGAAAATTCTTTATACATATAAAACAGATCCACTATCCGCAGAGAGATTATTACGAAATATTAGTTGTGATATAATAGAATTATGAAATTATGATTCTACGAATTATAATACTTTTTATTTTCTATATAATTGGAGAAAACTACACTAATTAACAAAGTTAATTTAAATAACCTTAAACTGAGAAATCATGATTCAATCTCTCTATATTTTTCAAAGCGCTTCGAAAAATATCTTATATAATAAGAATTTCCAGAGCGATGAAAAGATGGAAATGTTTAGTTCTTTTTTTTCAGCATTACAAACTTTTGTGTCTGAGTTAACATTGAGTCGCACAGATTCATTAAACACAATTGAATTAGGGGAATATTTTGTTCTAATTACCAGCATTCCTGAGATAATGTCTGATTTGGTAATAATTGTTGATAAAGCAGATATAAAGGAGGTGCAAAAACTAATCCCAAAAATAATAAATATTGTATTAAGTCATCAAGATTTATTTATTAATTGGGACCAAGAGCCAGAAAAGCTTGAAATGTTTGATTTAAAGATAATACAACTGATTCTCTCAAATAAAAAATTGATCTCTGAATCTTCTTTAACTGCTAACCAAAGTGCTATATTAAAATCAATCTGGGAACAAAAAGGAACCTTATCTGAGCAATTACGAGAGAATTTGTTAAAAGAAATGGAAGAACTTAATGAAAAAAATTTAACTGAGGAAAATTATCTAAATAAATACAACATTTCTATGAAATTAATTGATATTTCGGAGAAACTTAGGGATGATGAAAGATTTATTGAGTATCAAACAGAAGCAAAATCGATTAAAGATGAGATTAAAGATCGAAGACTTAGGTTACAATACTATTTAGACAAACTTAAAGAATCTTTAGAATATTCTAAGTATGCAGAAACTTATTCTTATCTTTATTCTTTTTGTATGAAACTCCAAAATTTTGTTGAACCTGAAATTATTGAAAACTATAAAACACTTGCGAAAACCTTGTTTAATAGAAAAAAAATTCCTAGAGAAGAATTTAAGAAAGTGCTTAAAGAAATTTCAATGATAGAGGAAAATATTACTCAGGTGTTTTCTTTAAACCTATAATTCCTTTATTAGAAAATTTCTATAACATTTGGTTTTTTTCATATCACCTAATGCGTTAATTATTTAGATTCAAATCTTATTTAAATAAGGAGTTATGAATTGATAACATAAAATTAATTAAATATTATTAATAGAGATCAATTACATCACGCTAAATCAAAAACAATATAAAAGAATATTATTAAATCCGATTAATTTAATCTGGTCTGTTAATAATGAAAGTTCTTCCTGCTGATAAGACATGTATTAATTCTGGATTTTTATGTTCTAATTGTCAGGCTAGACTTGATGCTGGTGAAATAACAGAATTTGAGATTGATTTAGCAAGAGGGTTAATTGAATTAGAGGAAGAAAATGAAAAATTTGCTTTCTTAAAGGATATTTCTTTCTATAAAGCAATAGATTATGAAGACGTTATTATAATTGTCATTGGGAAGAAGGATAAGCTAAAATTTACCCCGGAATTAATAGATTGGATAAAGGAAACATACGAAATAGATGAAATAATTTTAGTTGAGAAAACAAATAAACCGCGACCTGTTGTAGAAGCGTTAATCGCACCTAATAAACTAGTCTCATTAAATGAAATCTTCTTAGCAACTGGAGATATTCAATTTAGAGCAGTGCTATGGGAAGAGGATAAAGAAAATTTTTTATTTACTAAGGAAGAACTTGAAGAGTTAATTCTTGAATTAACTGGGAATATTACTAGAGTAGAATTTGAATAATTAGTAATATTTAATTAGCTAAATTCTTAATATTTAATAGATTTACCGTGGAAGAATATAAACAAGTAATTTTAATAAGAACAGATCTTAAAATGGGAACTGGTAAAAAATGTGCCCAATCATGTCATGCTAGTGTTTCTGCTTCAGATCTAGTTCGAATCCATAATAAATCCGCTTGGAAGAATTGGAAGAATTCTGGACAGAAAAAAGTTGTCCTTAAAATTCAATCCATGGATCAATTAAAAGAATTAGTAATGAAACTTGAATCAACTAAAATCCCACATTTTATTGTTAATGATGCAGGATTGACTCAACTAACCCCCGGAACAACAACAGCTGTAGGTATTGGACCTGTCTTATCGAAAGAGATTGATAAAGTAACCGGAGAACTAAAATTATTATAATAGTAAAAGTATAGGCTAAAAATTTGTCTAAATTAGAAACTGATACTTATTCTTTTAGGGAAAATAACGAAATAGATGTAGAAAGGTTTGTTGGAATTCAAACTTTTGCTACACATCATATGGGAGTTATAGGTGGAGAATATAAAAAAGAATTTAAAGATTTTATTGTTAGGGAAATTGATAAAAATGGAAAAATCCTTGATATAAAAGAAGATTCTAGTGCTCACTCGTTTTCTAAAGAATTAAAAGATCGATATACCACGTTTAATTTGATAAAAATAAATAAAGATACATTTGAAGCAATAAGAAAAATTAGAAAAGTATTACAAATTCCTTATAATCTTATTAAATATTCTGGATTAAAAGATAAATTTTCAATTTCAGTTCAAAAGATTTCTATAAAAGGAGACTATATCGAAAAATTAAGGAATTTAAAAATTAAGAACATTTTTATTAGAAATATTATTCCATCTAAAAAACCTGTTAAATTGGGAAGTCATTGGGGTAATAATTTTACAATAGTGCTAAGAAACATCAAAGATGATAAAAATTTAAGAAATAAAATAGAAGAATATATAAAATTTTTAAATAATTTTGGATTCCCTAACTATTTTGGGCTTCAAAGATTCGGAAAATATAGACCTAATTCACATATAGTTGGTCGTTGTCTTTTAGAGGGTAATTTTAAGAAAGCATTTGAAGAATTTGTATCAACAACATATTCAACTGAGTCTATGGAATCAAAATTGGCAAGGAGAGAGTTTCGAAAAACTGGAAACCTTGAAAAGGCTTACAAAGAATTTCCAAATAGATTGAATTACGAAAAAAATATAATTCATCATTTGATTGAAAATCCAGAAGATTATGAAGGTAGTATTAATACACTACCCTCTGATTTGAAGAAATTATTAATTAGTTCTTTTCAATCATATTTATTTAACAAAATGCTTTCAAAAAGAGTTGAAAAAGGTTTTTCTTTATTTAAACCTATGAAAGGTGATGTTATTAGCATATTAGATGACTATAATGGAAATTTAACACAAGTAAAATACATTTATGGGAATTCTTATGATAGTTATCTAAAGAAAGCATTAAACTTAAATCGAGCTACTATAGTATTTCCTATCATTGGTACTAATACAAATTTAGATGAATTTCCATCTGTAAAATTATTATTCGAAGAAATCATAAAAGAAGAAGGGATTGATAAACACATTTTGACTAATAAATTAGTAAATGGGCAAGAATTTAAAGGTTCTATTAGAGCAATAATAGTAAAACCAACAGCACTAAAAGTTTTAGAATTAGCTGATGATGATCTTAACTTAGGAAAAAAAAAAATCAAATTTGAATTTTCTCTTCAGAAAGGTACTTATGCAACAATGTTGATTAGAGAGATTATCAAATAACATTAATAATATATGACTTTACAGTTTCAATTCCAAAAATATCAATTGTTTTCACTGAAATAATATAAGTACCGGATTCATTGTAATGATATAAGTCCGATTTTAAAGAAAGCGTCCTACTTTTGGGAGTTCTATAAGAAAACCACAAGTTTCTAAAAGAGTCATTTTGAGCATCAAAATCAATTGCCCAATAATCAATCCAATCGGAAAATGATTTTATATTTTCTTTAACTTTTTCTGAAATCACGTTTTTAAAAGGTATTAAGTAATTAAGTAATTCTATAGAAATGTTATTATTGTTTTTATGAATTTTTACTTCAAAATCAGGACTTTCCTTAATTTGAAATTTATTTTTATTTTGAATATTTTCATGTAAAAACACATTTGGGATTGAAGTTTTTTTATCATTGTTTTCAAAACATAGGATTTTGAAGGAATGAGAATCTTTATTGTATATATTTTTCCAATTTATCATATCATTACTATTCTTTATGCTGAGAATTCTTTTTTTAGACATATTTATCGCATGTCCGTTTGAGTCGCATCCAATCCAGTGTCTTCCTAACTTTTCTGCTACAGCTAATGTAGTACCTGAACCGCAAAAGAAATCTGCTACAATATCTTTTTCATGTGTAGAAGCTAATATTATTCTTTTCAAAAGACGTTATAGCAATGCTTAATGAAAAATTAGTAGGGGGTGTAATGACCAATTTTTAAGAAAAGTGAGAATTGAAATTGAAATTCGTAAAACGGAAAGGGAGCATGAGATATGAAGTTCAGAAGGTTATAATAATTATTCATTTGGATTATGAAGAGGATTGAAATTTTTAAACAACTCCTTTATTGCGTCATTTAATTCACTTACAATTTTTTCAGGATGCTTATCTGTAATAAAATATTTATTTTTAATGGTAGTATTCCCTTTTTTTATTTCAGAACCTATACATTTATATCTTAAAATTTGGGCTAAAATATTAAAGATACGGTAAGACAGTTTTGGTTCAAATTCATACAATTTTAACCCATTTCCTAAATCATGACTATAGATAAATTTGGTTATTCCCTTTCTTAGGATATTAGGATCATAACCATAACCAAAAGCAAGTTTGGGTTTATCTTTCCTAAGCCTTTTGGAATTATTATTAAAAAGGTCATATTTAGGATTTTCGTCGCTATTTCTCTTATCATAAATCCATTTAGATAAATCAGATTGCTTTGTCGGATAATGTGTTTTTCTTAATCCCATATAGATCTACTTATAATAGATTAAATTAAATATATTTAATTATTAACCTATTATTCTAATGATAAAGTTAGCTTTTTTATTTAAAAAGGCATAGAAAAAAAGAGCTTTAAAATAAATATTTAATTACAATTTAAAATATTAAATAATTACAAGATTAAGAAAATTCCAGATTTAATATTCATAATTTATTGTGGCATCTAATTTGCAGTCAATAAATCAATTACAAGGAATATTATCGGATTTAAAAATATTATTTAAGAAAAATAATATTCTTGCGAAAGATTTTACACAATTTTTAACTAAAATAAAAAGTCGAGAGGTCAAAAATTATTTAGCTTCTTTAAGTAAAGGTTCTAAACCGGAAACAATTCTTCGAGAAGTTTTCTTTACTCTTAATTCAAGTTTTGCTCAATACCTCTTTAAAGATGTGTTTCCTGAAGTATATCAAGAGGATGGTTTTTTTGATTATTTAATAAAAGAAAATCGAGAAGAAATAGCTCTTGAAATTAAACCTTTATATGACGGAATAATTAAAAAAGAGAAAACTGGTAAAGTGTTTCAGAAAATTAAAAAGCTTAAATTAAATCCATCTGATCATACAAAACAGATTTTAAAATATCTTAATACAACAAAAGATTATGTTGTACTTACAAATCTAGAGGAATGGTATTTTTTTAGCAAAAGTGCTTCATTAAACCAAGAATGTCAACCTTTTGGCTCTGTGCAGTTATTTGATTTGTTAGAAGATTTTCAAAAGGTGAAAGATTTTTGGCATTACTTAGACAAACAAGAGGATTTAGCATTAAAAGAACCATTAGACGAAAATTTTTTTGGGCACCTTAAAAATTGGGTTTCAGAGTTAAGTGAAGTTAATTTTGTAGTTGATGAGAATACAAAAACAGAATCAATCATTAATTTTATAAATAAATTCATTTTTATTCAGTGCTTAGATAGTTTTTGGGTGATTGAAAAGAACTATATTAAAGAAGAATGGATAAACATCGAACGTAAATGGGCTGCTAAAAATAAACCGCGGATTTTAAGGAAATTTTTGGAAGATATAAATGAATACTTTTATGAATTGTACGATACAGAATTATTTAAAATAAGTGAAGAAAATAAAACTATCCTTGACTTCATTGAACATGATGAAGATAACATAAATCTATTTTATCAAAAACTCAAATTGGTATTAGGAATTGAATATGGTATTTCTGTTGATAGTTGGATCTCTGGCATAACAATATATAATTTTAGACGCATTGATGAAGACATATTAGGGAAATCTTATGAGACTTTTTTGGCAGAAATACGGAAGGAACAAGGTATATTTTATACCCGTAAATATATAACACAATATATCGTAAATAATGTTATTAAGAATTATCTTGTTCCTTTTCTTAAGGATTTTGCTAAGAGTATAGAAAAAAAAGAATATGAAGAATGTAATGAAATACTCTCAAATTTATTTAATTTTAAGATAGTGGATCCTGCGTGTGGGTCTGGTTCTTTTTTAATTAAAGCATTAAGAATATTCTGGGAAGTATATACACATATCAATGAAATTATCGAGGATTATTATGGTAAATTCAATGATTTTAAAGGTCAAATAATAAGGCCAGATGAAATCGAAAAGGAATTTCATGATATTTTAAAATTAAAGAATTTATTAGGTTATGATAATAAAAGAGAACTTATCTCCAAATTAATTATAAGGCATATCCATGGTGTTGATCTTGATAATAATGCGATAGAAGTTGCAAAACTAAATCTATGGTTGGAAGCGATAAAGCTAGCTCCGAAGGAATTTCGATATGATAGAGTTCCTGCAGACACAAACCATATACTTCCTGATTTAGAAATGAATCTATGTAATGGAGATTCCTTAGTAGGATTACCAGAGAATAGAATAATTGAAAAAATATTAACTAATTATAAAGAAGAATTAACATCATTATCTACACTTAGGCATCAGTACGAAAAAGAACCATCTAAAATTGAATTAGTAAGAAAAATTGTTAATATAAAAGAAAAGATAAAAGTAGACTTGGATAAGTCACTTAGAGAATTTTTAAATGAAAATAAAATTGATTTAGACATTTTAGAATCAACAAAGCCCTTCTACTGGCCATTAGATTTTTGGTTTGTATATTTTGATGACTCATTAAAAGAAAAAGATACTGATGATATTGGATTTAATGCAATTATTGGTAATCCTCCTTATTTCTCAATACGTGGAAAAGGAACAGGTACTTTAACACAACATTACAGTTATAATTTCTTACAGAATGCACCACATTGGAAAGATCATTTTAGAAGCCAATCAGATATTTACTATTATTTTACTATTAAATCGATTAAATTATTAAAGAAATTAGGAAGTTTTGGTTTTATTATTGAATCATATTGGCTTGAAAATGATTATGCTGATAAATTAAAAGAATTAATGTTAGCAAACTCAGCTATAAAAATATTAATCAATTTTGGTATTGCTAAGATTTTTGATGATGCTGATAATGATACATGTATATTAATCTTTGAAAAAAATCAAGAAGAAATTCAAAATTTTAAATATGTATATTGTAAGAAAAATTTTTCTGTAGGCACTCAACAGCAAAATAATGAAAGATTAGTTAACAATGTTATTGAGAATATTACAAAAGAACAATTTTCTGATGAGTATATTGACATTTATTTGATTGAACAAAACACATTAGAAACAACGAAATGGGTATTAGCAAAATCAGGAAAAAAAGAAATCCTTGAAAAAATTGAAAATAACAAGCAACAGCTTGGTGAATTGTGTAAAGTTGGACAAGGCGTGGTACCTGGAAGAAAAGCTGAATTTCGGATCTCTTCAGACAGAGACGCAGGAAGTGCTGGGGGATACTGGATTAATATTGATGATAATTATTTAGAAGTGGTCGATAAAAGAAATAATGAAACTCATAGATTGGAACCTCAATTTATTAAGCCGCTTATAACAAATAGTGGAATTAAAAAATACTATATAATAGAGAGTCAAGATTATCTTATTTATACTATACCATTGCAAGATGGAAGATTTGAGACTGATGACTTTCCAGGAATCCTTAACTATCTAAGAGTATATGAGCAAGAACTTAGAGATAGATACGATTTTGATGAGGAAGAAGGTGATTATCCTTGGTATGGATATCAACGAATTCAAAATATAGACTTATTTGAAGATGCTGATGTAAAAATTTTATGTCCATATAGAGCCACTGAGAATAATTTTGCATTGGATGAGGTTGGATATTTTGGAACAACTGATGTGTATGCCATATTACCTAATCCTGAATTTGCTATTGATATAAATTATCTTCTAGGTATTTTAAACTCGAAAGTACTCACTTTTTGGTATAAAGAGGCAGGAAAATCTAAGGGACAAATTCTTGAATTTTTTGCTAATCCCTTGAGTCGAATACCAATATATCAAGGCTCTGATGAAGAACAAGCATGTTTAAGCCAATTAGTTATTCAAGTGTCAACATTTAAAAAAATCAATCAAAAATTTCAACAGATATGGTCGAATATATCACAGAGATATAGAAATGGAAAAATAACCCTTGAAAGCCTAACTTTGGATGATAGGGTGAAAGTTCAAAAAGGTGAGTTTGATAAAATTTGGATTTCAGATATCTCTATTTTTCCTAATAGTGAAAATGATGAATTGACAGAAGAATTTAAAAAATTTAGAGTCTCTATTCTTGAAGAAGCTAAATTAAGGATTTATGGAATTAAGGATTCTACAGAGAAACTTCTTTTAGAATTAGAGACTAACATATCTGATTTTAGAGATATAATTTATCTTGAAATTCTCCAGTTATTAAATTCAAGAAAAAAGGTTAAAAACTTAAAACATATTTCTTCAAAAACAGAAATTTCTATTATTAAACCAAATATTTGGGAAAGATCATTCAATCTACTTAGATATGCCAAGGCAATATTTGAAAGGTGGATTAACAATAATAATATAGATGTAGAATTAGAAAATGTTGTTCAATCAGACAACAAAATCCAAGATTTAGAGAATTTGATAGATGCTATTGTCTTTAAATATTATAGTTTAAAAAAAGCAGATATTGATATGATATTAGTTTCTCTAAACACTGTTCCACGATTAAAATTAGACATCATTCATAAATTTGAGAGATTAACCAAATAATAGCAGAAATAGTAAAAATTATTTAAACTTTTAAAGTTTAAATTTTAAAAGAAAGAATTCATGAGGGTCTGTTGTTATACTTCATGTGACAGGCAATACTTTAGTGTCTATAATAAGAGAAAATTCTCTCTTCAATAAAGTTTATTACCATGGATAAAAGGCAAAAGAAATTTTACATTAAAAGAAATATTACGCTTATTAAGTTTTTGATTTTATGTCTTTCAATAAATTTAATAATAAAAGCAATTAGTATAATAACTGATAAACCAAATACCAAAATAGATGTAAAATCAATAATGATTTGCTTATTATCTTCATTTGTCTCTTGTTCAAAATTTTCTTGAAAAAGATTACCGAAACAATTAATTTCTACTATGCTTTCAATATTTCCGTCCCCTATATTAAATCCTACTTGATTATAATTCGAATTATCCAATAGAATCGCTATATTATGATTATTTATTGAATTATTATTGATAACATTATGATTTGAAAATAGAAGAGTAATTCCTGAATTATTATTATAGTGAATATTATTTCTAGAAATTTTATTAAAGCTTGAGTTGGCTAAAGATATTCCGCTACGAGAATTTGTAGAAAAATAACAATAATCTACACTACAATTATGTGAATCATAAAAGAATATACCTATTTCACTTAAAGATACAGAGCTTTTGCTTATAGAATTGTTGAAAGAGTGGTCGAAATAAATGCCATATTTCTTATTTTCAAGGCACCTACTAGAATTAATAAATCCATTAGATACGTTAATTAGATAAATACCCATATCGGTTCCAGTGACAGAACAGTTATTTAAAATGAAATATTGAGTTGTATTATTAATATAAATTCCATATGTAGAACCATTACCAATCACGATTAAATCTTTAATAATATAAGGAGAAGATTTACTTCCATCTCCTGAAGATGCAATAAGGGATAATTCATTATCTCCATCAATTAAAATTGGACTAATTGTTGAAATGTCTAAATTGCTTTTATTTGGATATGAGGAAATACTCTTTTTGCTAATAATGACAAAAAAATAAAGAGAGAACACCAAAAAAACTGTTAAGAAGAATACTTTTAATTTAACTGATTTATTATTTATCAAATTGTTCCACAGCTCACTTAATATGTTTTAAATATTTTCTAGTCCTAGATTTCTTAGGAGCCTTCTTTTTTTGTCTATATTTATAAATAATTACAAATCCGATTAGACTTAAAATACTTGCAATTACAATAAAAAGAATAATAAAACTATGAAACGGTTCCTGTTGCTTATATGATTTAATAAGAACCTTCGATAATGCCACTTGATTATCACATAATATATTATACTCTTCTAAGATTCCTTGAGTATTATATTGATATTTAGTTGTGTCTTTATATCCAATAGGAGTAAAATCAAAATTAATGCTCTTATCATTAATGTAGCATGTATCATTGAATAAATCTGGGATATAACTATCGAAATTTAATAAATATTCTGTTACATCTATAGGAAGGAAGTCTAAGAATACATCGCTTGAATTGAAAACTGAATTTGAAAAAAGTTCTGGTGATCTAAAGCAAATAGTCTGCAAATTACCTGAATATTCATCCAAATTGTCTCCTGTAAAAAGATTTGCACTTATTGTCCAATTAGTTTTTTGACTTTTAATATTGTTAATAACCCATTTTATAGCAAATCCCTCTGGAATATCAATTAATTCATTATAACTATAATCATATTCCGCAAGAATGTCCAATAAAGTTGTATTCACAGTGGAAAACTCGTAAATTAAGACGGTTCCCTCCTTAAAACCAAGTTTATATTGACTATTTGAAAAAGAGAATCTAATAGGAATAGTGAAAATAACAACAAATAGTAAAAAAATGATACGTGTTGTTTTTAACTTCATCCTTACAAATAATTTAAGTATTTAATTATATAATTAACAAAATTTGCGTAATCTTCCTTACTATACTTCACTCCTAACCTAAATAAGTCATTTAAATATCGAATATGAGTCTTTAAAGCTAAAGGATAAGCAAAAAACAAAGCAATTAGTAAGGTAATAAGAAAATAAATAAAATTGATAAAAATTAATAAGAGACTAAAAACAATTAATGCAATTAAAATCCATCGAGAAAATAGGTTAAATCTTTCGCTCCTTTTAAATTTATTAAAAAGTTCTTTTATACTAACATTTTCTTGACGAAACTTCTTTCTATCATGTCTAAAATCACTCTTAGGAGTCACCTCATCTTCAGCTTTCTTATATCTAGATATAGACAATAGAATTCTATAGTAAATATCTCGTGAGATCCTCTCATTTCTAATGGAATGACGCTTACGATAAGTATAAAAAATTAATAAACCAAAAAATAATGATAAGATAATAGAATCAATGAAATCAAATAATATAATGATATCAAAAATTCGTAATACCAACTGTAAGAAAAGAAAGATCATTATGAAGTGAATTGGAACGATGAATAAAAGACGAAAGTATCTATCATTATTAATGGATAATTTATAAAGCTGCTCTAACGAATATTTATCATATTTAGATGAAGGTTTGTAAAATGAATGATAACAAAAGACGCAAAACCTATTATTCGTGATTATTAGTCCTCCACATTGTGGGCAATTATTAAACTCTATAAGTTCAGAAAATCCTTGTTCTTGACAATTTTTACATATTGAAGTAGATTCAAACTTAATTCCTGTTCCACAAATCGTACAATACTTTAACTCTTCAACATCTGTATCTGCAAATACTTCTTCAGAAGATCTACTTGGCAGCACTTCTTCTTTTGAATAATCAACAATCTCTAATTCTTCCAATCCTAACAATTTATCTGCTTTTGGTGTTAAAGTATAAGTAAAAAAAGATTGTTGATGTCGGTCTTCTAATTTCTGAGATTCAAGAAAGTAATTAGTTACTAGAGAGTCCATGTAATTTAAATTCAATTTCACATCAGGATTGAATACCTTAGAAATACTATTTTCCTCAAAATATTTCTTTATTTGCGATAAAGAGGTATCCCCCCCCTCTAAACTAATGGAATTAATTGCTGTAAAAATCATTTTATTAAACTCATCTGCGTCTTTTGATACAGTAGGAGCTTTGCTTAACATCCTTTCTTCTTGTATTATGACTTTGTTATAATGAATCTTATATTTTGAAAAATTAAATAAATCAATTAATTTTAGAGCAATAAAAGATAAATAAAGAGCCATAGGTGGAATATATGAAGGAAAAGTATCTCTAACCACAATTGCGTTTTCTCCAATTTTATATGTAATTATGGCAGTTAGTAAAAAAGTCAAAATATAAGTGAACAAAAAGATAGACACTATGAATGATCGAATTCCCTCCTGTATGGAATATTTACGATATTTTCTAGAGTATAATGAAGGTAATAAACTAGCTATATACAAAAGAATTAAGATAAGAATTGAAAGCCATATTGAAATCTCATATCTTAAAATATATGCTTTTGATACTATAGAAGATCTCCTTTGATTATATAACAAATAAATATCTAAAATGACAATGGAGATTGTATATAAGAAGATCTTTACTGTTGTCTTAAGGATGTTCTTTCTTTTTAAAGGATCTTTTGGCCTTAAGTGTTTAAGATTTACAGACTTCTTCTTTCTACTAGTCCCTCTACCATGAATTACTAGAATTGACACAATTACTATTAAAGAAAAGGTTGACCATAGTAATATTAAAAAAGGAATATATAAACTATTCTCTCTATAAGTACTAACATATCCACGCTGGATCTGTATTCCTGACTCCTCAACTCCACTCGATAAATTAATATCTGAAATCAAAATTCTATCCCTTTCTACCCAAGACATATAAAAGGATAACTCAATATCCATTAATAGAGTAATTTCTTTTGTTTCATCTCCCTCCATTAGAAACTGACCAATATTGTTCCAATTAAAACTCGAATAATCTTCAAATATTGTATCTGAAAAACTTTTACTTGCTCTTAGAGAATAAGAATTTATCGACGTCTCAAGAATAATAGCCTGCGTCTCTTTTTGAGACTTCTTATCTGTATAATTTAGTCTAAGAGAAATGCTAATTTCAATATCTTCTAAATTATAGAATCCAGAATTCTTAATTTTATATGGAAAACTAAGATAAACCTCCTGTGGTTCGCTAAAGTTAAGATTCATCTCCACAGGTGCACTTGGAATTTCGAGTTCTTTATATACTTGGGTAATAGAAATTTGCTGGAAATACGTAGGAAGAAAAATTAAAAATAATCCTACAATAAATAAAGTAGGTTTAAGTATCATTTTTAGCTCAGTCCATCTTCTTGGAAAAGAGGGCCAATCTTTCATTGATTTCCATTTCTTTCCAAAATAATGTACTCTACTTTTAATGTTCATGAAATCTTAAATTTTTCTTTAAACTGGATTATTACTATATTAACATCAACATACTAATATAAATCATATTTATTTCTTTTGATAATAAACTTAATTTTAAATTGTCTTGTTTAATAGTTATTAAAAATTTCGCTACATTTTGAACTTCTAAAAAGTCTCTAAAATTAGAATTAAGAAAATAGAAGAATTTATTATTATAAAATAAAAAGAGACTCCTACCAGAAAAGTCTTTTCTGGCAAGAGGAAAACTTATCGGATCTGGTAGGAGTCATTATGTTATAAAATTAATAAAAAATATATTTTTTAAATACTTTTTCCATAAATATCAATATTTCCAGTTGTAGCACTTAAATCTAATGAGTAAATATAATTTGATGTGGTAATATAATCCAAGGAACCGAATCCTCCTAATAGTTCTAAGAAATTTCCTAAATCATGATAATCAATATTACCTGTATCTGTATTAGCTGTATAAAATGAACCTACCATAGGACTTGTATCCTCAAAATCTATTCTAATGTTCCCAGTGGTAACATCAACTGTTCCTGTTACATTATTTAACATTTCTGAATGTTGGTAGATTTGAATTATAACATTTCCTGTTGTCGCATCAATATCCCAATTGCTTGATTGTATATATATCATTTTGTAAGTTTTCATAGTTATTTTTCCTGTATCAGTTTTTCCTCGGATATTTCCTCCTATTTTACAGCTTGTAAAATTTAAATTTACATATCCAGTAGTAGCTATAGCTTTAAAATCAGTTGTGATAGTTGTGTTCTTAGCAAAAAAGTCTATTGAACCAGTTGTAGCCTCTAGACTAATGTCAGTCCCAATTATACTATTATCTAAATTCACTTCAATATTTCCAGTAGTCACTTTAACTTTCAAATTATTTGTAATTTCATTATTATTAGCGTTGAAATCTATTGAACCTGTAGTAACTTCTAAATCAAGTGTATCTACACTTATATTCTCTGGTACATTTATATCTATATCTCCAGTAGTAGCATCAGCATTAATATCAAAAACTACGTCAGTCCTAAGAGTAACATTGATAATTACTTTAGATGTAATAGAAAAAAATATCCAAGAAAGTTCTTTGGTTTCTAAAGAAAATGTTATTACTGAAGTACTTTCATTTATCCATACTATCGGTTTGAAAATATCAGAGAAGGATTTTCCTTTCACTAAAGGTCCTCTAACAAGGATATCTACATCTAAATCCGCATAATGATCCATAGGTGTCGAATTATACTTAATATTAATATTACCAATATCTGTATTTACTTTAATACTCTTCACAGGTGATGGAGTATCTGGTTTATAAGAAAAATTATAAGAATCCTCAAATTTACCCCATGTTGTTGCCATTACAAGACCAAATGTTACTCCCCCACCAACAATAATTATGGAAATTATAAGTAAAGCTATTTTTCCACCTTTTCTCATTTTTCTCAACTTTTTTAAGATTTTTTATTATTAAAATTAGACAGTGATAATTAGTATTTAAATAAAATTTAGTCTAATTTTTGAGAATTTTTCTTATGGAATATAAATTAATTCAAAAATAAATTATATTTAAAATATTGTTAAGTATTAGGAATAACTGCCAAATATTTAATATAGTAAGTCCAATAATAATTTCTATAGCTAAAAATTTTAATTTATATTTATTACATACATATCCAGCAATGATAAATATAATTGAAAAAATAATAAGGAGTACCGCTGAAACTACTGGAAGATTTAGTACCATGGGATTATGCTCAGTGACCCCTGGAGATTGAATAGCAATTAAAGTTGTAATTAAGTCTAATGCTTTCAACCCAACAGTAAGAATACAATAACCAAAACTAAAATTATAAATATTAATCTTTATTGAACTTTCTTTCATATAACATTCATTTATTTTTTATGCTTTTTATACACGATGATCAAGATACTAAAAAGTATGCCAAATATAATCAAAAATATAATTTCTTGAGGAAATCTAAATTTATCTTTTTCTATTGGCTCTTGTGGGATAGGTGGTCTAGGAGGGAATGCAACTCTTACTTGAACGCAATCCGTAGAGAAATTCCCGTATTGGTTGTATGCAATGATTTTGTAATAATAAGTGCCGTTGTTTAAGCCTGATATATTATATCTATAAGTCGGCAAATCTAAAGAGGGGGTAAAATTAAGCAGAACAGAAACAGAAGAATTTATTTCAGAGATAAATGTAGAAGAGTTGTATATTACATAATACGAAGCAAACGAAGATTTTGTCCACATTAATTCAAATATACCATCTTTATCGGGATCAGTCGCATCTGTCGAAAAAGAAAAAGGAGTTGGAATCCTTCTAATATAAATCAGTATTTCATTTGATTTATGTTGGCCTGCATCATTTACCGCATTTACATAAACCCTATAATCATTTGTATCTAAATCACTTATTAAATATGAGTTCTCAGTTATGTTATCTTTATACAGTGTAGTATTAATATAAAGCTCATAATAATCTACCCCTTGTGAAGGTGACCAAGAAAAATTTACGGTTCCATCTTTATCAGGGAATTCAGCATCATGAAAAAGGAAAAATCCGCTTGGGGGGTATTGTACAGTAATATTAATAAGATTTGAGGTTGTATTCCCATAATCGTTGAAGGCAACTACAATATAATAATATGTTCCTTCTTCTAAATTAGTGAAAGAAATTGTCCTATTCGTATTTCCTTCTACTATTTTAGTCACACTTGAATTTATTTCTGTAATTGATGAGTTTGATAGATACAATGAGTAATTTACAGCATCCAATGGCTCTGACCAAAATATATCAAATGTTCCATCACTATCAGGGATTGTCGCATTATGTGTTAAATTAAAATTGCTTGGGCGAGGATTATATTTTGTTAAAAATAACTGATTATTTGCCTCGCCTGTAATGTAAAGACTGTCATCGAAATCAATGCATCCGCTATAAGCAATATCTTCTAAATTATCTCCTCTCATTCTATACCATTGATATTCTCCAGAACTGTTATATTTAACAATACAGGCATCTTTACCTGCTGAACCGTAGCTCTCAGTATATCCTATAAGAAATAAATCAAAGAGACTATTATTAATGAGTTTATATCCAATATCTAAGTCAGTTCCTCCCCAGAGCTGTTGCCTTTCAAGTCCCCCTGTAGAATTAAATTTTAAAAGAGCAAAATCAGTACTTCCCAATCCATAACTTCTTGTATTGGCCAAGACAAATATTTCATCTAAGGTATTAGATATTATTGATCTCCCCTCATCAGAATTAGAGCCACCCCAAGTAATATTCCATCGCTGATTTCCATTACTATCTAATTTCATAAGGATTAAATCCTCATTACCAGATGAATTCGTTTTTCCAGTAATAAAAATACTATCTGAATTATTAATTGTAATTCCATATCCGATATCTGTCTCTGATGTGCTATAGATTTTATCCCATTCCAGTAAATAAGAAGTATTATACTTCAATGCAACAATATCTTCGGAAGAAGAAAATGAATTAGTATATCCGCTAATATAGATAAAATTTGAGTCACATTCTATACCATATCCTACATCCGAATATTTTCCTCCCCATGTTATATTACGCTGTAAATATCCAGAAGAATCATAAGATAGTAAAAAAATATCATTGCTTTCACTTATCCCATAACTTGCTGTTCTCCCAGTCACATAAATATTTGTTGAAGTAGTATTGATATCTAATGCATATGCAAAATCATCAAGCATTCCTCCCCATGAAACATTCCACATCATGCTTCCTGATGAATTATACTTGCATAATAATACATCATACGCACCTTTAGAAGAATTAAAAATATTTCCTGCAACATATATATTATGATTATCATCTGTTATGACATCTCGACCAATTGTCTGCTCATTCTCAAACAAGTCTTCCCATTCAAATTTTGAAGAAAAATGGGGAAGGTCTTGGCTCTTAAGTTCGGAATCTAAAAACGACATATTCTGAAGTGAAAATAAAGAAAATAAAAAGATTATGAAAGTAATACTAAAGTACCACTTCTTTTTATAATACTCCTTCATCTGAATTTTCATCATCTTTTTCAAAAGATTTAACCTAGGGATTCTGGAATCCCAGAAATCTGCCCTTAGTATCTAATATCTTACTTATTTTAGTAAATTTTAGGATGATTATGCTTATAAACATTGCGTATGGTTTGATTTGAATGATGTTACTCTCATATCTATATGTTAAAATGCTTAAGGTAAGATCTATACACAATATTACATTTCGCTTATAGTTACATAACAAATATGATTCACATTTGTAGATTTTAATTATACATCACTTAATGCTTATAAACCTATTTTAATGAAATTATTTAAAGGAAAAAGAGAATTTTTCTTATGGTGATTGCCCTTTTTGAATTTGAAAAATTTTCTCATTCTTTAAAATTTATTCCCTCAAACTTTGAATGATTTTGGCATACATTTTTATTAACTCTTTAAAGAATTCTTCCTGTAGATAATCTTCTTCATTAACCTTTTCTTGTAAAAAATTAAAAATCTTATCTATAACTAATCTAAAATCTTCTAACTCCTGCTTTTTAGATTCATTTTTTTCAAGTAATATTTCACAAATCTTACTAACCGATTCTCGATAACTCGATGTATCAATATTATACTTTATTTTAATAGTATCTATTTTATCCAATATTTCTGAATTAAGTGCTATTGACACTTTTGGCTTTCCCATTGTTTTTAACCTCACAATAGAACTAATGTGGTATAAATTCATGTTTTAATGAATCTTTTAATTGTATGAGAATAGAATGTTTATCAACTTCATCCAAGTGCGTAATATCAACACCAACACTATTATACGTCTGAGGGAAGGAGATATTGAGATATGAAATTGCAAGATTTATGCCATTTGCAATGACTTCCTTACTTTTTCTTTCTTTCGTTAATTTCATTAATGTAAGTAAAGTCTTACTTACTAAGATTGTAATTTCTCTACGAGAATAAGGTCCACTCTCAAGATATTCAACTATTTTTATATAACAATTAATATCAAAATCATCCATTACTAATTTTTCTCTATTTAATATTGAAAACACCAAGATTTTTGCATCTTTTTTATACTATGACTATTAATATACCACAATAGTAGTCATTGGAATAAAAAAAGAAAACTCTATATTTAAATGTTGGCATTGATATAATTAAATTAAATAAGAAAAAATAATCATATTTATGACTACAATACAAATTACGATTAACTATGAATGGAAAACCGACAAAATACTACAAATTTGAATCCTCTGGATCTGGAAGAGTCAATATCCCGATTGCTCTAGCAGAAGCTTTAAATTGGGAGCATAATGACCAAATTAATATAATAATCCGAACCATTGATGGACAGACAGGATTATTTCTCTTTAAGAAGGGAGACTAAATAATCATTTAATGACAAGGTCATACTTTTATCAATTCTTTTTCCATTATTATTATTAGATGGATTAATTTTGAATTTAAAAAAGGATTATAAAAATGAATGATAAAGATCCAGATTTTGAATTAGAATTTCTTTTTATTATAGAATGTAAAGGAACTAAAGCTCCATTAGGAGAAGAAGGTAAATATGTTAACTGGACATCACGATTTTACAGGGTTCTCAATGATTTGTATGAGAAATATGATATCATTACTTTCAATATTGAGAAAGGAATTTCAAAACATCCAATCTTTGATGGAGTAAAAGAAATTATTCCTATGATAATCCAAACTGAAGGGATTTTCGACAATCTATATGGATTTACTACACATAGGTATATTAAAGCATTAGAAAGACTTGAACATTATAAAAAATCAGGTACAATTTATGAATTATTTAATTGAAAGAACAAAAAGGAAGAGTGTTTAAAATGAAAATTTGGGAAAATGCATTTGAAATTTGGAAAAATTTTTGTCCATATTATAGAAGACGCTTATTATCTCGTGAAGATTTACTATCTTGGGCAACAGAAGCAAATTTCATTGACAGATTTAGTCATAGACAAGAACATTTTAAAATCTTTATAACACTTCTTAATGAAATGGAAGTATTATGTCCCCTGACTAGAAATAGAGAACTGCTTGATCCACGATTTTATGAGGAACCGGGAGTTATCCGTTTAGGTATAATTGATGAACCTCAAGATTTAGATTTATATCATCCAATTCAATTCATTGAAATTATTAATTGGTTAATTCAATCAAGGTACAGTTCTATACCATATTATAAAAACGCTGAGTACTTGGAATACTACAATCTAAGATACTTAGAAATCAAAACAATTGACATGAAGAGAACAATTAAACAATTAGAGTATCATGGAATTGATACTTCTCAAAGTGAAAGAGCTCTTAAGGAGTATGAAGAACAATATAATTCAATTAATAAAGATTATCCAAAAGGAAATGATTTAAGAAGATTATTAAAAATACGCTCACCTATGTGGAAATTAAACGAGGAGAAATTAAAAACATGGATTAAGATTGAATCATTAATTGCTCCAATTGGTTCGGAAATAGTGGCTCCCTTGAATGTAAATCTCGTTCCAACAAGAAAAGTTAGTGAGGATGATGTCTATGAATTTAATAAAGCTTATAAAGACTGGAGAGACAATATCATGAAATATCATCAAAATTACATAAAATTCAAGGATATTAAGCTTATGGAAAAATGGACATATGATCTTTATAGAAGAATTTCTGATGATAAATCCCCAATTTCATCAAATTGGATTGATTTAATTGAAGTAGTTTCTCCGCATTTATGTAGTAGATTCAAAGGTAAGGTTTCATATTATCTCAACCTTCATTTCTTAAGAAGAAATATTATTAGGATTTATTGGGTTCTTAAGGGTAAAAATTTAGAATATCTGGGTTCTCCTCCTAGAAGGCCACATTTCTTTTATAAAGATAGTGAAGAGTTCATCTTATATCTACGTAGTATTTTGTTATTTTTTGGATTAAATCCATCTCACAGTTTTATATTGTATGTACCGGGTAAAACGGAAGAAGTAATATTACAAGAGTATGTTGAGAGAAGATGGTTAAAATTCCTTATTAAGAATATGAGGGGTGAAGATAAATCATCTTTTTACAAGAGAGTCTGTGAGGATATCGGAGATAAAGAGTTTTTCTTTTTATTCGATTTTCATGATTTACGTAATTATAAAGAGAAAATTACTAAATATGGGGAAAATTGCGCTTTTTTTATTCCTGATTTTATTACAGAGAACTTCTCAGTAGAACAGGTATTTGATGCTTTTCTTTCTATAGTAATAAGTCTCGGCATCAATGTAAATGAAGTAAATAAGGAGAAAATACTAGAATCTTTAAAAAAAGAGAAGGAGAAATCTATTAAGATTATTAAAGAACTAGAAAGTAATTCTAGTCCAAGTATAGCTTCAGCAAAAGGATTTGAGAAAGTCTTGATAAAGTATCTTAGAGATAATTTTCCTAGGGAAGTTAATATGAAATTTCCATTTATTTTGCTAGATGAAAACGGTTACATAACTGAAAAAAATCAAAAAAGTAAACTAAAACAGGAATTGAAAAAAATCCTTGCGGGAAATCTAAAGACACATTTAATAGAGTCTTTAGAAAACGATCCTAAACGAAAAGAGAACAAATTTCCTTTTGAAGTAAAGATTGAACCATTTATTAATAATATACTTCAAGTTATTAATATCGCATCATATTGGTCAAGTTTCTAATCTCAATACACATGAGATAATAGTCCATAGCAAATACCAATTTCCGTTGCGGAGTATTTCCTTAACAGCTTCACTCATAGGTTTCAATATAAACTTTCCTTCAATTATTTCAAACATCATGGTTTCTTTCGCCATCCACTCTAAATCTACAATCTGTTCATATGTAATCTCAGGATCAATCATACTCATAATCTCATGCAAACCAGAAGGTCCTTCTCCATAATATCCCCATGTTATACCAGACAACCATAATTGTGCGTTTTCACCAATAAACATAGTGTATTGATGATATAAATCATGGTTTATCATCCATTCCCTCTCAGCATAATAAAGAATGAGATATTTAATCTCCCCTAACTCTTTGTAATGTTTTTTAAAGAAATCTATTGAAGCATCTGTGCCTATATCTTTATCCTCCTTTATGACTTTCACATTTTTCAACCTTATGATGTTTTAGTAGTATACCTTGTTCTGTATTTATAAATAAAAAATCCTAAGATTTTTTGAACTAATCTTTAAATTTAAGAGAATCAATTACAATATTAATTAAAAATGTCCAAGTTTACAGGCAAGAGTAAATGAGTGCTATATTCCCTGAGTCAATGGAGGGATTAGTGGAATTAATAATTTATCATTATGACAAGAGCGGATATAGAAAAGACTTATTTACTTGATGATATCTTTTTTTTACTTAAAAGTATAATATATTTGTATGAAAGATGGAAAATAATTTATTCAAGAGTTTGAAAAACTCAATGAAGAAACTAAACAAATGATAAACAAATACGATAATACCATATATGAAGACATGATTACGCTTAACTAATGTTATAATCTTCATTGTAAATTAGTATTTCTTTATAAAGGTTAGATCTTTTAAAATGAGTTAGTTCATAAGAATTTCTTAATTTTGTCTCTAATTCTTTGCAAAAATAGAAAAAATCATTATTATTATTTAATATTTTAGTTATTTTTTTATCATTAGAACCTTTTAATTCAAGACCCAACATTTTTAAAACACTTATGAACGCTAATATTATTATAGTATCATGTCCACTTACACATTGGTATGGATCAATGTCTTTTTCTCTTAAATCTTTTACAAACTGAAAGATTTTAATTAATCTATTTTTAGTAGATCCTTCCAATGTATTTAAAATTTTTAAAAAGCGATTTTTTATTTTAGAATTTTCGATATATACTTCATTATTTTTAACATCAACAGTAATGAAATCCCTAATCTTCCCTAATTTATTCTTTATAATCTTATAAATTCTTAATTTCACATATAAATCTTGAGTCTCTTTACTAATTCCTTCTATAATTATTTTATATAATCCTAGCAACCAGATACCGAAGTCCATCGATATTTGAAGGCAATAATTTCTAATCTCATCAATTTTTTGAAGAGTATTAGATAATTTTTTCCGTTTATAAAAAGAGTTTATAAATTTTTTAAATGCGCCTGAAGATATTATCTGAGTTTCTATGTCATGTTTATCTGTAAGAAATAGATTTTGTCTTTTTCTAATAATATTACAACAATGGTCAAAATCTGCATCAATTATCCCTATAATTTTTTTTCTTTGATTAAAAGTACATCTTTTAAATGTATAATCAATAATTTCTATAACTTTACCCTTACCTCCTTGATTTCGCGCATATCTTAAAGCTGGACTAGTTATTGTAAATCTGGTTCCTGTTATATTAAAAAGGTTTTCATAAACAGTTATATCATCAAGTCCCTCAACTATTATCGCTGGTTTTTTTAGCATTAAAAGTTCATTTATAAAACTATCCATATTCATATCAAAACACCGTATTTAAGTCAAAAGTACTTTCCCATTTGTCATTTATAATCTGTGGAGAATGGGTTGCAATTAAATAAGTTAAATTGGTTAGTTCTTTGATTTTTGAATTTTTAATTTTGAAGAGATTATTTATAAATGCTATTTGCCATTCTACATGTAATGATATCTCTGGTTCATCTATTAAGATAAGAGATTCATTTTGAATTTTAAAAATGCAATCAAAAAATATTATAAATAAATTTTTCTCTCCGGATGATAATTCATTTAGAGAAATAATATCTTTATTATTTTTTACAATCTTAAAATTATGATTGTAATCAATTAATATTTTCTTATCGTAGAATAAATTATTTAAAATTGAAAGAAATAAATCTATATGATTTGTCTTATTATAAAAATATTGTTTAAATTCTTTTTCTTTATATAAAATATAATTATTTGTAATTTCTTTTCTAATTTCATCTAAAGTACTATCTGAAAACTTTTCTAAGAATAAACTATATTGATCTATAAATTTATACAGATAATCAACAGATACTTCAATCTTTAAAGCTGGAATGTAGTAAGAATTAAAGTTTCCAATAATCCAGTAGAGCTCTTCTAGAAAAACCAAATTATTCAACAATTCTTCATATCTTTCAAAAAAATTCACTCTAACATTTTCTAATTTAGTACTAATAGCCCAATCTTCAGAAGTATTATAAGTTGTATAAATGTTAAAAATAAATTTGAAATAATCATCTTCTTTTCTCTTGAAAGAAGCAGTTTTCGTAATTAAATAATTTGAGTTAATCTTAAAAATAATGTTGTCTACATCATTTATAATCTGAATATGACATTCTCTGTTAGTATTAAAGATTTTAAAACTCATTTTTATTTCCTTAAAAGCAAATCTTAATATTTGAGCAATTCTTCCTTGAGAAAAAAGCGAAACAATTTCTAAGATGGTAGTTTTTCCAGATCCATTTGGACCAAAAATAATTAATAAGTTTTTATCCAAATCAAATTTTAAATTGTAATTATATTTTCCGAATAATTTCTTAATTTCAAATTCCACCAAAATAAATTTTTGAGGAATTAACTTCTGTATCTCACTGATCTCATTAAAATTTACATTATATTTCGAGATTGGTTTTCCTAAAATTATTGGAACTTCTTTCATTATAAATTTTTCATAAAACCATTTAATTGTCTGTACAAATAGTAATATCATAGATTTTATTATCTCTTCAGATTCTTCTCCATTATTTCTATGGATAATATTATTTCTAACTATTTTTATAGAATTAATATTATTATAGAGATAATCTGGTAAAACTCTAATCTCGTGTAATTTTTTAAGTTTAGAAAAGCTAGTGATATTCTTTGCTTCTTCAAAATAAGTAGTGTAAATATAAGTAATAATTCTTTCAATTAATTCCCACATCAAGCTAATACTTAAGTTAAATTGGTGATTTTGAATAGAAACACCCAATTTTTTAACATCATATACAGAAATTATTTTCAATAATTTCCAATTTATAGTATTAAGAAGGTTTGATATTTGAGGTATATCAATCATTGATTCAGTTTTACCAGACGATACTTTAACTTTATCAAACAGCTTTTTAGATTTATCAGATGATATTTCAATTTTCTCAGATTGTATTTCAATCTTATCATAACTTAAATATTTTTCTCTTTCTATAATTGCAGAAAGAAGTTTTTGAAATGCCTCTTCTACATTTACCCCAGTTTTTGCTGAAATTAGTATTATATCTAGTAAATTAAAAGATTTTATAATTTTCTCGCGTTGTTCATTTTTGATTTCATGCCGTTTTTCAATTAAATCTGCTTTAGTTCCTACTAATAAAATGGGTAGATTTGTATCATAGTTACGTAACATTTTTTCATACTTTAATAGAGTAAACAATAAATCATTATAATTTATAGTTGATTGAGAAAGATCAATTAAAATCATCGCTCCTTTCGCATCTTGAATAGTATGTTCATAAAAAGATTGAAACTTTTCAGCTCCACCAATTTCCCAAATTAAGAGTATGTTTAAAATATTGTCATATATAACTTTTTTGATGTGAAAGTTTACTCCAATCGTTTTTATTGTTCTAGGTTGATATTGACCATTAAGATATCTATTTATGAATGCCGTTTTACCTGTACCTTCCTCACCAACTATTACAATTTTAAATTTATTCATTTATTAATTTCTACCATAGTAATTTTATTTATTTTAAAATGAATCTTACTAATATCTTTTTTGATCTCTCTTTCTTTTCCTGTCTGCTCCTCTATCCATTTTTCTATTTCCGGATGACTAAACTTTAAATTAAACTTAGGATAATCAATTGGTTTATTATAGAACTCTATTTCATATCGAATATTATTATATATGAATGTACATTTTATTGGTCTTAGATATCGTATAATATCTTCTGGATATTTTTGCTCATTAGAAGGAATCTCATCAAAAGCACTAAAAAAAATCAAGGGGGGATCAAAGAACGTGATGATATATTCTCCTTTATTCTTAGAAAGAATCGCGCGCAATTTATGATGTTTGCACTTATCTATTACTTCAGCATCCAAATCGGTTCCTATTAACTTTAGCAATAAATCATCTAATGACTTTATTTTTTGAATTAATTTTGATTCATCCAATTTGGTAGGAATGTCTGGTTCCCATTCCAATATATTTGGAACCTCTACGGTCTCTTCTTTTTTAATTAAATGCCCCGAATCAAAAAAGAAAAATTCATCAATAAATCCTAAAAACTCTAAGATCTTTCGATACAGAAACGGTCTGAACTTCACTATAACGTCAATGGGATTTTTTCCTCTTTTTAGTTGAATCTCTGCTATATTAAGACCATAATGAAACCTATCAATTCGGATGTCATACATGTCTTTTATCAATTCTTTGTTAGGCTTATAAGGGATCTTTTCTTCCTCAAACATTCTATATATGCGGAATTTTACTGGAGAAAATTTGAGAATTTCTGGTGATAAACTATTTTTAAGTAATCCTTTGTAGTTTCCTTTATAATTAGGATGATCAATTAACACATCTTTTATTTCATCTATATTATCAATAAAATCGTCAGCACATTGACTTAAGGCATCAATATAGTCCTCAAATTTCTCTTTTCTAATGATATATAACTTTTTTTTATTTTTTTTGTCCCAATATCTTGAGGCAATATGTTCTAATACGTTCCACGCAATCGTACCGCTTATTTCTATCAATGGTTCTTTATAGGATGTGATATATTCCATTATGATTGAATATAATGAATCGGATATGAGATTTTTAGATATTTCTTTAAATAAATTCCCAGCTATTTTATTAAAGGAGTAAACTCCCAACCTCCCGTGAAGATAATTCCTTTTTTTTTTTAAATCTGGTTCTTCAAATGGTTTAATTGAGGCCTCAACAAGCGATAAATTACCTTCCTCATGCTTAAAGTGATAAAACTCTTCTAAATATAAAGGATTTAAAATAAGGATTATTAACATCGAGATTGCTTTCTTTGCAAGATTCTCTAATTCTTCTCTGTCTATTGGATTTTCATGCTGTATTAATAAAAAAGAAAAAGAATCTGGATTAAAGTCAATATAAGTTAGATTGGATTCAATTTCATCTCTCATGTTATCAGAGTTAGGAACTATGCAAATATTATCATTAATAATTACAGGATAATATAATTCCAAGCATGAAATTCTAAAAAGATAATTATGTGCTTTCATTTTAAAACAAGTTCTCATATTTTTGTCTTAATTAAAATATAAAATATTTAATATTATAAACATGATCAATGGGGATTCATGGTATTAATATTCATGAAATTATAGATCTAATTTCAGAGGATCCAACCCTCCTGAGTACGGGGAATAATATTATCTAGTTATATATAAAGAGTTTAACGACACAAACAAATATTTGGTAATGTTTATGAATTTCCCGACTGGCTCACTAATTGGAAAGGAAGTACTTAAAGACTATTCTGGTCTCTTTAGAGACGGAATTTATGGATATGAATTATCAATTTTAATAGATATTACCGCTACATTTTTCATTATATTTGTTTATATATATAATAGACAGATAAAGAATAATTATTAAAATTGCTAATGGGCTGTCTGTAGGAATAATTATAGTGTGAGTTATCCATTCAATCTGCCTTGTTTTCTCAGGAATCATGTCTTTTTTGTGGGTGTATCTTAAAGGCAAATATCTACGAAAACTACTTCTTATAAGTGTCTTGCTCTTATTCTCCACCAGATTCTTATTTTCCAGCCTATCTGTTAATTTCATTACATACTTTATCTCTTGGTAAATATGAATTTAGTATATATTATATTGTTTTAAAAAAAAACTTATAAATAACTGATATATGCTTTTTGAATACATAACCCTAATAATTAGATTAATTATAGAGAAATTTTGAGTACTGAATTAGTTCAGTTTTTTTTTTCGATTACATCACTATCTGAAGAAAAGACTATTGCGACAGATAATACTTCATTAGGATCATTGCCTAATTGTTTGGAGGGCATTGCATCCAAAAACATCAAAAAGATATCATTTGAACTCATAAAAATTCAACTCTATACTCATCTTTTAAATTAAGGATGTTTCCTACCTTATAAAATTGTGGACTTCATTCACAAAAGTAAACAGAAAAAACTGAAAATAAACTATTGCCACGAAAATTAACTTAATTATCTGAGAAAATTGTTTTAAAAGAAATAATCAATTTTTAACTGCTTACTTTTTGAGAATTTCGACTTCTCACTAATGTTTCTTAAACTTTTTTGTAAGATTCTATTAATATATCGTTTAGAAGAGTATGATTTTTTTCTTTTTATTTCTCTTATAGTATTTTTTAAAATAGTTTCTGGAGTTAAAGTCTCTAGTATGAAAATATAGTACAATTCTTTCCAACTTATTTGAAAATTCCTACATTCGCCAAGGTTTTCTAATAGATTCGAGAAAATCTTTAAGAAAAAGTAAATGGCTAATAAATTATTATTATTAAATTCTTCATTTATATTCATTTTAAGATTTTGAAAATACTCCTTCTCTTCTTTAATTAAACGCAATATCGAATTTCTATCTAATCGCTTATAATTCTTTATTTGCGTTTTCAAAAAGTCAAATTGCTCATATAAGTCCTTTAAATGGTTATTCTTCTCTATAATATGCATTTTTCTTAAAATCATAGAATAAAGGTTAATCATTCTATGATAACTAATAAAAAATCCTTTATTATTAATAGAATATTATTAAGACCAAGAAATCTAAAATTACACCATTTATTCAAATTTCGACAAAATTTACTGGGTTATTATTACCTTAAAAAATATCTAATAGCAAAGATTTAAAAGAGTGTGTAAACATACTTTTTATATTGCAAACACGAAGATCTATGTTCGCAAATAAAAATTTATGTAAAACAACTTTTATTAAGGTGGTCACTATAATGAGTATGATAAAAGAAAATAGTGAAATTGAAATGTCCGAAATTAAAAAATGCCCTGGTTGTAATCTCAGAAAAAGGAACTTATATACTTGGTATGACTCTATTTCAAATATTAACCTTGAATTGTGCGAAGATTGTATTTTTTTGAGGGAATTTGAAATTGAATTAACTTCTGATTTGGAAGATAAAGATAATCAAAGAGTTTTAATTGATTATGAAGCATTCAATTATCAGAAAAAAACTGCTTTCCCTTATAGATGGTTGGAAAATTATATACTAAAAGCTTATTTAGACAAAAAGAAAGTAATAATTCTGGATGATCTTCTCGATGAATGGACTTATAAAGAAGTTGATTTAGAAGAAGATATTATTCCTAAATTTGTAGAGTGGAATCTATTAACCACACCAGAAAATAAGGAAATTGATGGTAGCGAGAAAAAAATTATGAAACTTGGTGGTTTTATAGATAACTTAATGAAAAATCATCTTAAAAACACATTAGAAACAGGACGATTCGAAAGTATCGGTAAAATTTTGAGATTAATTGATGGTAGGATTGGTTTTGGAATTGAGGCTAGAACTACTTTTAAGGATACAGTAAGAAGAAAATTAATGAAATTAGCATTAAAATATGGTTATGATAGAGATAATGGAAAAATAAAAGAAATTTCCAAAGTCATTGAGACTACTAGCTATAGATGTAATCTTTGTAATGAATTAACTGATTTTCGCTATAAACTATACGAACACTTTGAATCAGCTCACCAAGAAATAAAGAAAGAAGAATATGATAATTATGTAATACCTATTGAAGAATTGAAAGGATTAAAAATACCTCGTGAAAAAGTCGCTGAATTGGACGAAATGAAGACATATGGAAGTTCATGGAGATCAAAATTAGTTGAACTATTTAAACGAGATGCATTTTTTGTTGATTCAGAAATATCTCATAATGAATCTGTTATGGTAATTTCAGCACCATGGGCAAACGTTCTTGAAAAGGTTAATGAGAAAGTAAAAAATCGTATAAAAGTAAAAGAAAAAGTAAAAACAACAAATTAATTTTTTTTTTATTTAAGAAATTTCAAATAAATTAGTATTTGGTAAAACTTAAGGTAATTAAATGTCAATAAAAATAGTAGGTAAATGGTATATTAAGACTTTTAATAAAGTTACTAAAATTATAAAATATCAGCATAACAATTTAATAAAAAATGGGATAAAAGGCTTTCTTTTTCATGGTGTTCCTGGTACAGGAAAAACAACATTAGCAATAGAAATTGGAAGATATGTTGCTCTAAATTTCGGAGGAATAAGTAATCCGAAAGATTATAATAAGTATTATCAGATATTAGATTGTTCTACATTAGCTCATGCTAGATATGGCGAAACAGAAGCTCATATTCATAAAGTTTTTGTTGATGCTATTAATTCAAAAAATCAAGGAATTGACTTTAGTGTATTAATTTTTGATGATGCAGATGGATTATTCATTACTCGAGATTATGGAAATAAGCTTGAAGCATGGTATATCGGACAAATTAATGTTTTTTTCCATGAATTAGATAATCTTGATACCTCAGAAATATGTGTAATTTTAACTACAAATCGGTTAGATTTAATGGATAAAGCAGTCATTGATCGAATCTATTCTATTGAATTTCCACAAGTTCCTATTGATATTTTGTGTGAAAAACTAAAACAAATGGGTTTTGATTTGAACTTTAACTCAGGAGAAATAAAAAAGTTAGAAGATGAAATTAAAAATAACCCTATTAAATATAAGACCTTCAGGGATGTTGAAAAAAAAGTCTATGATTATTATATAACTAATATTATAGAAGATGATTGGTAATGACATTAAATTTTTCTAATTGGGAAGGAATTTTGATTGAACCACTAAGGTTTAATGAATATGATAAAAAATTTTTGAAAGAATTGAAAAATGAATTTGAAAAAGATATAATTATTCTAAATGAAACAAAAGGAAGGGGAGGTAAAATCTATTATCAGTGGATTAAGATCAATATATCGGTTAATGGTCTTAAAGCATTATTAAAAACTATTGAAAATTTTGGAGAGTATCTAACAATATATAAAATTAACCATCACTTAAAGTCAAATTTTCCTAAACCTTTTTTAGAACTATTAGTTCTATATAATAATGTATCTGAAGGAGATTTAAATTATATGTTAGAGGATTTAATTAAAAATGAATGATTTGAATGAAGATCAAATTGATATTGATTTTAAGAAATTAGATGCAGAAATATTAAGTATGTTTCAAAATAAAAAAAAATTCCCTATGGATAAGCTTGAATCCTATCTTAAAAAGGTGATTGACGATGCCATTGAAGATTGAATTGTTAAATATAGGTGGATTGAGAGGAAAACATGAATTCAACTTTAAAGAAGGATTGAATCTCCTCCAAGCTCCAAATGCCACAGGTAAATCAAGTCTTTTAAAATCAATTTTTTTAATAATAGGTAATGAAAGTATATCTAAATCAGAATTAGATGGATTTTTAACTGATAATGAAGTAAGTGGTTATGTTAGGTTAGTTGATGAAAAAGGTAAAAAATCTGAAGTAAAATTAATCAGAGATATTTCAAAAGGAATCCAATTAACTAAAACAGACATACAGCCTGAATTTATTACGGACTTATTTTATGATCTAATTTTCTTGCGAGAAAATTCAAAAATTAATCAATCTATTCAAACTGCTAATGATATAATGATTGAAAATTGGTTTTTAGATATAACTAATGTGAATATTTTTCATACTGTTTTTGTTAAATCTCAAGAGATTCTTCACAATATTGAGGATAAACTTGATGACCTAAAACAAAAACAAAATCAAGATATTAAACCAATTAAGGATTTAGTTAATGAAAAAAAGGATATATTGATAAAAAACCAAAAAAGAAAGCAGGAAATTATTAGTGATCCTAAAATTAAGAAGAGTGAGCGTTTATCTAAAGAGCTACCGAAAGAAATTAAACAATTAGAAGAAACCAAAAAGAAATTAAATAACGAAATATTAGAGATAAAAAACCATACAAGACCCAAGCTTCTTAAAGATTATGAAGAATTAGATGAAGAAATCAAAAACCTAGATAATGAATTAAAAAACATAGAGTCAGAGCGAGAAATCCTTCAAATTGAAAGGAAAGAGTGGGAAGATAAATTATTAAAGAAAGATAATAAAATTACTAAAGTTAAAAATGAAATTAAAAATTTAGCTAATGATAAAAGAGAAAAATCATATAACATCGATAGATTAGGAAAATTAAAAGATAGATCGATATGTCCTCTATGTGAAAGTGATATTGATAAGATAAAAAATGCTCAAATGCTAAATGATAATGAAAAAGAATTAAAAAGCATTCTTGAGAAAGAATTAAAATTAGAAAGAAGTAAAAAAACAACAGAAAATGAAAAGAAGATCGCACAAAATAAAGTTAAAGAATTAGAACACACAATAAAATACCTTCCAGAAGAAATTAGTAATAATATAGATAAATTCATGAAACAATTTCAAGAAGTAGATAAATCTGTAAAAAAATTAAAAGAAAGTGAAGACAAATTAGAAGAAGAGTTAAAAGAAACAGAAAAAAGTATCTTTGAAAAAGAAGAAGAGCTTAAGAAAAATCTAAATCCTGAATTGAAAAAAGAAATTGATAAATTAAATAATTCTATAACGGATTTAAATTTAGAAATAACACGATTAGAATTAAAGATTAATGAATACATGGAGAACAATTTGGAATTATTAAAAGCAGAAAAACGCTATTTTGTAGCAGAAAAAATCACAGATTATTACCAAAACAGAGTTGAAAGAATAAGGAAAGAAATGGTAAGAAATATTAATAACAATTTAGAAGAATATTTTAAATTACTGGAATTAGCTGAACTTCAGAGAATTACTCTTGATCCTGAACATTTTAAATTAGATATACAAAGAATAGATAAAAGTTATACCAATCTTAAAAAAATGAGTGCTGCAGAAAGAGCTTTAATTTCAATAATTATTAGTTTTATTGTAAAACAAACAATAATTCCTGAAATTCCAATTTTTTTAATTGATGAGGTTACTTCAGAAATGGATGATACTAGATTTAAAGACATTCTTAATTTTCTTTCTAATGAGATTCCTTATCTAATAGTGGCAAGACATTCACCATTTAATCGTACGAAACAGCTTTTAACTTCACAAGAGATCATCAACATTATATAACCTTTTTTTTATGTATTCTTTAGATTTAAAAAAATCCTTAAAATTAATAAAGTGAAGGATTGTTGAAAGATTTCTCTCAATACAAATTAGCAGACCTTTTAAATGAATTTAACGAAGAACCAGAAACAATCTTTAGATTCTCAATTTTTCCAAAAAATAATTTATGTGTAAAAATTCGCCCTATAGAAGAGGATCCATTTGAAATTCTTCTTTTTGAAAAAAAATCTTATAAGTTATTAAGAAAATTAAAAATCAATGAAAATTATCTTCAAGATTTATGTCCAAATAACAACGCTATAAATATAACTACAGGCAAAAAAGAAAATGAATTAATTATTTTTTTTTCTAACGGTAAAATATATACAACTACAATTGTAGTTGATTTAAAAGAAGATACAATACATTTTGAAGAAACTCATGAAGTTATTCATCTTTCAAAATATAAAGATATATTTTTAAATTCTCATCTTTTTTATCCACTTTATTATAAAAATTCATTAATAGGAATAATTATTTCAAATGACATAAGCAAAGAGTTTGATGCTTATTGGGTCTTTTTGTTTGAAAAAAATAAAATATTTGAAATTCCAATAAATGCGGATTATATTAAGGTTTTTTTTCCTGAGTATAATGGACATTCATTGATTGTAGCGATAGATAGAAAATCTATTATATTATTTCAGATAGATACCTACGAGGATTTTAACCTTGAAAATATTGTTTTTGAAATCCCTTTAGATATTAATCTTTGTGACCCTATTTTTGATATTTCACTTCATTTCCAAGTTCTTTCCATATGGACTTTTAATAAAATTTATCGTTATTCATTGGAATATGGACAAAAAATTGATTGTATAAATTTTAACGGTGAAATTGAGGATATTATAACATATTCAAACCAAAAATTTGTATTGCTTATTAATAATAAAGAACTCTTTCGAGTTGATTTATCTACAAATTTTACTTATAAACCAGTATTATTAGATTCTGATTATAAGCCATTAAAAACTAAATTTAATGGTGAAACTAAGGTATTTAATCTAATAGATAATTATGTATTTTTTATACAAGATAATGATAATTATTATTATTTTAGATATTTTGAAGATAGAAAACCTGTTTATATAATAAATAAGAAAAAAAAAATAAAGAAGAATTTTTTTGATCTTTTAGAAGGAAGTCCAGTAGAAATTCAACAAAAATATAAATCTATTCTTTCAAGTAGAATAAAAATGCTTGAAATTGAAATGCAAAACCTTACTGCTCATTCTTGCAGAATATATACACCAAAAAAATATTTTGATAAGAAAATAGATGATTATATTCTTGAACATTTGTATGTGGATAAAAACTTTTCAGGTATAGCAGAAGCATTTAATATGAATGAAACAAGCGTCTTTATTCATGTAAAAGACAATTTTGGTTTACCAAGATGCCAAGAACATAGATCATATAATCAGGAATGTAGTGAATGTATCCAAAAATTAACTATTTGGAAAGAAACTGGATATAAAATAATTGAATCAAAAGTTTACAGAAAACCAACAATAAATCATGAAATTATTGTCTCTTCAAATAAAATTTTAAGAGAATTTAGGTTATCAGTTTATAAAAGATCTCTAAGACTGGGATTTTTGTTTTTATTAGATATACAAAAAAATATTGAAATACCAGAAGATTATTTTGAGGAAGTATTTAGAATTTTTTCATCATGCAATAAAGAAAATTTACTAAAGGGGCGTGGAATTAATGATTTTGTCGCAGCTTCTGTTATTCTTGTTTTTCATATAAAGAAAAAACCAATTCCTATAGATTATTTTGTTAAGACATTAAAAATTAAAAAAAAACGATTATATAACTGTATCAAACTAATAAGAAATGAAATCTTACCTAAATTAGATTTAATAGTATCAAATTATGACCCGAAGTTTTATCTTGAGAATTTTGTGAAGAACTTAAACTTATCAAACGATGTTAGTAATAACGCTGAAAAGATTCTTGAAATAGCTAAACAAAAAAGTTCTGATATTCAAGGAAAAGATCCTAGAGGATTTGCAGCAGGAGCTATTTATATTGCTTCAAATATATTAGGTGAAAGAAAGACTCAACAGGAGATTTGTAATATCTCACACATCTCAGCAGTAACATTAAGAAAAAGAGCAAAAGAACTACGGCGGTGTGTAGGTATGATAGTTCCTCAAAAGAATAAAAAATTTAATTCACTAGAAAAATCTATTATTAAAGGGAATCAGTCTTTATGTAATAATAACAACCTTAAATCGAGACAAAAACACTTTTTCTTTATTGCTGATAAAGAGATATTGGATGTTTTATCAAAAGAGTCTTTAACTTGTAAAGAAATTCACTTAAAATTGAATATCAAGAATCAATATGAAAAAGCCTATTTAGAAAATAAATTAAACGAATTAGAAAAGAATAAAGAAATTACTTCTTTTATTACTCTTGAAGGTATAAAATTTTATCGAAAAATAAGATAGTGTTATTAAAACTAGTTTATTGAATAATATCAAAATTTGAGATTCCTAAATTACTACTTTGTTTTCTTCTAAATTGAAATCCCTTTGGTGCCATTTCTTTTAAAAAGCCATCCGATGAATGTAATTTTTTAATACTTGTCCACCATGATAACTCAAAAGCTAAAGTGAAAAATAGAATAAAATAGTGAACTGTTAATTTGATTAAAAGGGGATTTTATTGAATAAAATTCTTACAAACTTATTCAACTAAATTTTCAGGACTAATATAGGCAAAATAATACTAAAATATTTGCTCAAATGATAGCATTAACCTTCTTATTTATCAATCTATCTTTACTAAATATGTACCAACATGATATGAATGGGGATAAAAATATCAAAAATCCTAATATTAACACTACTACATAGATCCATATTTTTGAAGGTGGCACGTCATATCTCATTAAATACATTATAATCATAATAACCATAAAAGATAATATACACAAAATACACATAATAAAGAAGATTTTATAACTAGAAGGCTTTTTAGAAGGCACTGTCGGTTCATTTTTTTTAACCCACTTTTCGTTATATGGTCTTATAATATAGATTCCGAGATTTTGAAAGTTTTAAACGCTTATTTAGAGAGAGCAGTAAATTGAAGGAATTCCTTGATGCCTGTTAAAATATTTTACAAAATAACTCATTTACTTAATATCACCATTTTATTTAATTAAATTAGCATATATAGCTTTATTTCTCCAGATATTTAAATTTTAAGCTAAAAAATTAATCTAAAGGAAATATATATGAAAAAACATAAAACAATATTATTAAAAATCCTTAATAAGTTATTTCTAATCTAACTTCAAAGTAATATTTAAATATTAAGCAATTTATCTTCTTTTTATGGGTGATTTACTTCCTAGAGAAGATGGTAAAGAAAAAGATCTGAAATGTATTAATTGTGGCGAACCAGCTATTTTTGAATATATGTATGGATGGATTATTGATAACCTAAACAGGACTGATTTCTGTCTGTGTTTAGGATGTGCAATGATGATAGGATCAAATATTGTTCAAGATGTGCTGAGAAAGGAAATCGATTTTAAACCAATTGGCAATTATCAGAAATTTATTGAAATCTTAAAAGAAAAATTCTCATAAATTCTACAATATTTTTCTATCAGAATGTACTGCAATCCTTGATAAGTACAGCGGATTTGAAGACCTTAATTTTGAAATTTGATCATCTTTAAACCCAGAAATATATTTAGACCCAGATTATTCTTCGCCTAAATATTTTTTTATCCAATGCCCTTTCCCTTCATTTAGATATTTATGAGCTTTTGCTATAACTTTAGGTTTTCCATCCATACTCCAATCTTTAATTAAAGTTATTGTTAATTGATCTCCTTCATCGCACATGTCATGCAACATATCGTGCAACACTAATAAGATATTTTCTTCTGTTACAATAACATCTGGGGGTACTTGGTATTTCCTTTTACTCATAGCATCGTACATTTCTATAATAAATAATTCTTCACTCATTTTATATTTCCTCTATATAATAATTTTCATAAATTTTTTCTTTTTCTTTTATTACGTTATCTAATTTTTTCCTTATTTTTGTATCCTTTACTGTTTCATAGGATTCAAATACTTCATATTTATTGTCAATACTTAATATATACTCATCTAGGATTAATTCATTTAACACCCTAAAAATGAAATATATCTTCAGAATTTTACCATTGATTTTTTTTGTCTTATATCTTAATAAGTTCCTTATTATTTAAATGAAAATCTCAAACTACAAAGAACTAATAAAAAGGTGACTCCTATCAGCAAGACCTAATAGAAGGTCCAAACTAACATAGGGGGAGGAGGGCGAAATCAGAGTGTAAGAATCTACACTACCAAAAGACAAAAATCCAGGGTGTCTGATAGGAGTCATGGATTTGGGTTTTATCTTTCCTATTACAAAAATGTAACTTATTTTATTTTTAAACTTTTTTGTGATAGTTAAATTTGGAATATTTAAAGAAAAAAGAAAGGTTAGTTAAAAAATTCAGTGATGGCAAAATGATTGGATTATAAATAATTTCCAATTTCGTGATAATGAGCATTTTCCACTCGAAATAATTAAGTCAGCCTTAATTTC
>JAEOTA010000059.1 GCA_016840085.1 Promethearchaeota archaeon
ACACAGTTATAAAATAAATTTCCAAAAAGTAGTATGGAGAATATATTAATCCCATATCCCGATTTATTTAAATTTAATTTTTGTTATTTATCTAAATTCTGACATAAAGAGAAGGGAAGAGAAAAGAAATTTGAGCAATAAAAAAAATCAGGGAGAAGTTAAACTCAATAGAGTTTAATAGAGGGCGAAATCCAATGTATAGCTCACATTATCTTTGAATAAATTTCTCTTCCCTATTTTTATAGATGCATTCAAATATTCAAACATTTAGGAATAATCTTTATTTTTCTTTATTGAATATTTAGAGAGAATAAAATTTAAACCTTTACTTTGATGTCCAAAATGATCAATTTTAACTAATTTTTGTAAGAAAAGGAAAGAAAAAAGAGAATCAAAAGTAACTAAACCAACAAAATTTTTGTATTATACGATTCAGTATAGACTATATTTATTTCCCAGCACCATTTAACTTGTCTATGTATATAACATCTGGTTATGACACTTCAGCGAGGATGTTTACTAATACTTCTTTAAAAGGATTCAAACTTATATTAGTCAATATTTAAAATTCAATTATTTTGAGTTTTGATTAATAATGAACACTGATAAAGTCATATTTTCATTCATGGTTAGATGAAGAAGTTAGAGACTCTATTTTGAAAGACGTAACTGAAAAAAATCTGTATTTTCAGGGATTAGGTAGTATAACATACAATGAAAATTTAAAAGAAGAGGAGAAAAAACATTGTTTAGAGATAGTCCAAAAAACCTTTAAACAATTGGAAGAAGATTTTAAATTTCTAAGAAATAATAAGTATCTTTATGAAGATTACGACTATAACAATGATTTTACTATCCGAAAGAATAATCTTGAAAAGTTAAAAAGAAAAATAGAAAAACAAGATATTATCCCAAAAAATTTATTTAATCACCTTGATTGGTATCCCTATATTCGAGAACCTTATTTAAGATTTGAAAATTTAATACTTGAAAAAAATAAATATAAAGATCCATTTATAAGATATCGTCAGATGCCAAAACCTTATTTAATAAAAGAAAAGTATAATATACCTAAAGAGAAATCGTTTATAGAATGGTTAAAAGACATTAGTTGATCAATGCAAATAATACTGATAATTGTATCTTTTTTATTTTAATTTTCCTTTAACTGTCTTATTATTAGAATGAAATATGATTTGAATTTTAAAATGATCTATCCTTAACTTTTTAATTCATACAATAAGTGAAAAGATTACTTCTGAACTAGTTAAGGATTACAAATTATTGGATTTTAACAATTTTATTAAATGGGGAAATAAAAAGGAACATTTTTCCTTTCAGCTGTTCCAAAACCAATTTTTTCTAATTCTTTAATAAATTCCTAAAATGAAGTAATATTAGTAATGAGTTATTGAAACGTCTAGAACCCTTGAATCAGAAGCTTCTCTTTCCACACTACACATTCGTTTTATTGAGAGTAGCACGCTAAATAGGTTAATGACAGCCGTATATTGCAAATCCAATCCAGAGATAAGGTGGGTATATTGCTTCTGAGAGAATCGCTTTTTGAGTTTCCTGCAATGCTATTAATGGTGTTTTTCCTTCAGAACGATACTCATGGTAACGTGTCATAAAAGCATAAGCAGTAAGATCATGAGCTTTTGGTATGCTCACCAAAACAGACTTAACACCTGACTCCAAAAAAGCACTAGGCATTCCTAAAATTTCATCTCCAATGAGTTTTATATCATGGACCTGTATCGGACGTTGTCCTGAACTACATGCACTTAAAATAACCTCATCATATTTGAGGGACGTTCGAGCAATTTCTGAAGCATCAATCTTGGAATCAGTTAAAAGTAAACCTGAATACATTGGATCATTGGGTTCAAAAGTTCCATGACATGCAATGTGTAGTATTCCACCATCGGAATCTTGGTGTTTTGCTAATTTCCAAAATTCTCTATTAGTTACTTTTTTTCCAACTATCGGTGAACCTATGATCCCCTCATTTTTGGAGTAAACCTCTTTAATATCATTGATAGCTTCTGTAGAAGCTCTTGGATCATCCAAAAGAGGAAAATCCTCATAATCTGGTGGTCCTATTAGTGCGACTTTTGGTGTAGTTGAGAAATCTACATCTAAGTAAAGAATACAGCTTAAGTTTGGAAGTACGCCAATTGGGCAATATTCAAACAACCTTTTACCATTGAAAATTAAACCCGCCCAGGGAATTAAATGTAAAAAGCCATGAGGCGCTATTATAAGACTTTTGGCTTTAATTGCTTGTGATAAAAGATCTGATGGAATAAGATGGTTTGCTTTTATATCAAATCTAGCTGATAAGTCATATAAGATCGGATGCCATTCTGTTTTTTGCAAATTATCTTGATAATCTCTCAATTTGGATTTTATTTCCAAAGATAATTTAACTTCATTGACAATACTTTTACCATCTTTAATTAACACTGCTATAATTACATCATGAAGATAAAATAAGTTAAGAGCAGCCTGTTCCCTATCTAAAAGGATTTTGATCAGCTTATCATAATCAAAAGGTGCAGGTTCTGTCATTTTTCGCCATCGTGAATCAGAGAATCGAATCCGCTCTAATAGAGCAGTACGTTTTGTTAGTATTGAATCTCTTTTTCTCTGAAGAGCTTCAGTAAATCCATTTTTATATCCAAAATATTCCAAGGCATCAATTTCTTGAGTTAACGCATCAATTTGGTTTTCAAGTTTATTCGAACTTTCTTTTTGGGGATTAAGTGGAATACTAAGAACAGTAGTCAAGATTCGTGACTTAATCAATTCCATGAATTCACAGCATTTTTCAGCTAAACTGCTCTTACAAGATAATTCGATTGTTTTCTCAAAAAGTTCAATTTTATTTTTTAAATAAGTACTATCAAGTCGATATCCAAGTGGACTTTTACGGATATTACTTACTGTATTTACTGCCAAAGAATAAGCTTCTAATGCCTTCTCTGTTTGAGGAGATGCATATAACGCATTACCAAGTAACCATTGTAATCTCCAAAGAAGATCTGGATCATAGAAAACATTAAGATATTCAATTGCTTTTTGTATTTTACTTAAAGCTTCACCTGTTTTGTCTAGATTCAGCAATGAATCAGCTTGAATTTTTAAAAGAGCAGCTAGTTTTGCCCGAAGACGACCATCTCTATAAAAAAAAGGTTCAAGACGTTTAGTATATTCTAATGCTTCTTTATATTTTCCTTTTTCAACTAAAATAGATGCTAATTGATACTCTATTGCTGGACCTACCCCTAAATTTTCATATTTAGGTAAGACCTTCCTAAAATATTTTTCAGCCTCATTAAAATTTCCTAAGGATTTATTAATTAGCCCTAGATAATAATCGATTTCTATTAATATGCGGTGCATTTCCATTCCATCCTGTAATTTTTTATGATCTCCTGTACCTGCCACTATCTTAGTTATTGTCTCAAGTGGGGATGAGAAAAGATCCTTTTGTATTGATTTAACATCTGAGACATTGGGTGAAATAATTTTCACAACACGTTTTAACTCTGAAAGAGCCCGATTATAATCACCTAACCAATTTAAAATATCAACAATATCAATTGTTATTCTGGCTAATTTAATATAATCACCCTCATTTCGGAAAAAATCTCTACTATCCATCAGAGCTATAAGAGCTTCATTAAAACGACCTTGGGTGGTTAAGGAACTAGCTAATGCACGTCTTCTGTCTGCTGAATCAAATTCCGGAAGATACTTATAAGAAAATTTTAAAGCTTCATTTCGTAATTCTTCGGCTAGTTTTAAATTTCCTAAAAATTCTAAGATATCAGCCTGCGTAAACATTGCGTCTAATAAAGGTCTAACAATTGGGGGAATATCTATGGGATTTTCATAATATTGATTATATTTTAATGAAATCTGAAGGAGTTCCTTGGAAACAGAGATTAATTTATCGTATTCTTTTCTAGCTAAATCCAATTCCCCTTTTTTATTATAAATCTCCGCATTTGTAAGTAGATTAAGACATTTACTTTGATATTGCGTCATTTTTATTAGCAGATTAAATTTGGAGGGAACTTTTAGTCTATTTTCTTCTTTTTCACTCATGATACAGACTTCCTTTTTCAATAAATAGATTCATTATTGATATGGAATTCGAAGTCTAACAGCTGGATCTCCAAAAATCATATAATTCTGAGCATCACTGCGATAAATGAAAGCGTTCGCCAATCTAATTTGAAAATCCTTTGTCATTTGGATCTTCCCCCTCTTTAACCGATCAAAAGTACTGGTAAGCTGAGCATTTCCAAGATCATAGCATTTGTTCATGTCTGCCATTGCCAGACCAATTGGCTGAACTGCAAGTAACATGTTTATCATTTTAACGAAAGGTGCGATTCGAGGATGCCATCGCTCCAAGATATGAGGATTATTAGGATCATCAAAACCATGCAACCATGCTGTATCTACATGACCAATGAAGGCTAAAGGCCCTCTAGGATGAGCAAGCAATATTTTTGGTAATGCTGCGATAAAATCTTCTTTAGCATTTAGAGTAGGATTATTAAACCAATGCATAAAATCACTCTCTGCAGGGGTGCCATACCCAAAACAAGCGAATTGAAAAAAAATTGATCCTTCAAGAAAAGATTCATTAATAGGGACATCATTAGCTGTGAATAGTCGTTGATCAATCGGTTCAATATCAATTTGCTGACAACATATTGCTCCATTCAATTGCTTTTGTAATTCTATACTTTCGTTTGGTGCTGCTAATCCATGACTAGCTGTAAAAATTAAAGCGGGCTTAAATTTACGCAGAACTTCAAGTAAATTCGCTTTTGTTGCTTTATCAGCCATAATTGAATGGGTATTAAATCCACATTGGTTAAGAATATGATCAGCAAGAGGTTTTGCCATATAATGATGACTGAAATACGTTGCATCAAGTCTTCCACGAGTATCAACACCATGATTAGTAGCAAAAACGATTGTATCTCGTGAAACTATAGGAGATGGTGCTTTTTCTAAACGGATAATTTTTTTGATATAGGTCTTTAAATCTTCCATTGAATCAAAATCTACGCGACCTACCGAAGCAGCACTATCTAATAAAGGTTGAAAATGAAACGGTATAAGATCTGGACCTCCCACAATAAGGATGTAATGCGGAACTTTTTTCATTTCCAACTCTGGTGCAAAATAGTTTTCCTGCAACCAATCAGTCCACTCATCCGGAGGTTCATTATGAAAGAAAAGTGGGGTTTTCGGATCTTTCATACCACGATGCTCTGCGAGCGGTTGAATAATTTGGATTATTTCATCAAGATTTGGATTATCCTCATTTACTAAATATGTCCAGCCAGCATTAATAGGATCTCCGAAATCTAAAACTCTACGTTCCATCTCACCAAGAAATACCTTTGAAATTGAACTTGCTCGTGTCAGATTTTGGATCTCTTCAGCATTCTGGCGGAGTGATTCCAGGATCTGTTTTATAAAGATTTTTTCCTCTATAAATTCAAATAGAGGGGCTCCAGTTGAATAATTAATTCCTGTTCCTATAATTGGCATATTAAAATTCCTTTTTTTAATTTTAAATTTACCAAAAAAATACTTGGATTATAATTATTATTGATAGAAATATATTTAACACTTTTGTCATAAATACAACTAAATAATAATCTGTCTATATTAGAAAATGGAGAAAGATATGGTTAGGATCTCGATACTATGAAGAACTTTAATGTTATAAACTAATGTTAAGATGTTTATAAATGTTCAATGGTTATAAATAATTGAATATACCCAATGATTTATAAAAAAAAATTTCTCAAGTTGAAAATTATTATTCAAGTTATTTTCGAGAATTTCCTCAAACTAACAAAATCATAACGGTTCTACTTATTTTAAATTTGTTTTCCGAATTTGAAATTCCGGTAGAGGAGTTTAAATTTCATGGAAACCTCTTCATACCTTTATTATGCCGATTACTTATTTATTTTATATAAATTTATAGATTTTCTTATAACTCCAGGTCCAATCTATCTCTTTGGTTAATTTAGTAGTAATTTATCAATTACTTCTCTCATTTCTTCTTCTTTTATACTTCCAATCTTATTAAATATTATATGAATTAATTAATTTTTTTATCCAATCTAATTATCACCTTATCTATTTTGTCAAAAAACTCATAGGGGTTCAACTTCTTACCCGCAATTAGATAAAATAAAGAAAGGCCTAATACGATTTAAAAAATAAATGTTTATTAAAAACAATTAACTTAATCCTGTTTTATGAATTTTAGCTAATATACCATAAATTAATATTAGGTTGGAAAGCATAATAATAATAGTAGTTATAACTAAATTTTTTAGATAATTTTTTAGATAATACTTTACAATCTTCTTGAATATCTAAAATCCTGCTATCAATAGGATATTTATTAGGTCTACCTCGATAGCAAATAAAAAATATCAAAATGGGATGAATTTCTTTTACTTTCTTTAACCTTTCTTTACAATCCAAATTAGCTAAAGAAATTTTTTTCATTATAAGACCTAATTGAATTTTAAATTTGAAATTTATTGCTACTCTTATGAAGATAGGAATAGAACTGGATGGTGAACAATTAACAAGAGCTTTTCTACAAAAAGAAGATTTCCTACTTTTTATCAATGAAGAGAAGGATATGGTTCAAACAGCGGGATTTATTAAAAAAAATCTTGTTAATAAGCCGAAAAACTCTAAGAATTCCTAAAGTTCGGCAAAACCCAAATCTAACTACAAACAACAACAATAAAAAACGAGGTAAAAAAATATATGAAAAATAAAAAAAATTTACTAATACTTTCGGTCTTACTTGTTACTCTCGTAAGGATTCCTTTTCTGATTAATGTAAAAGGGTATAGTGGTTCATTCTATATATACCCTAATGGTACACATAGTAATCTCTCTTGGATGGCGGTCGGGGGAATTACGATTCATGGATGCGTAGCAGATCAATCAGAATCAAAATATATCTATACAGCAGCCCTCTTTGGGGCGGAGTGTAAGCTCAACATGGATGATGGATCTTTAGGTAATTTTCATGCCTATAAACTTAAATTTTATATGTATGCCCGATGCGTAGAATCAGAAGGGGTTGTTGTAAGAATGAGAATGAAAGTAGCTGCTATATGGCATAATAGCGATCAGTATGTCTATGATAATGTATATTTTTGGTATTCATTTGATATAGATGGTTGGTGGACAGATGCTCAAATAGATGCTATGAGGACAGGATTAAGAACATTCGCGTACGATTGTGATGGTGTATGGGTTTCAAGAGTGAAAGTATTGGTATATTGGACAAGTATGCAAATGAAGTAAATCTTAAATAATAAGGAGAGCATATTAGGTTACAAAACATGGGAGATGATTAAAACGATACATTCGAAAGCGAGCGCTTAATTTTTTCCGAGAAATTTATACATCCTTATTTTCAAAACATATTCGTTTGCTTTTTTCTTCCATTTTTTTTCTTTTTTTCTAGCAATTTCTTTACCTATTTTGAGTATTTTCAAAGCATTACTCCACCGTTATCATATTTTATAATTCTTCTATATTTTTTAAAATTCTATTTATTTCGTGGATGAGATATTGCTTTATATAATTTATAGTACAAGATTCCAATGATGCCAAAGAAAATATTAATCAAAATTAATATCCAAGCCCATGTTTTTGAGCAAATAATTTGATAGATTTTCAACAAGAATTCGTAGAAGAATACTATTTGCTCCCAGCGGAGATTGGAGTAGAGCAGTAAGTTTTTATCCAGTCATCACAAGAAAAAGATACCATAATAATGTTGTTAATCATAAAAGTTATGTTTCTTTATATATAAAGTGCTTATTTAAATAGGAGATTAGATCGATATAAAGAAATAAAGGTATGAAATTTATATGAGAAATTTAATTTTTTATACTTATAAGTTCAAAATATGAACCTGGATTTCCTTCACCTTTACTTATTTCAATCTTTTGCTGGATTTTTTCAAGAATTGTTATACTATTATATACTTTAGACCCAACGTATAAGAAATAATGAATTACCGTACCTACTATAGTAGAAAAACTTTTAAAATGAGCATTTTTATCGTGAGAGACCGCGGTATAATAAGCAATATCAAAAAAAGTAGCAACCAGCTGTAACGTCTCAACATCTGTTTTTATTTTCTTTCTTCTTAACTCGTTTATGTTTCTTCTAATTTCAGTAAGAATTTTCGGACTGAAGTGATTCATCCGTATTTTATGGCATTTTTTACATAGTTGTACCATTTTATCTCTCAAAAATTGGGATTGACTACTAATAACAAACCCAAAATCATCATAGGTCACTTTATTTTGCTTTATGTTAAATGAAGGGGGATCAACAACTATAATGAATGATTTTCCTATTTGCTCCATTTTTATTCATTCTTTTATATTACAATCATTTTGCTATTATTTTTTATTCTAATTATTTAAAGAAAAAAGAAAGGTTAGTTAAAAAATTCAGTGATGGCAAAATGATTGGATTATAAATAATTTCCAATTTCGTGATAATGAGCATTTTCCACTCGAAATAATTAAGTCAGCCTTAATTTC
>JAEOTA010000060.1 GCA_016840085.1 Promethearchaeota archaeon
AAAACTACCTTGGCATATGCTGCTGGAAGATCATTGAAAAAACCAGTTTATTTGTTTCAAGCGTCAATGGACGTAAGACCAGAAGATCTTATTATAACCCCTATCATTGCCGCAAAAAATGAGATAGAATACCATGCAAGTTCTTTAGTTTCAGCAATGATAAAGGGGGGTGTTTGTGTATTAGATGAGGGAAATCGAATGTCAGAGAAGTGTTGGGCTTCAATAGCTCCATTAATGGACCGCAGACGTTATGTGGAATCAATAATTGCTGGTATTAGAATCTACGCACATGAAGATTTTAGATTATGCACTACAATGAATGAAGATTCAAGCACTTATGAAATCCCAGAATATATTTCAAGCCGGTTACAACCAAAAATTTTTATTGAATTCCCCGGAAGAGTCGATGAATTAGAGATATTACAATATAATCTTCCTTTTGCCGAAAAGGAAATTTTGGAATATACTGTTGAATTTTTACAAAATGCACATGTTCATGATGAACCCTATACCGTACGCGATGGGATAAACATTTTACGCTATTATATGAAATTGAAGGCATATAAAAATGAAAATTATAATGAATTATCCGTTCCAGATTTTAAAGACTCAATGATTCACGTTCTAGATCAATCGGCTATTAAATTTACGAAAGGAGAATATGAAGAATACATGAAACGTAGAGAAAAAGACATTTTAATTACTTTTTCGAAAATAAAAGATTCTGAACCAATGCCATCTTCATTTAAAGTGTTGCATGATACAGAAGATTCTGATGATAATGATTTCTATGATAATGAGTTATCTGATTTTGATGAAAAAGATGATAATGCTCTTTAAACTCAGAAATTAAGTTTTGTAAATTATAATAGAAGGGGGAAAATAATAAAAATACCTTACATAAAATTTAAAAATATTTATGTTATTCCTGTTTTTCATTCAAGAATTGAATTCTCAAAACTAGTTCGTACTGCATTTTATCAAATTTATCCAGATCTAATTGCAGTTGAACTACCAAATAATATTAAAGAACAAATTTTAGAAGGTGTAGAAAGACTCCCTTACTTATCTCTTATTGGATATGCAGATACAATGCAACCAAAAACAATGAGTTTCATTCCTATAGATCCGGGTGATGCAATAATTGAGGGAATTAGATTATCTCAAGAACATAAAATTACGCTTGAATTTATTGATTTAAGTGTTAAAGATTATACTCCTCTTGCGTATCAATTGCCAGATGATTATGCTTTATCAAAGCTTGGACTTGAAGTTTTTTACAGAGAGGTATTTAAAATAATTAAAGAAAAGAAAAAACAGTTACCAGAGGACGAGAAGCTAAGAAAAATTGATAAAAAGCGTGAAAAATTTATGGCATCCCATTTGATAAAATTAATGAAGATGTATAATAGAGTTCTTTTTATTTGTGGGCTCGCTCATTGGGAAAATATAAAACATTATTTGGAAAATGAATCAGAATTAAAAGAAGTAGAAAAAGATCTATTACCCCAAAGATATGTTGAAATTTTTAATATTAAAGGTTATTCTGCTAGATTCTTACTGAGAGAAATACCGTATATAACAATCAACTGGGAAAAATTTAGAGAGAAATATTCTGAAAAAGAATTAGAAAAATATGAAGACCCAGAAATTTTTTTCCAAAAGTTGAATTCATTTGATAAACAGGAGTTAATTAGACCCATTTTTTTGCAAGCAAGAGATTCTTACCGAGAAGAATTTAAAGAATTTATAGACTTGCATAGGCTGAAAACATTATTTCAATATTGTAGGAACTTATCCATTGCTGAGAATTTACTAAACCCCACATTATTTCAATTATTAGTATCTTCTAAGAATTGTGTGGATGATGATTACGCTTGGAAGGTTCTTGAGATTGCAGCTAAATATCCATTTGAAGATGATAGCGGTAAATATCCAGATTTAGATTTGAATATGGAAGGGGCATTTTCTAAAGGAAAATTCATAAAATTACGTCCCCGTCATACCAGATATTATAAAGAAAATGACGATCTTCCAATGAAAAAACGACCAAAAGAAAAATATCAGGGAGAATGGCGTGATCTTTGGGATGGCGGAAGAGATTTGGTCTCATGGCCACCAGAAGATATTATTATTGAAGATTATTTTGCGTTCATTCGTAAGAGAGTTCAGAAAAAATTAAAGGACCAAAATGTAAAGGTTGAAGAGTTCAAATCATCTTTAATGGATGGAATTGATATAAAAGAAACAATTCGGAAGTGGCCAACTGAGAGAAAAATTTATGTAAGAAACGAACGACCAATAATGGGAAAAATCGATACCTTAATAATTATATTTGATAATGATACAGAAGAAAACGAGAAATACCCATTTAAAATAACATGGTGGGCAGAACATGAAAGAGAAAGCGATATGGCTTTATATACTATAAACCCTGGAGAATATGTTATTGGTCCTGGAATCGCCCATGTTGAGGTCGGTGGTTTATTAACAATATTTCCACCGGGTCGTCTGAGACCCGTTTTTCTTGAAGAATTTGATTTTGAGTATGGAAATGTAGAAAATAAAGCAGAACGGTTGTTAAAAGCGGGGATTATATATTCAAGTGAAAAATATATAATATATATCGCAAAAAACCAACCACGTCCATATTTTTTCAATCTTGCTGCTAAAAAAAATCGAGAACTTATTTTTTACTCAATAGATAATTTTAGTACTGAAAGTTTAAGATGCGTGAAGCATGTTCATTTCTTACGTGGAAGGAATTTGAGAAAAATAGCCCAAAATTATATATTTTTATAATTACGAACCTTATAGAGCAAAATACACATTTAGCACAAAAGTAAGATCTATATTCCTATAAGTAATAATTAATTGACAAAAAATCTTGAAATTAAGTAAGAGAAAACATAAGAAATATATAATATTTGAATTTATTTTGAATTAACGAAAGCTTTTCAATATTTTTTAAAGATAAGTTAATCTAAGAAGGTGTTATTAGTATATGGAAAAAAAGATTGGTTGGGTTGGTACAGGCGTAATGGGAAAATCCATGTGTGCTCATATTTTAAAAGCAGGTTATCATGTATCTGTGCATAACCGAACGAAGGAGAAAGCTCAAGAATTAATAAAAGGGGGGGCACAATGGTGTTCAAACCCAAAAGAAGTTGCTGAAAATAGCGATATTGTGGTTACCATCGTGGGATTTCCTCAAGATGTTGAAGAAGTATATCTTGGTGAAAATGGTATTTTAAAAGGAAGTCATAAAGGTTCAATTATCGTTGATATGACCACTTCTGATCCATCCTTAGCTCAAAAGATATATAATGAAGCAAAAAAGAAAAACATTAATTCTATCGATGCTCCAGTTTCTGGTGGGGATGTTGGTGCTCGAGAGGGAACTTTAGCAATAATGGCAGGCGGAGATAAGGAGATTTATGATAAAGTATTACCATTATTCAAATTAATGGGAAAAAATATTGCTTACATGGGTAAAGCAGGCTCGGGACAACACACAAAAATGAGCAATCAAATTCTAATAGCATCAACAATGATAGGCGTAGTTGAATCTCTTCTTTATGCTTATAAAGCCAATCTTAATTTAAGCGAGGTAATTAATGTTATCGG
>JAEOTA010000061.1 GCA_016840085.1 Promethearchaeota archaeon
AAGGTGCCAATTTGGAGGAAGTTGGAATAAAACAGGGCCTAATTTATGTTTTAATATTTCAATAACGTCAAAGAATTTTTTAGTGGTTTCTTGACCATCCTTAAGATACTTTCTATGAGTAATAAATTGGTTTGCTTTTATAGCAAAAATAAAGTCTTCAGGAGTTTCCTCCATCCATGTTTGAACTGTATTTGCTGAGGGGATTCTATAGAAAGTACTATTTACTTCAACAGATTCGAAATACTTTACATAATGCTTAAGCATTTTATTATTAGGAAATTTTTCTGGATAGAAGGGACCTTTCCAATGATTATAACTCCAACCCGATGTACCAATTAAAGCTTTAACTTTACTATTATTTACAGTATTTTTCAATATGTATTTAAATATATTTTACTATATAGTATTATAGAAAATGTCAGATATTATTGAAAGTAATCCGGAAATCCTGGGTGGAAAACCTGTCATTAAGGGAACCAGAATTCCTGTTGCTTTAATCTATGAATTAATCGGATTAAAATATTCAATAAACGAAATATTAAAAGAATATCCGCATCTGAATCGTAATATTATTATAACTCTCCTTAAGATTGGGAAGGAAGCAAATGAAAACCTCATAAATGTGGACATTGATGAGATTATAAGTAAAGAGATTTAATACTTGAAAGGATTTTCAGGATTATTAAAAGTATCAATAATTTCTTCTTTTCTAATGCTGCGGATTCTCATTCGTTCTAATGCGTGCTTAATTAGAGGTTGTTTTTAAGTATATGGGGAAATTATTTCCCCATATTCTAATGCGTCTATGATGAGAGAAGATCCACTCTTAATTCTTTCAAATTCCTCTGGAGTATAACAGATATAATCAATATGTCTAGGAAAATCAAACTTTTTTAATAAGGAGGGCATTCGTTCAATAAATGGAATTTCTTGGAACAACTTTGACACGATTATTATGTCTAAGTCAGAATTCAATGTAGCATTCCCTTTTAATCGAGATCCGAAAATTATGATTGCTTGGGGGTTATATTCTTTAAGTATCTGCGGTAATAATGTCTTTTTAAAAAGTTTAACCAATTTATCATTCTTCATTTTTTAATAACTCCTTATATCTATTTTCTAATTGAGCAAATATATGTTTTGCTTTTTCTACTTTACTTTTGGCTATATTCTCAGTATAAATTTCATGGTACTTGTTCAGTAACATCAGGATATCGAGTAATAGTATAATCCCCTGTCAAATCGATGACTTTATCCTAGATTTGATTCGATAAATTTAATCTTTTACCTAAATCCTCAATATAATGAATTTTTGGAATTTTTTTTCCTTCAAGAGTAAAAATCGATGTTAATAATTTTTCAATAGATTAATGAGAGAGAAATGCTGCAATATCATATCCTCCAATAGAGATATTTTTCTCAGCTATTTCTAAATCATGTCTAGCTTGTTTAAACCATTTGAGAGCGATTTCTTTATTCATAGAGAGTCTATTAATTATTATTAGACATTTCTTCTTATATTATGAATAACGTTTAATACTTAAATCTTTTAAGAATTTGAATCAATTTGAGTAAATAAATAAAATTGAGATAATTGTGATTTCTTTAATTATTGGTATTAAAAGTAAATTATTTCACATATATCTACAAAACTAATCTAACAATAGTAATCCCCTGAACTTTAATGGTCTTAGGTAAATTTATAAAAAACTTAGCTCTTAATTTTTAATAAATTAATAAAAAATTCCTAACTTCCACGAAATTGATCATCTTCATAGTTATTCGATATTTCTCAATTTTTTTTCTAAATTTTTTTTGGTAACGCAATATACTGGGCCTTTTCTCATTACTACTAAGCAAGAATTACAACTTATGCATTTTGCTGGTGAAATATCACCATTCTTCCAACGATTAGGTAAATCGGGTTCATATATCAAAGGACGACACATTGAGATGAAATCTGCTTGTTTTTCATATAGTATTTTTTCTGCGGAGAGTGGATTTTTTATACCTCCCACCAGAATCAATTTTGCTTTATTTATTAGCGGTTTTATCATTTTAGCTGTGGATAAAAAATAGTTTTCACCCTCAGATGTTTTAATCATTTTGCAAGGATAAGGATTTTTATGGGCTAATTGACTTTCATAAATTCCTCCACTAGGTTCAATCGCATCATAACCAGTATCGGCAAGAATCTCTGCTATTTTTGAACTCGTGTCTAATGTAAGTCCTCCAGGTACTGAATCGTGGGTTTGGAGTTTGACTGTTATGGGGAATTTTTTTCCAAGCTCATCTCTGGTTTGATTGAAGATTTCTATAAGGATTTTAGCCATATTTTCAATACTTCCCCCAAATTCATCCCTACGTTGGTTTGTATAAGGTGACACGAAATTACTTAGAAGATACCCATGAGCTGCATGGAGTTGGACCATATCATATCCACATTCATAAGCTCGAATAGCTGTTTCTTTAAATTTTTTAATTAATTCATAGATCTCTTCAATACTTAATTCTTTTGGTGTTAAACCTGTCGTTTTTTCTAGAATCGGAGAAGGTGCGACAGGAGGAAATTTTGGATGCTCACCTTGCCGTCCCATATGAACAATTTGCATAGCTAACTTAACATCTGGTTGATCATGAACTACTTTAACTAATTTTTTGTGTCCTGGAATATAGGAGTCATTATCTAATCGAAGTTGATATGGGCTTCCTGTTGCACTCGGATCTATTCCAGTAAATCCAGTGATAATTAAACCTGTTCCACCACGTGCTAATTCATCATAAAAGTCAATTATTTTTTGACCAGCATATCCATTTTTTTCAGCTCTATGCTCAAAAGTAGCCGACCTGACAATTCTGTTCTTAATTTCTACATTTCCAATTTTTTCGGGGCTGAATAGTGTTTTTAATTCCATCATTATCTTCACTAATTTCATTCATTTAATTATGATTTCATCCTGCCTTTATTTCTATCCTAATTTAGATATTCCTCAATTCTTTCATTTCCTCTCTCGTAATTAAGAGGATATAATCAAGAATGAGTTCTACAATGAAAAATAAGAAAATCGGGATCAGAAGATATACTTCCCCCCTTGTCCCTTTGATTCTTTTTGTTAATAATTGCAATGTAGCCTAGGCTAAAACCCAAAATTATATTAATGATACCTAAAGCATGTTCCAGGGGTGGTAAAGCAGAAATCCTAGCCATGAACAGGAATGATATTATGATATTGATTACATTCGCTATATATACAACAATTAAATCTATTTTTCTGTAATCCATTTGAGTCTGCATTAGGAATCTTCTAAAAATGCTGAAATTTATTTCATAATAATATATTTTGTTTTCTATATTTAATTTGCCATGGAGAGATTAGAAAAATATGTAAATGAAGTATTTTAAACGCAGTTAGGTATAGCAGTTACACGCTTATTCCTCCCCTTTTCCAGAAGTTATAAATTTTTCTTTAAATTTCTGCCTGTTTCTTCTTTAATTCTTCAATTTTTTTCAACTCTGATGTGTCTGCTTTTTTAAGAGGGACTCCATCTCTAATCTCCTTGCTAATCTTAGATTGAAATAAATGGATTCTCCCATTTATGGATTCTTCCAAACCAACTAGTTTACAAGATATCTTAACTATTATATGCTATTATTGGTTTTTTTGCTTCAAACAATCCAGATATCCCCGTAACTTTGAATTTAGACCTTTTTTCAAGAATTTTTACAATAGCTTCCTCAACTTCAACCTTTTTTTCTTGATAGTCAGGAAATTCTTCCATTGGAAACAGAGATTCAATATAACTCATTAATGGATCAACTGAGGTGATATTTACCTGATTGATATATTCATAAAACTTAATTTCTGAAAAAAAAGGCTTTAGGACTTCTCTTCCAGTTTCATTTCTGAATTCACTGAATAAATTCATCCTCTCTTCTGAATATAGTCCAAACTCAGAAAGAAAATCTTTTAGTTCTCGAATATGTTGTTGACTAATTGTTGTCGATATAAATCTACCACCTGACTTCAGTATTCGATTTATTGAAATAAGAGCTTTTTGGATATTTGGAATATGATATAGCATATGGCATCCAATTACCACATCAAAAATCTGATTTGGATAAGGAATTTTTTCTGCGTCAATTATTTCAAATTTTATGGGGAGGTTGAGTGGTTGTATGTTTTCTTTGGCTTTGCTCAACATTTCTTTTGAAAAGTCTGACAAGATGATTGAACAAGTTGAAGGAATATTTTTAATATTCTCAATCCATAATTGCCCTGTTCCACAGCCCAATTCTAACACTCGTTCATATTCTTGAATCTGAATATTGGAAAAAATCCATTTCTGAAAGGATTCTGGATTTGATCCGTAGGACCAAAGATTCATCCTGGTAGTCAAGTTTTGATGGTTTTTATACTGCAGTTCAGCAAATTCTTTAACAGTTTTCTTATTTTTCATATAAGATGAAAGAATATACTTATCAATTTTAAATTTGATATTTGAATTAGTTCAGTTCTAATATAAATATATACCTTAAATACATTAATATACATTAACCTTCGAATACAAACTAATTAGGATTTATATAGAAAATAAAGCGAAAGAATATGAAAGAAAACCAAAGTCAAAGGGCGTCTAAACTATCCCCTATAGCATAGCTCCTAACGTATATAGCTGGAAAAACATATACACATGTAATATCCGTCGCTGCCAAATTGGGTATTGCGGATTTACTAGCGGACGGACCAAAGTCTGTAGAAGAGCTCTCTATTGCAACGGAGACTCATGCTCCAAGCCTTCATCGCGTTTCACGAATATCTATAACATTAGGATTATATAAGGATGTTATTCAAATATCATACATATATATTTTTTTTGAAATTATCTTATTTTAGAATTTGAAAAAAACAAATGAAATATAACTTTCATGAGAAAATGGGTATAAGACACTCTTTTTATTAACGGTATTGAATAATATCAATAGATTTATATGCTAGCATTGCTATTTATAACTTAATGAATATTCATGTTTATGATGCTTGCGCTCTAATTTACTTAACAAAGATCAAAGTTAAAGAGAAATTATCATTATTAGGATCGGTTATTGTAAGTCCTACAGTCAAAAACGAATTAATTGCAGATATTAACAGATTTTCAGATGCCAAATTACTACAACACAATTTAGATAATAAGATAATTGAGGAAAGAAAAATAAAGTTGAATGATTTTATCTTTTCTAAAAATCTAGGGAAAGGTGAAAATGAAACCATTATAATTTGTATAAGAAACGAAGGAATCCCTGTAACAGATGATCATCAAGCTATTAATTATGCTTTGAATTGTGGTTTAAAACCTAAAACATCAGAATTAATATTATTAGATTTATTAAAACAGAATATTATTAGTCATAAAGAATTTCAAACATTTTTTAAGGAATTAGCGCACATTAAATCATTAAAACCTGATATTGTATTATTTTTTAAAAATAAATCTGAAGAAATTATCTATAAATAGCTGAATAAGAGGCAATATATATGACAAAACAAATGAATTTAAGATTAGACGAGGATCTGATAAAAGAATTTGAAGAACTTGCTGAAAATGAGAATCTTGATCGCTCCTCATTGATAAAAAAAATATTAATCGAAGGACTTCAAAAAGAACGTTTTAATTTTGCTATAAAAAAGTATGTATTAAAGGAAATATCAATAGAAAAAGCAGCTGAAATCGCAAAAATATCTCTTCATGAATTTATTTCTAAAATGTCTCAATTGGGAATCCCATCTAATTTATCTTTAGAAGATTTTAAAAAAATCATGTAATACACCCATTGTTCGTAATATATATAATTTTACGTTCTAAATTAGTAGAAGCAGTAGCTAGTAGATGGAATTTTTGAGATTGTTAATTACAATATTCAGTTATATCACAAATCTACACTAAAAATTAGAAGGATTTAGCCAAAGAAGAAAAACTTGCTCCATTAAAATCCAATCAAAAGTGATTTAATGAAAAAAGCGGCTGATATTAAATGTAGATAAAGGCTAAAATTTCCATTTTTCTATTGCTTTATCAAATTCAGTTGTATAACCCGTATGTGCTGTTAGTAACATCTTCACATTTTCTAACTTAGCGACTTTTCTTAGTGATTCAAGTAATTGTGTAAAGTCTGCACTAATAAATTTGAAAAAAGGTTTGACTTTACCTGCTTTCAATCTAAGTAAGTCGTCACTGAATAAATATTCATTATCTATTAGATAGGAAGTATGTCCAAGTCTATGTCCTGGAGTATTTATAGCGTGAACTTTAATTGCGCCAACCAGAATGAGGTCATTATCTTCCAGAAACTTGTAATTATCTGGATTTTTTACTCTCGAAGCTTTTCCAAAATATATTTTTACCTCACTAAAGATTGAAAGGCCACCGATATGATGTGGATCAGGATGTGTAATAAAGACATCCATAAAGACACCTGTTTTTTTTTAAAATCTTTTTTATATACAATAACCTTAAGGATTAAATTAAATGTTTATTTTGGCAACTTAACTTAAATATTAATTTCTTATAAAACATATTAAATTATCGAGTAGATTTGTATGAAAAAATGGACAGCATTTATTATTGGAATAATTCTGGTTGTAATTTTTATAATTACAATGTTTGTATTGCCTCCGTTATTAGACTGGCATTACCCCGATATTACAAGCTGGGAAGAATTTTTAGATTCTATTCGTACAACAGAAGGATTAGTTGTTGGGATTTTTACACAGTTGATTCCGATTATATGCGTTACAATCGGAGCTATATTTCTTATAATTTTTGTGATTAAATTAATTCGGGGCAAAGAATAGGTAAATAATAATCTTTTAATTTTTTTTATATTCTTTTTGATTAGAGAGATACAGGTTCTTTTTTAACTTATTAAGTTTTATAAGAATTTCTTCTTTATTGATTACCATTTTATTAACTTTAATAATCTTAGTTTAGAGATTATAATGAAGACATTTATTAAGTTGAGTAATTTTGATGAATAATCAAATTCAATAATATGTAGGTATAAAATAATGGTAAAAATTAATCCGTATTTGATGGTAAAAAATGGTAAAGAAGCGATAGAGTTATATAAGGACTTATTTGGAGCTAAACTTATGGAACATACACCCTTTTCTAAGGAAGGGGGATCATTTTTCGGGTTTCCAGAGGATTTTGATTATGAAAATTCTACCATGCATGCAGTCCTTGATATAAAAGGTGAGGTAATTATGTTATCTGATAATGCTTTGGGAAAATCAGGTTCTGGGAACGTACAGATATTAATGACTCTTGATTCTAAAGAGGAATTAGATGATATAAATGAAAAAGTTCAGAAAAAGAAGTTTACTATAATTATGCCATTGAAAAAGAGATCCTGGGGAATGTGGTATTTAATGTTTGAAGACTCTTACGGAATTGGATGGCAAATTGCTTATTCTGAAGATCAATAAAGTATTAATTAATTTTTTTTTTCAATTTTTCAATTTTCTAATGGATTATAATATCAACTTTTTTTAAGCAAAATCTCCTCTATGATATTATGACACTTGAAAGAAAGGATGCTCCTAAAACCTTTATTCCCATTTTTATGATATGGATTTTCCTATGCAATATTGTAGCGATAATCTTAGCAATTATATGGAATATTCAATTTCCCCAGAGCTTTACATTTGATGCGATGGTCTCAATGTATATCATCATTGCGATAAATATTCTTAGCATCATTCTATTGTATCCACTGCTAGGGAAGGATCCAATAACTCCATTTCTAAAGGGTGCGCTCATCTGGTATATTGTGATATCGATAATATATGTCATTTTGGGTGCTTATTTTGCACTAATACCCGGGACCGTCCAATTGCTAGGAGACCTTTGGTTTCATTGGAAGCGGAATAAGCTGATAGGATGAATCTAGACAAGATAAACGGAACTTAAAATATTGACGTAATAACACACGGAATTTGGAATTACTTTAAGAGCTTTATACTTAAAGAGAATATGGTTTATCCTTTAGCTTCTTTTTTGCGCCATATCTTCGAGCTTGTAATTTCCATCCAAGATTGCCAAACGTTTTATAGATCGCACTTGGTATAAATTTTTTTGAAAACAAATCAATTGCCGCTTGAGGAATATCTTTACCTTCCTTTAAAGCGTGAGCAATAATATCTAATCCTTTTATCACATTTCTCACCATTCCTCCTTTCTCTTGTAATGGAGTTCCATTAATTGCAGCTCCTCCTCCAAGTGCGACTCCCCCCTTCCATACAAACCCACAATCTTTAGAAAAAATCCTGCAAATTTGGAGTGCTACCGTTGATTGGGAAGGTTCAGGAAATCCGCTATTACATATCGCTATAAAATTTTGAGATTTTTGACTTTTTAACTTGTCTTTTTCTTCTTTAATAAGTTCCATTGCTTTAATAACGGGAGCAGGTAAGCTATCTACATATAATGGAAATGTAAGAATTATTAGATCTGCATTATCAATCATTCTAAATAGATTTTGTATTTTTTCTTCTCGATATACAAGTCTATGGATAAAAGCTTTTTCAGTTTTCATCCCAAATTCTTCTAATTTTGAGATTAGGTAATTTCCAAGAGATGCAGAGGTACTATTTTCACCTTTTGGGCTTCCTATTAATAAGAGTACTTTTTTATCGGTGGTCATGCTGTCCCCTCTACTTTGTTTAAAATTTTGGTAAATTCACCTATAAAATCGTTTTTACTTAGGTTATTAGTATATATTATCGCTTCATGAACAGGCGCGCCCATATTAAGTGAATTACGATACACTAGTTCTTTAAATATAGCTTCCTTTTCCTCATCAGATTTATCTAAAACTCCAACAGCAATAATTGAGGCTCTCTTTTCATAACGATACTTATGATGAATTTCTCCATTTCTTTTTATAAAGAACGGTAATATCGTTGGAATAAACCTATCTATTACTTTCTTCAACTCAGAGGAGTATCCTCCAAATGTGATCGGTGTAAAGTGAATGATCAGATTACTCTGAACCATTTTTTTAGCAACATCTCGGCCATAATCATCTGTTTTACATTCCCCTGGTGTTTTTACCCAACAATCAAAACAACCTTGACAAGCAGCAACTTTAACTTCTCTTAATAAGATTGATTCTACTTCAAATCCATTTCTTTCAAGTTCCTCTATCAATAAAGAATGGATCATATCAAAATCATTCTTTAAATTGCCGTCTAATAAAAGAGCTTTCATCATCTATTTTTTCCCCTTATAGAATATAGTTAATTTTTGCAATCATTTTAAACTTAAAATTCGGTTAAAAATGGATCATATTTACTTAAAAATTGTTCTTATAAAATAAAGTATTGTAGATATGACTAAGTAGTTCAAGATTTGAAATAAATATTGATATAATGACTAAATTTTCCATTTATCAATTGCGTTATCAAATTCAGTTGTATAGCCGGTATGCGCTGTGAACAACATCTTCACATTTTCTAACTTAGCGACTTTTCTTATTGATTCAAGTAATTGGTCAAAGTCTGCGCTAATAAGTTTGAAAAAAGGTTTGACCTTACCTGCTTTCAATCTAAGTAAGTCGCCACTGAAGAGGTATTCATTATCTATGAGATAGCAAGTATGTCCAAGTCTATGCCCTGGAGTACTTATAGCTTGAACTTTTATTGCGCCAACCAGAATGAGCTCATTATTTACCACAAATTTGTAATTATCGTGATGTTGTACCTTCGAATCTTTTCCAAAATAAATTTGTGCCGTACTAAAGATTGAAAGGCCACCGATATGATCTGGATCAGAATGTGTGATAAAGACATCTGTAATTTTTTCGGGAATAATATCCATTTTCATTAGTTCTTTTTTCATGCCTTTTGTAGAAAAACCTGCATCTACAACAACCCTATCAGTACCCTTGGTGTAAATATAAACATTAGCAATTCTATTTTTGATACATACAATATTTTCAGAAATATTGCCTGTGGGAGAAAGAGGGAAATTTAATTTATACAGCCAATAAAACACAATCACTATTATAATTAGGATTCCCACTACAATAATTAATATGAAGTACCATTCCATAAATATCATCTAATTGAATGATTTTTGAACTTATTAATGTTTTGCAGAATTAACGCATCATAAATGGTGTCGCTTTCTTGAATTCCTCTTAGGTATACATTTAATTTAGTGAGATTTTGGTAAATGGATTATGATGAGGACTTCCTTTAGTAATATGCATCACTTCCTGGTTCAGATCCATCAAAATTGTGCATATGGTGCCAACTTTTTCCATTACTCTACCAGGGATATATTTTCTACATATTGGTAATTCAGAATCAGTATCATCCAATAATATACTTTTCATAAGCTCTAATGACTGGGTTCGGTAACTTTTTGCCAAATTGCTTGCGATTTTGTATCGATTAAATGAGCTAAGTAATAATTCTGGTTTTGAATTTAGTTTTTCATTCTTCAAAAAATGGTTAGTATGCACAAAATGATTATTTTCAGCATCTAAAAGATAGACTTCACTGCCTCCAAATTCAATATCCTGGTATTTTCCGTTTTTATCACCCATTAATATATTCCCAGATCGACCTTTACCCACATTCTTAGCTAAATCTTTGGCTTCTTCAATAGATTTACTATCTAACATGGCACGAAGAATAATATGAATTGGTAATCCCTTTAATTCTTCGTCTACATGAAGGAAATTTAAACAAACTCCTAAACCTGAATTATTAAAACCAATTTTACCAATCATCCCCGGTTCGGTTACTTGAATTATTTTGTGACCATCTGGTTTGGTCAATCTCATAATAAAGGCTAATTTTTCAAAATCTGCAGCCCAATCCCAGTTTTGACCTAGAATCCGTGGATTTTTGAAGTATAATGCAGTACACTCAGTACTCACATTCTCCATATTTGACATAATTTCACTTCTTGAATTAATTGCATAAATCCATAGAGGATCTACATCCGATGCTTCTGCAATTGATTCAATTTCAACTGAATAATCTGAATTATAAGCATGAATTATATTTTTAAAATTTCTAGCTGAATTTAAAATATACTTTCTATTACTCTCCCGACCATCTTCATCTAATTTCTTGGTTACATCACTATAAAATTCAATTACTCGGTGTATTCTGTTTTTCAATAATTTTCCATGTTGTGCCCCTATTTCTTCAGGAATCCCAGTTACATCTACCACCGGAAATTTTTCTTCCACATCCATTGTAATGCTTGACGATTAATTAAATTAATTGCGTGTACAAATTAATGATATAGGTTTAGTCTAATATTATTGCAAATTAGTTAAACATTATTATCCTCTCCAAATAATACCCTTCTCTTTATACCGCTTACAATCTTCAAAAACCGCCCTACAATGTATCGGAATTGCCCTAATGTGAGCAGAATCGACATTCCAACGCTTCACATAGAAAGGACATAATTGGTCTCTAGCCCATTGATAAAACTTTTCTTCATATTTTCCTTCCCAAAAGAAGTCGTCCCATAATTTTTTACTGACTTCTTTCCTTTTCGCTTCTTTAACCTCATCTAACACGAACTCATACTATGTTGTTATGTATTTATCAATATTCATAGAAAAAATCATAAATAATCTAATATTTTGAACATTATAAAGAAATGAAGAGACAATTTGTTGTTATATTGTCTAAGAATTGATAGAAAAAATGAGTAATTCAGTTATTAAAATTGTTGATTTATTTTACAATCCAAAATCAGTTGCAGTTATTGGTGCTTCAAAGGTTTCTATGAAAGGTGGAAACCGTATAGTTAATAATCTACACTCAAATGGCTACAAAGGTCAGATTTATCCTGTTAATCCCAACTATAATGAAGAAGATGAACTATGTGGTTTCAAATTTAAGAGATCTGTTTTAGATATTGAGGGGGAGGTAGATCTTGCCATTTTTTATGTAAACAATCGTATTGTAACTAATATTCTAAAAGATTGTGTCAAGAAAGGAATAAAAGCGGCCATAATACAAAGTGCTGGATTTGAGGAAGTGGGAGTAGAAGGGTTAAAATTAAGGGATGAAATTGCAGCTATTACAGAAAATTTCTCCAAGTTACATATTATTGGTCCTAATTGTATGGGAATCAGTCGGTTCGATGGGGATTATGATGATAAAAAAGGAGGTTTCTTCACTGGACAATTTACTCTAACTAATTATAAAAGAGGTAATGCTGCGATCATCACCCAAAGTGGTTTCTTGAATGGCGGAATAGCACCACTAATTTTTCGTCAGTACCCAAATCTTGGATTTAGGTACATTGTTTCAATTGGAAACAAGATGGACTTGGGAGAAAATGAATTTTTAGAATATATATTAAAAGATGATACTGTGAACGTCATTGCAATATATTTAGAGTCATTTAAAGATCCTAAAAAATTCATCTCTTTATGTAGAAAAGCAAAACAATTACCCAAAAAAACTATTATCCTTGTAAAAGGTGGAAAAACAAGCCAAGGGATGAAAGCAGCTTCTAGTCACACAGGTGCTTTAGTTGAAGATGAAAGATTAATTGATGCTATTATTAAACAAGCAGGAGTTATTCAAGCAAATAATTTTTTTGAAATGTTCCAATTTCTGAGAACGTTTTCTATGATGTATAAATCCGGTAAAAAATTCCCTAGAAAGGGAAATATCGCCCTTGTTGTTGGGAGTGGAGGTATGGGAACTATAATGGGAGACATTGCTATGAAATACGGTTTAAAGTTCCCTGAATTTAGTGAGAATAGTTATAACATTCTCAAAAGTGTATTCCCTAATTGGATGCCTCCAAATCGATTTGCTCTCGTTGATTCTTGGCCTACAATGGAAAAAGCAATGATGGATGCAGCCAAAAAAGCCAAAAGTACTGCTAAAAAGTCAACTAAAAAAAATGCTATAAATGAAAAAGAAAGGAATCCATTTCGTATGATGGGTTCTTTTGGAAATGTTATGGACGTAATTCAAAGAGCTGTTTTAGAAGAACCTAACATAGAAGGATTGTTTATATCAATGCCAGGTGGTCCAAGAGGACGTGAAAGTACAATGGATTTTATGACACCAATGCTAAAACGCATAGCAAAATACCCGAAACCCGTTTTCTTTTATTCAATGATGGAAAGTGAGGGATCTTTAGAAATGTTACGGTTATGTGGCAAGTATAATATTCCTTTATTTACTAGAACAGAAGATATTGCCAAGAATTTTGCGATTTTGGTTCAGGAAACAAAGAATAAAGAAAGATTTTCAAAAACATCTTAATCATAAAGTTCGAAAAAATTATATTACTAAGTTTGAACATACTAAATTTACGGAGAGGCTATACAACACAACAATCATTTGGTAACTTCTCGAGAAATTTTACCAAACAAGCCAAGTTCCTGAATTGAAGGATTATCTACCTCTAGAATCCCTCATAGCAGAGATTTTTATTAACATAATTCCTGAACTTTGAATTAACCTTTCCATTTAATAAATTTTAAAAATATCAAAATATTAGTATCGCAACCTTTCTTTGCCTATTGTAGAATGACCACCGTGACCTGGGTATATTTTGAACTCATCTGAAATTTTAGGATAATATAATATTTTTCTAATACTAGCCATCAAATTATTATAATTTATTAGTTGCCTTGGGATTCTGCCACGCAATAGAGTATCTCCAGTAAAGATGAGCTTATTTTTATAATCTATCAGCATTATGTCATTTGTAGTGTGACCTGGTGTTTCAATTACATGAAGATGCTCTCTTCCTATTTCGATTACATCATTTTGTTTGATAAAATGTACATTTTCAACTTTTTTTATCCCAAAATTATTGATCAATAATGGAATATTAAAATAATCCATGATATCAATGGCACATTGAATATGGTCATGGTGTGCATGAGTACCTATTAAATAAACCGGTTTATATCCTTCTCTTTTAATAACGCTTTTAACATCGTTTGAATCAATCCCGGGATCAATAATACCAACCTCTTTTGTACTTTCATCCCCAAAAAGATAACAATTAGTTCTGAATCTACCACTTACGACTAACCGATTTAAAATAATAATCATTCACCGATTCATTCGATATTTATAATTTAAAGTAACTATACCCAAAACAAATAGTTTTTTCGAAATTAAAAATTATTCAAAATTATAGGAAATTACTTTTTCACGTTTTTATTGGTGAAAATTGATATGAGGTCATATTCATATATTTCTAAATATCGTCTTAATCCAAAGTATTAAAAAAATAAAAAGAAAAGAGTCAATTATAGGAATTGTAATAGATACAATTGACCATAAACGGTTCTTAACCTTAATTTAAAGTGTAGATAATTCACCTAAATATTAATCTTACATTCTTATTCCTTTGTCCGTGATAACGGAATAAAGTATTTACACCCATAATTTCTAAAGCTGTATTGAGAGTGGTTTTTCCATGTAAAACACCATTTGGGGGTACATCAGCCAATCTGGTCGCAATCTCTTTGACCTTCTCTTCAAGCTGTTCTCTGGGCACACTTAAGCTTACTAAGCCTATTCGCTCTGCTTCTATTCCATTAATCGTTAGCCCTGTCATTAAAAGATACCGAGCCTTTTTAACTCCTAGATATACTTGCCATAGTGGCATGCTTGTCGAGAAACCTCCACGGGTAGCTGGATGTCCTAGATTTGCATTATCTGCCGCTATTGAAATATCACACAGCAGCTGTAAGTAACACCCCGCTGCAAGACAATGTCCATGGATTTGGGCAAGAGTTGGTTTCGGAAAGTTCCAAATGCGTATATATTTTGCATATATTTTTTTTTCTAAGATGTCATACAGCTTTCTATACGTCCATCCACCCTCTGGTGGTGTTGTATAGTATGAACCTCCTAAATCGTATCCCGAACAGAAACTTTTGCCATTTCCCTTTAATACAATAGCATTTACCGATTTATCTGCTTCAGCATGATCAAAGACGGCATCTAAATCATCAAGCATCTGGTAATTCATCGCATTATGTTTTTCAGGTCTATTTAAGGTGATATATCCGATTTTGTTTTTCGCTTCATAAAGAATGGTCTCAAAACTCATTTTTTAATCACCAATACTTATTTTAACTTTTTCAGTAATATAATTTGGGTTTAGTAAGAGAAAATCTCGGTTTTAAATGTTGATTGTCTTAGTTTCTTTTTTTCACTAAATTCTCATCGAAATTAGGCTCTGAACATGCCTTTCCAGAACATTTGAAGTTAATATTTTTTTTCATTCTTTTTTAATAGAAATGCAATTAGACGCCTTTGAGTGTCAAATAAATAATATCATGGCAAATTATAATAAACAAATAAATTATTTTAACCATGTTTTATTATAAAGAAATGAGTTGGTTATTATGTCAAAAATAGATATAGATTCAGTAGGACAAACAAGAGAGGGAATATTTGAGTATGATTGGAAAATGAGTGCCTTGTATAATTTGTGTGTTGGTGCACAAGCAGAAGATTTATCCTTTGTTTATGAGAGGGCACAGGGTGGTATGAAAGTGTTTCCGAGTTTTGCAACGATAGTAGCAGGCAGCGGAATGATTTTCCCAAAAGGAACTGATTTTGTTCGATTATTACATGGTGAGCAATTAATTCGTCTTTATGCACCTTTTAAACCAAGTGGAAAAATAAATACAAAAGGTGTCATAGAACATATATACGATAAAGGTAAAGCTGCTGTCATACATATAAAAATATCCGGACATTCACCAGAAGGCGAGCATATATTTGATACAAAATATGTATATTTCGTTGGTGGTTCAGGAGGTTTCGGTGGAGACCCAGGACCAAAAACTGAGCCCATAATTCCTCCCGAGGGTGTAGAACCAGATTTTAGTAGTTCCTATCAGACCAGTTCAAATCAAGCAGCATTTTATAGACTAAATGGAGATCTTAATCCATTACACATAGATCCGAATTTTGCTAAAATGGCACGTCAACCAAAACCAATCCTTCATGGTTTATGTACATACGGGATTGCTACACGTGCTATTTTGTATGAATTATGTGATAGGGATGTTTCTCGCTTTAAAGAATTCAGTGCAAGATTTACAGGTGTCGTGTTTCCTGGAGAAACTCTTATAACCGAAGGCTGGAAGGATAATGGACGTTATATAATTCAACTTAGAAAGGATAACACCGTAGTCCTAGGGAATTCTTATGCCATTGTAGAGTAAATAATATTTTTAAAATTTTTATTTTAATTTTTTATTTATTTCTAAAAAAGAAGGAAAAAGCTTAGGGGCGTAAAAAAGTTAGTTATTCCCTATATGTGAGCTTTTATTTTTTATAGGTAGCTATTGAAGATTATAAAGAGATAGGGAAATCGAAACGCGAAAGAAATAAAATAAGATCAATTATAACGATTGTCTTAGATATTTCACCTTTTCGATGCTACTTTTAGGAGTTCATAATTTTAGTTTAGTACTTTCATAGGAATTTTCATTGAAATCAAACTCTGAATTTACCTTTCCATCCTAATTTCATAGGAAATTGGGACAAAATTTAAAAATGTTCGAACCTTGTGGCTCTTAAAACGGAGGAAAAGACAAATGAGCGAAAAATCTAAACCACTCATAGTGGAGACAACAACTTTCCTCACGAGTGGAATATTTTCAACTCACCTTTATTGCGATCTGATCGAGGAGAAGCCAACGTTTTCAACAGATTATGTGTTCAAAATGATAATTATTTCGTATGTTTTCATAAAAAGAGTTCACTGAACTCATATATCAAGCTTACCTTGGTTTTCTTAACATACACCAAAGAGGAACATCGGATTTAGGGATTATTTCATGTTCAAGTATTTCAAATCCATATTTTTGGTAAATTGACACGTTTTTTTCCGTATTAGTTTCTAAATAAATGGGTAACCCATCGCTCTCAATTTTTTTAATCATAGTACTTATCAGTAGCCCTCCGTATCCTTTCCCTTGTTCTTCTGGCTTAACGGCAATATTTTGAAGATACCAATGGTCGTATGGTACAAGATGCTTATGTCTCTCTTCTTCATACTTAAGAATCGTCATAGTTCTTTTCATTGCTTTTATTTTTAAACCTACTTTACGCATTGTATAAAAACCACCATATCTCATCATAGTCCAGGTAGATGGATAAAGTTTCCCAAGGGGAAGCCATATTGTAATTCCTTCTAAGTTCTTAGAGGTTGCAAAAGTTAGTCCATGTTTTATTCCGTAATTATAGAGCATATAAAATCCATATTGTAGTTTTTCCTTTCTTTCTTTCTCATCTGGATATGTAAATATCGTGACGGGATCATTTTGAAAAGCACTACCTGCTACTTGGATTGCCTTTTCAACATACTCCGGTGTTAATTTAAAAAGATTATTTAAATCATTATTCGCATTCATAATAGAATATAAAAAAAAGTCGATTATAAAAAATTTGTAGACCAATAAATTATTAGAGATAAATTCTCTCTCTTATATTATAATAGAATTATGTATATAAATCCATTTGTGTTCTTTTCAATTAAACTTGGATTTATCCCATTCTGAAATAAATTAAATAGAAGATGATCTAAAAGGCAATTTTAAGAAATCATATTGAATAATGTTTAGGTAGTTTTTTATTTGATTAATTGGAATATTCTTTACAGTATACTTTTATGAGTTGTTTATGTATTTTATATTGCTTGATACGTTTATATTAATATGAATTATCATATTTGTTCTAAGATGGTCAGATATGGGTAAAATAAAGTTTGGAGTAACTATAAATGCTGCACCAGAAATGCAATACAGATCTGATTACAATTCAATTAAAAAAATAGCACAGGAATGTGAAAGATTGGGTTACAACTCTCTTTGGGCTATGGATCACCTTTTGTGGGGAATAAATAATGAGGGGAGCGTTTTCGAAGTGTGGGCACTGCTTTCTGCCTTAGCTGTGGAAACTAAATCCATCAAGCTCGGACCATTGGTGGCATGCAATTCTTTTAGAAACCCCACACTGACAGCTAAAATTGCATCCACAATTGATATTATCTCCAAGGGAAGACTGATATTTGGCTATGGTGCCGGTTGGAAGGAGGAAGAATACGAAGCTTATGGTTATCGATTCGGAGATCCAGTTACAAGAGTAAAACAAATGAGGGAAGGAATAACACTAATAAAGAAGCTCTGGACTGAAGAAAAAACGACTTTCAAAGGAGATTTCTATGAAGCAAAAGACGCAATCTGCAACCCTAAGCCCGTGCAAAAACCACATCCTCCCATCATGATTGGCGGGGGTGGAGAAAAGTATACACTAAAGGTCGCAGCCGAAATCGGAAATATCTGGAATGTTTGGGGTCCTAGCATAGAAGAATATAAAAGAAAGGTGAATTTTCTACAAAAATACTGCGATGAACTTGGGAGAAAAATGGATGATATAGATCTCTCATGGAGTGGTAACATTTTGATTGGAAAAAATGAAAAACAATTGAATAGAAAGATTAGTAGGTATGGAAAAGACATTAACTTTGTGTGTACCTATGACAACTGTATAGAAAGATTACAAGACTACATTGACGTGGGTTGTAAAGAATTCATTTTTTCATTATATAGTTTTAATGAGGAAAAGGAGACCTTTATGGAAGAGATAGCTTCATCATTTTAGAAAAAAATAAAAAAAGTTCATCTACGCAGTGATAGGTATAGAAACAGTACTGTTAATTAGAAGTAAAATGAAAAGAATAAAATAACATTTTTTTTCGATGCCAGGAGATTTCAACTTGTTTTTAGGAGTATTTAGCTCTAATTAATTTATTTACCGATGGTTATATATTTTAACTAAGATATTGTTTCAACTGTAAGTTGAATTCTTATAAAAACTTATAAATTCTTATAAAAATCCAAAAAATTACATCTCTCGCTCAGTAAAAATAGAATAATACCCTTTTATATTATCAATTTAGTAAGAAATAAAATGGGTGAGGAAAAAAACCAAAATAAATTGTTTATACCTTTCATTGATTTGAACGAAAATAATCATATTCACTTGACTCATTAAATCATTGATTCTTTATTCAAGTGAAAACTCGAAGGAGCTTCAAATTTAAGGAAAAATTTCCTGCCATTTGTAAATGGTTGCTCTCGCAAGTCGGGGATTCTGAGCCTCGTTTGAAAAAGAGCAGTCCCTCCGGCAAATGGTTCTAAATTTGTGTTTTTTCGAGTATTATGGGATAATTTCCTTCAAAACTTCGGAAATAGAACAAAAAGAGCTATTAATGAGGTATGTTTTGAACTCGGTGACGAGCATACAGTCTGATAACCTTAGGGCTGGTCTTTCTTAAAAAAGAAGAATTGATAATTAGAATAGAAATTTAGATTTTTATAGAAATTTCTAAATTTTTATAAATAATTGTAAGGTTATGTTAATATGAATAGAGAGATTAAACAATTAACTGAAAAATTTTTGGAGCAATTAAGACATACAAAATATTTTCCTAAAACAGAATTTGCTATTTTGTATGGGTCTTCTCTGGGCAATTATCATTTAGAAAAAAGTGATATAGATATATGTTTATTCATTGATGCTGAGAAGGAAGATCTTTCAAAAATACGATTAGAATTGTTGAAAAAATTTAATGATAGATTAGATATTCAAATTTTTCAATTACTCCCATTATATGTTCAGACTGAGGTATTAAAAGGTAAAGTACTTTATGTGAGGAATGAAGAAAGGTTATATGAAATTGCTAACAAGACTATTGAAGAGTATGAAGAATTTTATCCATTTTATTTGGACTATATCAATCGGTGAGTATTTTAAGAATTGATATAATTAAAACAAAACTGAAAATTATTGAAGAAAATATTGAGTTAGTAGAAGAAAACCTTCCTAATGCTGTAAATGAATTTAAAGGTTTAGGATTAGTTAAGGATGGTATTTATAAAAGAATTGAGACATCAATTCAAGAAGTTTTGAATATTTGTTCAATAATTAATTCGGATTTAAAACTAGGTATTCCCTCTAATAGAGATGATATCATTATCACATTAACAGAGAATAATATTTTATCACAAAAAATGGGTGAAAAAGTTAAAGAGATGAAGGGATTTAGAAATTTTTTAGTGCACCGTTATGGAAAAATTAATGATGACGTTGCATTTAAAGATATTAAAAAAGGTTTAACTGATTTCGAATTATTTAAGAAAGAAATTCTTAATTTCTTAAAAAAATCTACAGAGATTCCAGATGACTAAAAGCATAAAACCTATTTAGAGGGTGTTAATTAATGATTCTGGAAATTTCTTATACTAATTAAATTCTTTAAAAATATAGAATAGTTGTACAGGATATTTTTAAAATGGAAATTTCATTATTTAGCACGATGATTTCACTAAAAATTGCATATGAAGTTATTACTTTTATTTATTGAAAGTCTTCTACTAAAACGCAATATATATAATATCGTGTTATATTATTCTTATGGCGGAAATCGATTTTTTTTTAACCTTTCTTATTATATGAAAAGAAAGAGAAGAAAAGAAATAGTATTACAACCATTATTGATATTATCTGTCTTGCGTATGAAAATATGTGTGATATAGTTGTGTTGGTATCTGAAGACAGTGATTTTGTGTCTATCGTAAAAAGAATGAAAGAATTGGATAAAATTGTGGAAATATGAGCATTTAGATATTCATTAACGAATGCCTTAAAGGAAGAATTCTAGCAAGAAAAACCATAACCAGTTTTTCTATAAATACTTAAAATTAGAGAGATTACTAGATGAAGCAAACCATCAAATTTCGATTGCATCCGACGGCTTCACAAGAACAGAAATTACATGAAATTTTCACTATCTATAATAAAATAAAGCGAATAGGATTTAATCGTTATTTTGAGTTAAGACATACCGATTTCACTAAGAATGAAAAACGATTATTTGTTCAACATCATTTGATGGAACTCTGCCATAATAATCCTTATGTTAATAGTGTCCTCATAGATTGTGAGACTAAGTTAGCCCAGCAACACACATGGTATGACAAACGTGAGAAGTATTTAAAACATCAAATTATTACAATTAAGAAGAAGATTAAACAGGTAAGGGAAAAAAGCAAGAAAGATAGACGTTTAAAAGGGTTATATTCACGTCTGTCATCAGTTCAGAATAACTTATTTGCGTTGCGATTTAAACCAATTGTATTTGGAACAAAACGGTTATTTCGGGAGCGAATTTTAGGCAAAATTAGCAGAGATGAGTTTAGAATTAGGAGAGACTCTTCATTTTGCTGTGTGGGAAAGAAACAAGGAGTGAATTTAAACTTGAAAATTCTCCCCGACATGACACTTAAAGTTCGTACCTTTTCTAAAGAAAAAGCTCAGAGGTGGTTGCTCATCCCTTTTATCGTAAATTACAAGCAAGAACAATGGTTTGAGGAAATACTCGATTTGGAATTATATACTGTGTCTGTAGTGAGACGTTTAATTAAAGGAAACTTAAGATATTTTGCTCATGTTTCATATGAGATTCCTGAAGAAGAACTCAAGTATGGTTTTAAAAATGGAGCTGTCGGGCTTGATATGAATTATAATTTTGTTTCTCTCTGTAATGTCGATAAAGTGGGTAATTTCAAGAGTTTTCATGAAATTAAATTTAGAAACTTGCATTCTTATCGTAAATACAAGAGTACTGATTATATAAGTTATAAGATGGATAAAGTAGTTAATTATTGCATCAATAAAAAAAAAGGGTTAGTGATTGAAGATCTTTCTTTTGAACAAGAATTCTCATATGGAAGAAGACGCAATAGAAAATTAAGTAATTTTAAAACTTCCGCATTAATTTTATTAGAAAGAAAATGCTTAAAAAGAGGTGTCGCTGTTAGAAAAGTACATCCTGCCTATACCTCTTTAATTGGCAAGTATAAATATTTACGCTCACGTAATTTATCTACTCACATATTAGCAAGTTACGTGATTGCTCGAAAAGGTCTGGGATTTAAGGATGCGATTCCAACCATTTATAAGTGGTTACTTGCACAAGTCGGGGACGTTATAAAGCCCCGTTTGAAACCAAGCACTCCCTACTATAACTGGGCTAAACTCCACGATTTTTTCAAGCATAGCGGGATAACGTCCTTCAAGACTTCCGAAGTAATGAAAAAAACCTTACGAATGAAGTATGTCTTGAACTTGGTGACGAGCGAACAGCCTGATAACCTTAGGGTTGGTCTTTCCCCCACAGGAAAGGTTGATGATTGGAATAAATTTTGGAATTTTATAGAAATTACCAATTTTTTATAAATAATTAGAAGGTTCTGTTACCACTACATATATTATTATAAAAAAACCTGGAACAGTAAAATATGGCCCAAGAATTATTTGTAAACTTAATTTGAACTTAGATAATTCTTGCAGAATTCTTCTGATGTGCAAATTTTTATAATGTTCTTTCCTCGATTAAATTTTCCATCATTAGTGATTAAGAATGACACTTTCTCATGTAAAGAAGCTGCGACAATAATGCTATCGGGTAATCTAAGATTTGTTTCACTTCGAATTTTTGCCGATTGATCAGCTAATCTCCTATCCAAATTAACGATTATGTAATTATCTTGCGAATATAACTTCGAAATATATTCATCTTTCTCTTTAGGTTTGTGTATATTATAGTAACCTACGCATAGTTCTGCAATTGTAATAATCGAAATAACTCCTTTTAATTGCCCGTCTTCAATCGCATCTA
>JAEOTA010000011.1 GCA_016840085.1 Promethearchaeota archaeon
CTCAAATGCTCCATAAAACTTCATATAAATTACTGATTTGACTTAAGAAAATAAGAAAATAATGTCGGATTAAAATTTAAAGGTGATTGAAGATTTAAAAAAAGAAGGTAAATTAAAAATTATCTTTTGGCTTAAGAATTAAAAACTATACTTAATGCTTAAATTAATGTAAATATAATCTTTCATTAATGAGTAGTAAAGAAGATTATTCTATTTATTATGATTTATCAGATTACTTATTTCATAATGTTCATAAAAAGTATCAAGAAAATGGATATTTGGAAGGTTTTGATTTCTATTTAATCCTAATTTGGAAAGCTAATAGAGCTAAATTTAGAAATGCAAAAAAAGTATTCAATAAGTCTAAGAATAAAACTTTTGATGAAGGTGTAGAAATACTAACAAAACAAATTTTCAATGCTAGATCAGATTTTGAAAGAGTACAGATCTTATTTAATTGGAAATTCAGAGTTGCGACAGCTTCTGCGATATCATCAGTTTTATATCCTAATAAATATACTATATATGATTATCGTGTTCTAGAAAGCGAAGACCTTTTAGAATTTAAAAATCTTGATAATAAATTAAACGTTGAGGAAAAAGTAAATGGTTATTTGGAATTTGTGGAAAGCTTTAAAAATTTAAGAATAAAATTAGGATTTAAAAGCTTAAGAGAACTAGATAAATATTTGTGGGGGCAATCTTTATTTAATCAAGTTAAAAAAGAAATTAAAAAATTAGACGAACTAAGTAGATAATTAAAAAATTAAGGAAGTTATTATGAAAGATGATGATAAACCAACATTATTTTCATATTGTATACCTATTGATGATGGTGCTGCTCCTAATCCGTATTGGGGAATTTGTACTTTAACAATTTGTAAACCAGTTATAAGAAGAGTTGCTAAAGTTGTAGATTGGGTTGTTGGAATTGGTTCGAAAAATTCACCAATAGGGGATATTTCACATAAAGTAGTCTATGTTATGAAAGTAACAAAAAAGCTGACCCTGCAAGAATATGATGACTTATGTAGGGAAAAATACCCAAATAAAATACCTGATTGGAATAGTGAAGATTTCCGTCGTAGAGTAGGTGATTGTATTTATGATTTCTCAGAGGAATCAAATCCTAAATTAAGAAAGAGTGTACACATTGAAAAGAATAAAGAAAAGGACTTAAGTGGTAAAAATGCTTTAATTTCTGACCACTTCTATTATTTTGGTGATAAACCTATTTCTTTACCAGATAATCTAAAATTTATAACAAAAGAGGGTCAAGGTTATAAATCAAAGTCAAATATACCTTACATTAACGATTTTATAAAATGGATTGAGAATCTCGGTTATGAAATTAATAGTGTTAATGGAGAACCTCAATTAAAAGAAGAAATAATGAAAATTAAAGATGTTTGTTCAATTTGTTCAAATGTAAGATATGATGAAGCTGTAAAAGACGAAGAGATTGGCTTAGGAAAATGTTAATGTAGTCATAAAATCCTAAAATATTATTTTCTATAAATTCTCTCCATATATCTCCTAGTATTATGAATTTTTGTGAAGCGGTTATATCGCACTAAAAAAGTATAAAGTTTATACTTTCATGAACCGAGTTTTCACGAAATTAGAGTCTGATTTCAATGAAAATTCTATTGAAAAGACGAAATAAATTCAGAAATTTATACCAGTAAAAAATCCCTTTCTTTCAGATTGTCTATCAGTTGATTTGTCGTTCACAAGCAAAAACATCTAAATCATCCGGGATATCTATAAAATCTAATTTAACAATTGATAAAATGTTTTCAGAAGAAATTTCGCAGTTAACAATCCTAACACCTCTTTCAAAAGTAGTAGAAATTCTATGTGGGGGAAATGTTTTAATAATGTAATGAGAGTTATCCTGTGTTGTAGATATCCACCAATAAGGATCTGGATAAGCGTTTACAATCCCAGATTCAGTAGCACTTTCCATTCTTCTAGAAAAGGTTTGAGGCAATATAAGCTTAAGATCTTGAAAGAAAATTAGTTTAGAATCGTCTTCATCATCATTGATCATTTCTGATTGAAATTCAACCTCTTCTATATTTCTCGTACCAAATCTATCTTTTAAGTGGAGATTATTTGGATTATGAACCTTAACATTATAAGTAAATTTATCTAAAATGGTTGTCTGTGTCATTTGTTCCATATTGTCTCTGAGATTATTTATCCTATTTTCGAATTTCCAATCTATTTCATCATTCAAGAACTGGTTTAGCTCAAAATCCATTATGATCTTAATAGTAGACATTAAAATATTTACATCTTCAACTAATCCGGGTGATCCTAGATAAGTTTCTATACTATGTCCAATTTCATTTCTTCGTGAATATATTCGCCTAAAATTATTTAATAAAGCTTGAACATCTTCATTTTCTCGTAAATCTGCTGTTAACCGAATATTATAATAACTCTTAAATCGTTGTTTAATGGTTCTCATTATTTTTCTATCTGAAGGAAATGTAGAATCTTTAAAAGAATTCAACTGATTAAGTTTTTCACCGTCATAATCATGGTTTCTAATAAATTGTGCAAAATGTGTCCTTAGATCCTCATGTATACTATCCTGCTCATTTGGGCTAGCAACTGCAGCACCCCATAATTGAGAAAATCCATTAGCCTCAGCCCAATTATGTATTATTCCCTCAAATGTTGCGAAACTAAAGAAATAATCTATTACACCGGAATTACCTATTTTACTAGTAGCATAATTATACATAATTGCTCTTAACTTATCTGTGGGATTGTATTGGAGTAATTTGGTGAGAAGCGGAAGAACTAAATCATATTGATTATATCTTACTTGAAAATTACTTCCACTATCGCAATTTATTTCAATTATTCTCTGAAAAGAAAGTTTAGAATCCTTATTTTCTTCGCTATAGCTCTCAACATGGAAAAAAACTCTAGCTTTTAAATTAAGGTTGACAAGAAAACGCAAAAGATATAAAAAATCCATTATCCACCTACATAAACTACGATATAATTCAACATTCTCTTCAAAAGTCTCCTTCGGTATGATTCCAACGCCTAGCCATAGGGAATGGGTGTCTGTACCAAACCCATTATGAAGTTGAGTAACTGGTTCGGGTTCTATATTCTGAATATATATTATGTCACCCTTATACCAAGACCTTCCCTTAATGAATAGATCTTGTGGAATCTCATAAAGAGCATTAATTCCATAATAGTTACTTTTATCAATTAGATGTATCAAGAAAAAAGATTCTGTCATAGGTTATAGATTTCCTTTTTTAGTTAAATATGTTATGAGGGGTCTCGATTCTATCCTTTAAAACCATATAAGACTTCCATTTTTTATTTTTTCAATAATCTTTCAATAAACTCTTCGCTCCACATATTCATACGACTAACTCGGTATCGTTTTCCTTCTAAAACTCCTCGAGTAAAATCCCGCAATTGATTTGCGCCATCGGAATTCCAGCCATTTTGAAGAGCCCAGATTCTCATATTTTCAGGATTTAATTGTATTCTATTTCGATGTAATATTCTTAAAAGTTGAATAGCACTTTCTCTATCAGATGAATGGGTTAAACCTGTAGATAAATTGATTGTGTTTGTTAATGCGACCAAAGCCCTTTCTAATCTAGGATCAAGCTCTAATAACTCTACATGTTCTTGAGCATCTCCAATTATTTCTGGATTCCATGTTTTTATCCATACATCTCTTTCCTTATCTATCCAAGGAACAACAACAATCGCTTTTGCTCTATTTAAATCATTAAGATTATCCATCATTCTTGAAGTGGGATATAATGATAATACGATATCCTCTACCCAATTAATTATTTCAAGACGCTCAGTTTTTAAAGTAAATGTAATGTTATTCCAAGTACCATAATTATCTTTATTTAGCTTTCTAATTGTAGTTTGATCTAATAAATTACTTAGTTGCTCTAAATGTTCCTTTGTAGGAAGATGAAGTATTACAGCATTATGCGAAAGAGAAACACATAATTCAAGAATTTTTTTAAAACCATTAACGAGAGCATTCCTATCTGAACTTGCTGAATTAGTTATATATCTTTCTGGCATTAAAATCAATTTCCTTAATAATTAATATTAATACTTTTGTCTAATCTTAAAATAAGAACAATAGAAATATATTTTTTTCCCTATTCTCTCCTAATATAATTATTCAAAATTAAAAGAAATAAATATTAAAAAACTATTTGGTGCGGTTAATGTTCTTTAAATATTCATATCAAAGATATTATCACAATAAATATGAGAAGAAATTACAATAGTCACAATAAAGTATTTTAATGTTTGTTTAAAACATAGCAATCTACTCTCCTTAGAAGTTGAAGGCTGTAAAATTTAATATTAAAATAATCTTGATCAGGATAAATTATTATATATAACTTATCAAAATAATTTAAAATAGTTTATAATAAAATAACTTAATTTACATCCATAAATTATATTGAAATGATTATCAAAAGAGGTTTCATGCTTATTTTGTGCATTGATTCAAAATTGCTCCGATTATGATAAAAATTGAAGAAGCTTTTTATATTTCTCAATAATGTTCTGTGTCTAATGCTCACATTTTTTTATTAATTTGTATAAGATAGTTATTCTATGTACAATATTTGAGTCATTTGGTCCATACATCTTTAATATATTTAATGAATTTCGATAATAATTTTTCGCTTTCTTCTTTTTTCCTTTTAAAAAGTAAAAATCCCCTAAAAGTTTATAATTTGAAGCGACTCCTAAATGATTGTTATTCTTAATGTTAATATTAAGACTTTCATTTATATTTTCATAAGCTTTAGTGAATTCTTGTCTTTTTAAATAAATACTCCCCAAAGTATTTAAAGAAGTTTCTAAATTATTTATAATATTTAATTCTCTATAAAATTTTACAGCTTTCTCAAGATATATAATTGCCCTATTATCTTTATTTACCCTTAAGCTTAAATATCCCAAATTATTATAAACATCCGCTTTAATGTCATTTTTAATCTCTTTATTAAATTTTAAAATTTTTTTGAAATATAATAAAGCTAAATTCAATTTTTCTAATTTGAAAAAAATTTTAGCTTTCTCTATAAAGATTTTACCAATATCATTAATATTTTGTGACTTACACAAAAGTTCAATTAGAATGTTATAATTATTTAAAGTTTTTTTAAAATTTTCTTGTATTATTGAAATCTTAATCATTATTTTAAGAGACTCTATCTGATCCTCTATGTTATTTAATTTTTGATATACATTAAAAGCACTGTTAAAGTAAGAATAAGAGGTCTGATATTTCTTTGTATCAAAGAAAATAATTCCTAAATTTTTATTTATAGAAGCTATTGCGTATACTAATTCATTTTTTTGAGCTATTTCTAATGCTTTCATTAAAGAGCTTATTGCATCATCAAATTTTATCCATCTTGCTAATATAACTCCAATTTGGTGCAGGCAATTTGTTTCAATCTCTTTATATCCTCTTTTTTGGGCAATTTTTAAAGAAGCCTCATAATACTTAACAGCAGTTTGATAATCCTTTTTTAGGTCATATATCTGCCCTTTTTTGCTTAAACAAGATGAAATTTCTCTAGCATTATTAGAATCCTTCAATATTTGAAATGTTTTTTCAATTATTTTTAATGCTGTATCAAATTCTTCATTTTGTGCATAAACAAGGGCAATATTTGTCAAATTAGATACATTTTCGGTGCGTTCTAACTTTTCAGAAATTTTCAAAGATTGCTTGAAATAATTCATTGCCTTATCCTTATTTCCTTCTCTGACAAAAAGACTTCCAAGATTATTATATCCATTAGCAATACTCGGAAAATCATTAATCTTTTTTGCACTCTTAAGATTATTTTTCCAAATTAATTTTGCTAACTTTAAGTTACCTTGATCATAATAAATTTTTCCAATTTTGTTTTTGCTAGCTATTTCTCCTTTAATGTCAAATATAATTTTAAATATATCTTTAGCTTTGTTGTAATACTCTATAGCTTTTCCAATATCACCTTTCTGATGAAAAATGCTTCCCATATTATCGATGATAGAAGCCATTCCTATCATATTACCTATATCTTCCGTCAAAAGCAAGGATTCCTCGTAAAGTTTAAAAGCTTCCTCTAAGTAACCTTGACTATTATAAGCTCCTGCTAAATTATTCAAAACAATTGATTTTAATAATTTACTATTTACAATTGAATTTATAAATTTGAGGGACTTTTTATAAAAATAGATAGACTTTTTATAATTTCCTTTAACATAATAGATCCAACCAAAGCTATTATAAACATTAATTATTCCTTCTAAATATTTTAATTTTATATAAATTTTTACCGCTTTTTTATAATTAATCATAGATTCGATAAAATTATACAGACTCATATAAGACTTTCCGATATTATTATAAGCTTCTGCTTTATAGAATTTTTCATCATTTTCTATTGATTTTTCAAGCATCCTTTCTGAACATCTTAAAGATTCATTAAATCTATTGAATCTATAATAGATCTTATTTGTAAAGCCACATTTCAATATTGTATTAGGTGTACTTATTTTTTCATTTAACCATTGTGTTGGTGTAATTGAAAACGGTTCACTTTTTAATTTATACTTAAAATCAAAAAATTTTTTGATTAAAATTGAGGTATTAATATTTATTTTATATATATTAGTTAATGGACTAGCTTTTTTGATGTTTACTAAAATTATATCAATAGCGTCTAATCTGTTCGATAATTCAACATCTGTCTGCTCTATTTTGTAAATTTGTTCAACTCCGTACTCTTTATCTGTATGATTTATCCAATAAATATTTTCTAATTTCTTTAGTGTCTTAATAGTAGGAATAATATCAAAATCATCTCCTCCTGAATATCCAATTACTACAAGGGAACGATGTTCGGTAATTTTCTCTAACAAAGGTTTTTTATAATACTCAACAGAAAGAATGTTAGTTCCCTTTTTATTAGAGCCTAATGCTTGTAAAGTAGAGATTAATGAAGCTTTAACATTTTGCGAAGTTATGATGTTTTTAACTGATCCATGGATTTTATAGACAGGATATTTTGATTCTTCATTTAATTTGTATGGATTACTAAATTTTTCAAAATCTTCTTCAGTAATAACTGGAATAACAGATTCTTTTGGAATTTTCAATTTTAGTAAAGCATATTCAATTAATGAATCAAAATTTGTTGTGATCACAAAATTCCCCTTTTTAATCATCTGAGCTAGGAAAATGTGTTGCAAATTAGGTTCATTACATTCCCCATAATAATCTAAAATCTTGAGATTTGGATCTAAAAGATCTCGATATAGTTCAACTAATTCTTCAAATCTAAGTCCATTAATATTTAAAATTTTTTGAATTTCAGATTTTAAACATGAAAATTCAATAATTGCTTTCATCATATCATTAGCAGTTCCTAGATTTGAAGGTGATTCGACAGAACATCCTGCTCCTACGAGAAAAGTCAACTTTTTAGATCTTTTTAATAAATCAAGAAAATTAAATCGCAATATTTTCATACAATTTTCTCTCCTTCGAATTTTTATAAACCTTTTAGTGCTCACTTTAGTTATAATTCATTCAATTCAGATAATAAATTCTCTGCCTTCTTAATCCATTTTTTTAAATGTCGTTGTTCTGCTATCTGCTTGCCTATTTTAATGTTTTTTATGGCTTTTTCGATTTCTCCTTTTTCCTTGTAACAAATTCCTAATCTTATATGAGTCATATGATTAAAATATACAAAAGTATTAGCATCAATTTCCTCTTCTAATCTTTTTAATATACTTTCATAAATATTTATTGCTTCCTGGAATTTACCTTCTATCTGAAAAATTTCTGCTTTAGTATCGGTATAATCTAATATTTCTAATTCCCCTTGTGTAATTTTAATTACCTCATCAATAATGCGATGTGCATTTTCGAAATCTCCTTTCTTAGCAAGAATCAGACTCTTAATGTTGAATGGAGTAAGGGATGCTTCAGATAACTCATTAATGCCGTATTCATCTAATAATTCAAGTGCCTCGTCCAGTCGTTCTAACTCATAGTAAAAGACCATTTTATAATATACAGCTTGGCGGAAAAAATCATATTTCATTGTAAATTTGGTGTGTTTGAGTAATTCTTCAACTTCGGTTAAAGCATCAGATGTCTTTCCTTCAGAATCTAGAAGATTTACTTTGTGGAGTGTTTTAGCAATTTCTTGGTGTTCAATTACATTAACACTGATATATTCCTTAATAATCCAATATATCGCATCTAATAGTAGAAAGACCTTTATTGAATTTTCCTTCGTGTATAGTTCTTTAATATACTTACCGTGTCCAACAGCGTGTCTGTTTGGAAAATCTACATTCACTTTTTGAAACCAATCCTTAAAAGTTTCTAGCATAGGTCCATCAATGAGAAATGCAAAGGTAAAATAAAGGACACTTTGGAACTCGAAAGTTGACAAACTAATATTCTCTAAAACTTTCTTAACATCCTTGGTTTTGGATTCTTGACGAAATCTCATTTCAGTAGTAACCGAATACCCAAAATCAGTTATTATCCCCTCAAAATGAGGAATTAGAGTGCTGATTGTAGTTATATATCGTTGGTTTCTATGACAAAAGAATGCTTCTTCAATGATTTCCTTCCTATCATTAAACTCCTTGAGTTCCCACCAATTTTCCATTAAACCCATTAAAAATTCTTCAGAACAATGTGTCATAATTATTTCTCTTGCTTCAGTAATATTATCCTCTTTTAAAGCTCTAATTATTTTATTTAATGGTGTTGGAATTAAAGCTGGAATGATCCATAATCCATTTTTCATTAGGAGATCATTATGATGTGTAATAAATTTAGTGATAGTTTCTCTTATCTGCTTTTTCAACAACTTAATTAATCCTTCCTTAGCTATTTTTGAATATTTTTCTTTTTCTGAATCTTTTATAGGATTATTTGGTGTGAAGTCAAACATATAATCATATGACGCACCTTCTGAATAACTACCATTGAATTGTAAGTATATAAACGCTAATCTTTCACCATTTTCACTCGGCAATTCTACATCAGCAATATCTTCATATTCCTCTGGAAAAATAGGATCTCCTTTATTCTTTCCCTCTTTAAGGTTTAATTTCATCATTGCGGCAAATCCAAATTCATTATTAAACTTAACAATTGGATTTGAATTTTTAGGGAAGGTAATGAGACATTTTGTGAACCTAAAATCCTTTTCAATCAACCCACCCGCCTTTCTCTTGTCTAATTCGGGTTTAATCCAGTTATTATGTATTTGATCATAATTTAAGCCCATCATATAACATCATTTACCTTTTAACTTATATCCTCCTCCTTTCGAGTTGGAATAAAATCAACATTTTCTAAATCGTTAATCCAACTGTCAAGCATTTCTATGAGAGGTTTTTGACCATCCTCCCTCATATTCAAAGGGACGGCATATGTAAATGCAAATCGATAAGATTGAACCACTTGTATTAATGAAAAGAAATATTTAACTAAATCTTTAATTGGTAATTCCTTCTTATCAGTTTCTAAAGAGGGAAAGATGATTTTCCGTTCATCTGGGTTGACTTGATATTCAATTATAAAATTAGGGTGAAATATAGCATTTCGATATTTCCTAAAGGTATGACCATCATTGAGTTCATTTAAAAGGTTAAAAAAAGTTTTTCTATTTACACTTTGATTTGTATATGATATATCATTGAGGAGGTAATGTAGTTTTAGCTCCACTCTTAGAATGTCAACCAGATATCCCTCTATTAAATAGCCAAATTTTAGTAGCCAGTCGAAAACATACCGCATATAATCCTCTTCATCGCATTCATCTAGTCTTTTTATGAATAAGGTTTCTACCTTATTGGAATAATCAATAAGCGTGGAATTCAGAGTAAGTTCAAGCAATTCTGGCAAAAAATCTTGATAAAATAAGACAGATTCAGTTAGTTTCTCAATTGGGTATTTTAGTTTAAAGGAGTGTTTATAATTAAGATAAATTTCTTTGACTTTCAATGGTTCTTTCTTTAATGCTTCAATTACACAGTCCTTCACTTCAAGGTATAACTCTTTATTTACTATATCTGTTTGGATGAGACTCTCCTCAAAATTCAATATTCCGTGTTTAAAGGCTTCAAGTGAGGTGATTAATCCTTCTTTACTCTGAAATATCACGGAAATTTCATTAAAAAAGTTAAGTAATGCTTCGATCACACTTTTATTTTCGAAATCTTCCTCAATTTGCTCAAAATCTATATTTGAAAAAATCTCATCAAGTTTCTTTTTTAAATCCGTTGGGAATTTTCTCTCCATCTTAAATATCGCTCCTTTTTGTCTTTTTTTCTTCAATAAATAATATTTCCTACGATTTATTTTTTTACATTATTGATGAAAAAAAAATTGTGTCCAATAGTGGACATTTTAGATAATCCATTTTTTCAGTATGTATAAAATCAGAGGAAATTGAAAATTAACAATGCTGTATTTTTATCCAATATGGATAATTTGGGATCTTTTTGAATTTAAATGATTTTATAATAAGAGAAAATATGAAAATGACAATACTTATTTTTAAGTATCAATACTTATTTGCGGGATTTTTTCTATTGAATAATCAAATAATATTAGAAAAATAGGAAAAAGTAAGGATAACGGTTAGTGTTTCTTATCCATAGAATTTTGCATAACTCTCTAATAAAATTAGAATTTTATCTTCTGGAGAAGAAATTTGAAGTAGACTAAATCTATTAAAAATAATAGAACTGTTGAATATACGTGAAATAACTGAAAGTTAAAATAAATTTAGCTTCAAATTAGTCTTAAAATTATAGAATAAATTTTTAATTAATTACTCCTTTTTGAGTAATATTTTTCGCCAATTCTTCAACTTGATTTGATAGAGAAAGATTGAAAAGGATTCACTTTTTATGCTCATTTCTTTTTAAGATTTTTATTAGGAATTTTCTCAATCTCAGCAATAGTAAGATTTGAGTTATAAATCTCAAAATTTTCAATCAATACATTCAAATTTGATATAATTTATCCTATTAGTTAATATTTAAATTCAAAAAGTTCTATTAAACAGTTAGACATTTTTATAATAAATCTAAAAATCTAAGAAACGTTTTATTTACCATTACAATGTACTTAGGAGCAGTAGGAATTATAATAATTGTTAATATAAACAATCCATCAAAACTGGTGGAAAATGTAATTATATTTATGATGTAGAATTTTCTAATAAATTACTTTAATTTAATTTAGGAAGAGAAGGGCAGTAAAATAATGAGCGAAGAAGATCTATTTGATAAAATTATTGATGAATTCAATTTACAAAATATCATTTTAGATGACAATAAACAAGAAATTATGAATGAATACATCCCTCTTTTAAAAAAAAAAGCCGAGAGTTTTAGTGATTTCAATTTTAAAATGATATTGACCGTAATGCTTCTATTATTAAATAGAATGAAAGAAATTAGATTTGAAAGCAATCCTCCAGTTGTGGTTTTAACAGCATCAGTATTATGGCATAATGCAATAAACAGACCTAACGATAGAGAATATATTTTACAAGATGAAATTGAAAAAAGATTTGATGCTAGTATAAATGCAGAAAGATTTTTAAGAAGAGAACTAGGAATCAATAAAAGAGTTTATTCAGATCTAGAAAGTTTAATAGAAGATTTAAACAAAGGATCAAACATAATACTCGGAAACTTATTCACATCTCAAAATTTTAGAAAATGGGATGAAATTAGAAATTTTTTAATTGAAAAAGTTTTTAAAAGAGAAAATTTTAATCAATGCGCATTAGAGGCAGCTATATTTTTGTATTTAAATAGGGAAAGAACTTACACGAAATCCGAGATATGGAATGCTACTAAACATGACATTTTACTTGAAGGTGATACTCCAGAAGCCACTTTTAATTCTGATTTAAGTAGATATACAATAAACTCTGATGTCAAAAGTAAGAGAAAACCATTATTGTTCGAAATAGTAAACCCAGATGAACAACCACATAAAATTGTTATATTAGATAATATTTTTGAAGAAATTAATAGATTTTTAATGGATATTGCTGAATTAATTAAACCATTTGTTGAATTTTCAAAATTACTAGAAGAAACTGATGAAAATGTAAGACAGATATGTAATATTATTAGGGAAAGTGAAAGAGAATATATTAATGCATATTATAATAATTTTTTTCAAGTTAGAATCCCTTTAGAAAAAAATATATCACCTTTTTTTAGAATTTTAACTATTAATAAAATTTGTAAAAGTAATAGAAGAAATAATCCTTTTAATAGTCTAGCTGATTTTATAAATTATGTAGATGAATTTAAGGATAAATTAAAGGATGATAGTTTTCCAGATAATTTTATTGATGATATTCTTGAACTTAATGACATTGAACCCATTATTTATGAAGGAAAGGAGTATCATTTCAATTTGGATTTTGTAAGAAAATTTGTTAAGGTCACCGAATCAGTTGATAGACAATTCCAAAATTATGGTGGTTTTAATTTTTTTAGACACTTTATAATTTATTATACACCTCAAGGAATTAAGTTAAAGGAGGCTCATTCTAATTTATGGAATATGATATTTAATCCCATTATTAAATTATTGAATTTAGAGAGTGAAGAATATTTCGTCGATCACGGCAGATTTTTCATGCCGAAAGGTGTTTATGAAGATGACAGGACATGGGGTGCATTATTAAAGTCAAATATTGGAAACTTGGAAATAGAAGAACACCGAACAAGATCACTTCAATTATATATTGGTATAAATCCTAAAGGTTTGGAAATTGGAACAAATTTAGGAAGTAATGCAGATATTGCATTAAAAACATTTTTAGAAGAGAATGCCATTGAGAATAAAGATAAATTAATTAATCTTTTTAAAGAATTTAAAGTAAAATATCAAGATAATATAAGAATAATAAGTTCAGAGAGGGATGTGGAGAAGTTAATCAATCTAGACCAATCTTTAGAGGATGATTCTTTTAAAGAAGAGATTTTCGATTACTTTAAAAGGCAATTTTCTATAATTTATGGTGAATTTCAAGGAGATCAAACACAATTTAATTATATAGTTAAAGATCTTTTCGAAGTATATAAAATTTTAATTGGAGAGTCGGAGATCGAACCACTTCCTCCAATTTCTCCATTAAAAGAATTAATTACAAATAATGTTCAAACTACTAATTTTCTGTCAGCGAAAGATGATATTGTTAAATATCTTAATAAAGAATTTGTTGGAATAGATTTAAACAATATTGTTGAAAAAATATTAAATCTTTTAGAGTCTGAAAAAAATATTATACTTTATGGAGCACCAGGTACTGGTAAGACAGTCATTTTGGAAGATATTTTTAAAATACTTAAAGAAAAATTTGATGTTATTGAGGACATTCTATCAACTACAGCAACTTCTGATTGGACTTTATTTGAGACTATAGGTGGACTTGTTCCAGAAGCAAAGAAATTGAATTTTAGACCTGGTCTATTTCTCAGATGCTTTAGAAAACCAGGAACTAAAATAAGTAATAATTGGTTAATAGTTGATGAATTAAATCGAGCAAATATAGATAAAGCATTTGGTTATTTTTTCACTTCATTAAGTGATGAGTCTGTAGAACTTCCATTTAAAAATCTTGATGACCAAACAATAAGACTTGTACCAATAAAAAAATATATGCATGAGGGAAAAAACATAGATGAAATATTTGATCTTATCAATTCCGGTACTCGTGGGTTTGATACATATTATATATCACCTAATTGGAGAATGGGTGGAACTATAAATTCTTCTGACAAAGCTTCATTACACCAACTTTCACACGCATTTATTCGAAGATTTGGTTTTGTCAACATTCCATCTCCAGATATCGAAAAATTTATGAAAGATTTTAAAAATTTTGAGTCATCAGAAAAAAAACAAAATGATTTAAAAAAAGTATGGGAGATAATTCAAGAAATTTATGAAATTGGACCTGCAATTATAATAGATATGGATAAACTTCTAAAATCAGATAATTTAGATATATTTGACGCCTTTGAGGCTTATATTTTACCCCAAATTGACACACTTCCTGATGATATCATTAACAATCTAATGGAAAAATTAATTAAGGAATTTGGAGAAGAAAGAGGAAAGAGATTTTCTGAATATAAAGTAATACTTTAACTTTTTTTATTAATTTAATTATGGTTTGGTTATCAATTTGACTGAAATTTCAAAATATGATAGGTTGTTATGGAGCCCAAATAAAGAACAACTAAGAAAATTAGGATTTAAACTTGAGACTGAATTAGAATGGTTTGAAGAAGATACATTGGGATATTTGATTACTTATTTCCAAACAGGCTATTTTGTTTTTATAAATGAAATTTTCGATAAGATTAAAATTGATATAGATAATATACCAACGAGAACAAAGGATGAATTTTTTCAGTTATCCTTTTTGAAATTTATATCTCAACAAATTTCTGAATTTAAAAAATTCTTATATAATTGGATTCAAAAGATTAAAATAACGTCAGTTGATAACCCTTTAATATTGAATAATCAAATTGAAGGTAAAATATTATGGAAGGATACATTTAGAGAAAGAAACTATTTACCTTATCCCAAAAGCATAAAATTTGTATGTACTTCATATAAGACCAATTTTGATTCATTAGAAAATATAATTTTAAAATCTTTTCTAAATTTTTTAAAAAATATTATAGAAACTCACCTAAATTATCTTAAAGTAGAAAAAGAAAAAAAAAAAGAAGATTGGAGATTCCATGCTATCACTATTTACAATCTTTTGAAAAGAATATTAACTAATTATTATATGCGAGAAATTACTTTAAAGAAAAATGAATGGAAAAATAAATATTCCCTAAATAGAACACTTAGATCTTGCCACAAAAATAATTTATTAATTTTATTAATTGCTAACCTCTACATCGATTTGAGATCCTCAAAAAATAGAAATTTACTTGAAAAATTTTTAATGAATAATATAATTAAGCCTAACCAAGATAAAACTGCTGAATTATTTGTTTTATTTACAATTATTCAAAAATTATCTTCCCAAAAAGAGGGATATGAAGAGTATTTATTGATTAAACCAAGAAAGGATATTGTGAAACAGTTCTCGCAACCTGTTTATACAAAAATTTATGATGATGATATTAAAATCAATCTATATTATCAAATCACGCCTAATTGGATCTCCATTAAATATCCTGATGTTTCCTTATTTAGTATAACTTTAAAACAATACAAACTAAAGAATATTGAAATGCACCCTGATATCACAATCGAGGTTTCAAAAGGGCATAAAAAAAAGATTATTTTTTTGGAAGTAAAAAATTCTAAGAAATCTGATTATCTACGTCAAGGTTTGATGCAAATATGTAATTATTACGAATTTTTAAAAATTACTGAAGAAAGTATAATCGAAAATACCTCAGATTTCAAAAAAGAAGGAATATTAATTTCTAAAGGTATTCCTGATGGATGGGAAATAAATACTAATAATATGTGGACTAATAATCAAATAAAAATTAAGTATTTAGACTTTCAAGGGCTCAAATCTCTAGATAATCGAATTTTTGTGGCAAAATTATTACATATTTCATAAACTCATTTGATTATATAGTTATAAAGATTAATAGTGAAACGGTTACAGAACAAAAATTTAACCTCAGAGTGTCTATTTATTAAAAATTAAGAGCTGAGTTTTTCATAAATTTATAATAAGACCATTACAGTTCAGGAGATAACAACAGTTAGATTAATTTTGTGGAAATACGTGAAATAACCGAATATTATATTTAAATGATTACAAAATTATTATAAAACTCCACTTAATTTATTAATTCTTATTGTAAATAAATCTATAAACAGTCTGAATTCATTTACTTAGTATATTAAAATATAAGTTTAATATTCATATAATACACTCATTTTTGATTTAATTCTAAGTATTAAACTTCTGAAGATAATTATTTTCATTTGTTTGGAGCTAAATTAAAAAACAATTATTTTTACCTAAATGTACATTATAATTAAGAAATTTTAAGATAAAATTCAATGAGTTGATATTTGTTTAATGTCAAGAAGTATTATAAAAACTCCTTTTAAAGAATTACCTGAGGCTCTTGTTGAGGATATGTTAATTCAATGCGATGGAATAAGCAAAAAATTGTCAACGACGTTTCAAAATTTATTAGATCTTAAAAAAAGAGCAAGGAGGATATTAAAGGATAAAGAATTACTAAAAAATGATTCTAAGATTACATTAACACCATCTCACCCAACAACTTGTGGAGTAGACGGAGCTTTTGCTATAGAGAAACTGCTCTCTACAGATATAGTTGGTATTGCTGGTGTAGCGGTTGAAGGATTAGCTCCTCCAACTGAAGTTCGATATTGGCCAGTACCATACCATAACTCTAATGTTCTAACTTTAGCACATAATGATACAACAGGTTTAATTTCAAGAGCAATAATGATGTGCATGGAATTAATTTTGGCGGGAAATGCACCTCACGATGTAGTGTTTATTGATGGTTCATTAATAACGCCTTTTATAAAATTAAATCAAGCTTTAAATCCTAATATTAAGCCAGTGAAGGAAATAATGGATGTATTATTTAGAAAATTAAAACCTGCATTGAATTCGTATGAAAAAATACTTAATTCTAAAAAAACTGACCAAATATTCACTGGTGTGCCAAAATATACTACTATAAATCAAATTTCGCAAGATATTCTGAATTTAAAGGGATTTGAAGATCGTGGATTACTTTCCTTCATTTTAAAAGCAGGTGAATTCGTAGGACCGTTTAAAATCAAAAAACCAATATCAAAATGGAGTCTAGAGTACTTACCATCTGATACAATAGAACAATTCAAAAGGATCTTAAATGCATTAAATGAGATTAATATGGTTTATTATAGACCTTCTGAATTTTTTCCTGTATTAAGAGTGGAAATTGCTCCATCAATAGCAACGAATAATTATAGGTTAGCAATGTTATTTGAATCTATAAAATTACAATGTGGTGCTCCCGGGATTATAGAACCTTATCCATTATATTTCGCAGATAGAATAGTTAAACATCTAAGAAAAGCCTTACCAGCAATTAGAAGAACAGCGACACAGGATATGACATTAAAGTGGAAAGGAGCAGAAGGAAATATTTATTTTGCCTTACATGGATATCGTACTGATTGGGGGAAATAAGGTGATTAAAAATTAGTAATGTTGATGAGAAACTAGACAAGGCAGAAAGAATAGGAGTAATTGGTTCTCCCTCTTCGACAGGAGAATTAACGATTGATATTATTGGAACTGCGGTTAATAAAAAATTAGTGGGTAAGTTAAGCATCTTTAATTTTATGCAAGATGGAATGGCTCATTATGCTTTAGGACAAATATCTGAAATCGTGATGCGAAATATTTGGGCTCAAGATCCAACCATGAGAGGTATAATTAGACAAAAAGGTCGAGTTGACCCAATCACAGAAAGACAAGATCTTCATATTGCTAAAATGATGGTGAGTTCTGTTTTTGCAAGCAATGATCAACATCTTGTTCCTAGCATACTAGGTACAGTACCAGCAACAGGAACTTCCATTAAATTATTTGATGAAGAAATAATGGAGAGTTTATTAGATGATTACCAAGAAGAGTTATTTTATTTAGGGAAAGCTTATGGTTCAAACATAAAACTTCCAATGTGGTTTAAACATTTCGACATTGGAAAGGATGGTATTGGTGAAGCTTATCATATTGGTATTTTTGGTAAAACAGGTTCTGGTAAATCTGTTCTAGCTAAAATGATTGTGAGTGGTTATGCGAAACATAAAAATATGTCGATTTTTATTTTGGATCCTCAAGGTGAATTCTCTCTTGAGTTTTCTTCTAATGAAAAATTAAAACAAATAATTGAGAAAGAAATAGGTAGAAAAATCAAAATCTATACAATACAAAATTTAGTGCTTGATTATTCCGATAGTTTATTCAAAGATCTTTTGATAGCCTCAGGTTTCTTTAATAGATTAAAAATCTATTATGATGAACATTGGCCTCGTTTTGTAGATGAAATCATTCGAATTCTTAATACTAAGACCAAGATTTTTGATGGATTTAAACCTTGGGAATATTATAAGAAAGAAGCATTTAAAATAATATGGAATTTAATCCCTGATGACCAATTCTTACAAAGAGTTATCTTTACTAAAGAACCAAGAGAAAGAGTCAAGAGTGTATGGCTATCACTAAATGAAGACCTTATGTATGATTTATGGGCAGGAATTACAAATTTGTTTAGCTATAAAAGAGCTAAAGAAAGTGTTAGATTAACAACTTTATTTGAAAAAGCATCAGAAGGAAATCCTTTGGTTATAATAGATTTATCCTCTAGAGAAAAACCTAAAGATATTATATGGAATGATGACATTCAATTAATTGCGATTCAACAATTTCTTAGTAAAATTACGATACAAGCAGAAAATAAATTTAAACAAGGGGGCAATGTAAACTCTTTAGTTGTAGTTGATGAGGCACATAGATTAGCTCCAAGAGGAAGAATAGAAAATGAGAATATAACCAGAATTAGAACAACCTTTATTGATGCAATTAGGACCACTCGAAAATTTGGCCTTGGATGGATGTTTATTAGTCAGACGCTTTCAAGTATTCATCATGAAATTATCAATCAAATAAGGGTCTTTACTTTTGGGTTTGGTCTTGGTTGGGGTACTGAATTACGCGCCCTTCAGGAAATTATAGGAGGAAATAGAGAAGCAATAAGGTTATATCAAAACTTTAAAGATCCTCAAAGTGGTTTAGGACAAAGAGAATACCCTTTTATGACAATTGGTCCGATTTCTCCTCTTTCATTTTCTGGCACTCCACTTTTTTTCAATGCACTTAATTATCCCGAGGAATTTCTACAAATTAATTTTGCTAAGGATGAACAAACTTGAGATAGTGAATAAAGTTATTCTTAAAAATAACTACTTATTAAACTTAATTAATTCAATTTTATTGGGATAAAATATGGGTGTTGTAATTAGTTTTATTAATTTGAAAGGAGGCGTTGGTAAAACCACATGTTGTGCTAATGTTGCGGGTGAATTAGCGAGAGAGAATCGAAAAGTATTAGTAATTGATGCGGATCCACAAGCGAATATCTCAACTTTATTAATGGGAATAAAGAAATATCATGAAAAATTCAATCCAAACAATCAATCTGATGATTATTATAAAGATAGTATATATCAAATCTTTTTGGATGCTATGGAAGAAAATGAAGAAAATAAGAAGTTTAATTTTGACACAGCAATAATTAAATCAGTAGTTAGTAAAACAGTTCAAGGAACGGAAACCCATCCATTAACTCATCTTGATTTACTCCCAGCTACGCATCATTTAATGCAATTAGAACAGAAGATTGTAAATTATGTTAGATCTAGATTTGCTATTCTTGAAAGATTTATAAACCTGATAAAAAATGAATATGATTTTATATTGATTGATTGTCCTCCCAATATTTATACTACAACTCATAACTCCTTATATGCCTCAGATTATTACATAATTCCTACAATACCAGATTACCTTTCGATTAGTGGATTTCCTCTCCTTATTAATTCTCTTAATCGGACTATTGATATAAAAAAGGAAGAAAAAAATGAACGGGTAATTTTAGCAGGTGTTTTAGTTAATTTAATGGATATGAGAATTAATGTTCATAAAGACGGATTAGAATCAATTAAACGAGTATTGAGATATTTCCGACAAAATGGATTAGTTGATGAAAATGCTGTTGTATTTGAGAGTGTTATAACTAATAAAGTAGATGTAAAAAATGCTTCTGGAAATCATTTACCAGTTTGTGTTGATAAACCTCGGTCAAATTCTACTATGGAATATATGAAATTGTGTAAAGAAATTTTAGAAAGGATTTCAAAATAACGGAGGTTTTTACTATAGAAAAATCTATTTTCTCATTATTGAATGAAATCAAATTAAAAATCCAGTCTAATCTTAACAATTATGATCTTAAACAAATCAATGAATTATTAATAAATTTAGATCAAGAAATAGAGTTATGTGTAAAAATAAATGAAGATCTATTAAGATTTTTTAATAAAAAATCAAATTTTAGAACAATAGCTAATCTAAAAGGTTTCTCTACTAACAAACTAAACTATAAAATAAAAAGTACTAAACGAGTCGATATAGAAGAAGAATTGGCAAAAATCTCTACGACAAGAAATATCAGCGGTGAAAAATTAAGAACTTTATTAGGGAAACCAAAAATAGAAGCACAGCAACCTGTTAAGAAAAAAGCACCAAAAAAACCTAGCTCCATAAAAGTTAATGATCAAACTTCGCGATGGTTAAGTCTAATCCCTACCCAGTTGAAAGATGAGTTAAACGATTTAAACAGATATCCTGATGCTCGAACTTTAAAACAAGCAGCCTACTCTATCCTTAAATCTAATGAAAAAAGGTTTAGAATACGTGAGAAAATTATTAATATAATATTAGAACGTATTTCTGAGGAAAAAGCAATAGCAAATTTAGGAAGGTAATTATATTGTTCTTTATTGAAAAGGAACCAAAAATTACTGAAAAAGAAATTCAGAATTTATATCAAACTCACCCATATTTAATTGAAAAGAAATTTCTTAATCAGGAAGTAGTTCCACAATACTCTTTACCCTCAGGATTCGCAGATATTGTAGTTTTTTTAGAAAATGAAATCGTAGTAATTGAATTAAAAGTCGAGATTCTTGAAAATCGGCATTTACTACAGTTATATGGATATTTAGAAGATATGGAAAAAAAATTCAAGAATATTAAAAGAATTAGAGGAATATTAATTGGTAAGGAGCCTGATAAAGAACTATATTTGATGATTAAAAATTTCTCATTCGAAATAAAAATACTGGTTTTGAATAAAGAGATTATAACAAAGGTTAAAATTTGTAATAGCTGTAGATTAGCTAATGATTTAAAGAATGATTATTGTATTTATTGCTGTAATAAATCATTTTTGTTATGATTTAACTTAGAATATTTGAAAGATTTTACAAAAAAAAAATCTTAAGTTATATAAATTAAATAAGTTAGAATGAATCTATAGCTAAAATTTATAACTTCGTGAAACGGTTATTTCACGAAAATCTTTAATAATTTATATAATATATAAGTTCAATTATAATATGTTTAATGTGGTGAGATATGCGTTTTCCAAATGTAAAGGTTAATAGAGAGAATGTAGAAGGAACAAAACTTTGTTATTGGATCAGGAGCAAGAAAATAATAATCATTGATTATGGTTATCCTAATGGTGATATCCATATATATAGGCATTTAAAAACAACAAATTCAGAGAACTTACGAGATGTATTAGAAGAATTATTAGAGAATGAAGATCTCTCTTCTAGGGCATATTTGGAGATTAAAGAACTTAAAGATAATGACGAATTATATAATAAAATTTTCTCTCCAAGATATTAAATAAACATACTTTTAGAATTTCCATATATTAAAGTAATAAAAAAAAAATAATAAAAAATAGGTTATTGATTTTTCTCTCTTAATAACTAATAGTGTATTAATCTCACTTTTTATTGTTAATTTCAATACTTTTGCTTAGAGCCTCTTTTTAACTTAAAAAGATAATAATCATTGAGATCCATAAACTAATAAATAACAAAGGTAGAAGATATGCTATATGCCTCATTTGAATACCTCTTACATCACCTGAAAATACAGATGGTACACTTCCACTTTTCTCTAAGAGTTTAGCTTCATTTTTCCATTTTTTAATATATGAACTGCTTCTATGCTGAATTAATAACCATCCAATACTTAATATTAACCCTGAAATAGATATAAAAAATTGAATCGTTAAATTTTCAAACTGGCTAATTGCTAATAAAAATATACTTGATACAACCAAAAAAACATTATTTCTTTGCCAATGTAATTTTGCTTCAGATTGTTGTATCTTGATTAACTTCTCATGCTTTTTTGCATTACTATCTTCTGTCATGATAATCAAAGAAGATTTACTTTCATATAAATCATATGTTATTATAAATATTACACTAAATTAAATTACTAATTTATTCTTATTGAAAAAAACACCTTTCTTTAAAGTTCTTTTTAACTTTTCTTTCTAAATTTTTATTAATTTTTTATTTCAGTTTTTCGCTTGCTTGAAAATGATAAAAAGATTCTTACTTAAAATTTTAATATTATTTTGTATGAGCGAATTGCGCACGACCAGGTGATGTGTGATGGTGATAATTTATTGTTTAAATTAATTAAATTCAATAAATTCAAATCTATCTTGGAATAATTCAGCAAATTCTCTATGATCTAGCCAAGTGTCGATTCTTTCTAAGTGCTCTTCTAAGGAACTAATAGAAATTCCAATGGACCTAAAAAAAAAGTCTTTCTTTAAATTATATTGGTTTATCCTTTGAAGTTTTTTAATCACTGAGAAAAGATAATAGCAAGCAGAACCAAATCGTGATGCTCTATACCTTTCGGTAAACTTATCATTACAATTTTTAATAATGTAGATAATAGGATCCAATAAATCTTCTAAATTTATATTATAGGTCTTGAAAGTATAGTAATTTTCATTTAAATCTTCTAAAAATTCTATTATTTTTATCTTATAGTAATTTGTCATAAATTCATCTCGTTGTTGTTCATTCAAAAAAGCTGCTGTGAGAAATACCTTAAAATGTCCTAGTTCAATTGTTTTAATCATTTTTGATAAATAATGGATTAATTTTTGGAATTCTCGTTTAATTCTTGCATTATTTGTTGACGCTTCCAACAAATTTTTAATTTTACTTATGATATCTTTAAAATCATATCCTAGTGAAACATAAGAAACAAATAAGGTTGCAATATAAACTTTTATTCTATCTAATCCTTTTATTTTTTTAAAGCTATGGTCATTTTGTCGTAAAAGTCTTTTTGCATGTAGTTTAACTTCATTTTCTATATTTAAGCAACTATTAGAACATAAAGTATCAAATGTACCAAGTAAAAGTTGTCTATCTTTTGATATATTATCCAATAATTTTAACATATCAAAGAAATTTGGTAAATTTTTTTTGCTACTATTATTATTATTTTCTATCATTTTTATCTAAACCTTAAGAAAATAAACAAAATATAGAGAAAATTATTTAAAATCCTCTAACGCGGATTCTGTTTCTCTTTCTGTCTCTTAGACGCGTTAACGCATTAATAACCGTATCTTTAAGATATAGAGTCTCATTAGCGAGGTCAACACGAGCAATAATATTAGTTTTTCCTGGAGATCTAATTGAAAACCCTAAAAGTTCATAAAAAAAGTTATTTTGAGTTCCTTTTGATAATTTTATTCTTTCGTGTTGTTGATTTATTAAGGTAAGGTCAATTTGGTTCGGAATAGGATTTCCAGTTCTTTCAGATTCAATGATTATGCTAGTAAATAAAAGAAAAAGAGAAATTGCCTTACGAGGCAGAATTCCCCGCGTGGGATCAGCCATTTTGCGATGAATAAGAGCATTAGTTAGAACTATACTTATTATACCAAAAAAACGTTCTGCAGGTTCTTTAATCTCGTTTGGATTTGTTGTCAATGCATCTCTTAACTGTAAAGCTAAAGTTTGTGCCCTGGGAGTCCTGTCATATCTTTCTGGATCTGTAGGATTACGGGTCACTAAATCACCTTGAACTAAGACATCGATAATATCCTCAGATGGAGTTTTTGTGAAATTGAAATTATCCAAATCTTCCTTTGTAATATGATCTCTTGTCAAATCTGAGACAAAATGTAGCATTACTTGAACTGTAGTATTATAATACCCAGATAATTGTAAATAACTCGCATATATAAAGGAAAATTCTTTAAGAATTGCTGCTATATATGGATGTGGACCTGCACCTGAAAAATAATCATCTATTATTTCCTCAATATAGAATACAGCATCATAGCAGGTTTCACATAAATTACTTGTTCCTAATAAAGGTGTTTTATCACAAAATATACATGACATGAATTTTTCACTAATTTTCTTAATTAATTAATGGACTTTTTTGTTTAATATAATTTATTATAAAAAAGACACCTAAATATATAATCTTCATATTTTAATGTTCTTATTTATTAACAGTATTTGTCAATAAATTACACTATTTAGCATAGATGAAATTTTAAATATAAGATAATTTAAATTTAAATTATTATATTTCAATTTTTTCAATAGGGTCATCTGTGACACGTGTCAAAACGACAAATAAATCATCCTCAACTGTTAGCTCTTTCAAATACTCAAAAAATTTTTTCTGATTCTGAGGACTAAATTCTAAAAATAAATCATCACCTATAAAAAAGGGAACATTCTCAAGATAAGTCTTTTTACATGAAATTTGTAATATTGCTCCAATTAATGCTCGCTCTGCCCCTGATAAGGACCCTAATTCTTGAATGGCCCCACCTTTTCGAACAACAGTTAGATGATAATCTTCCAAATTAATATATATGTCTTCAAATTCTTGAAGTTCTAAATTTTTCATAATATTTTTAATATATGTATTAAACTTCTTTCCTGCTCCTAATCTTTGTTCATTCATTTTATCAATTAAGTAAGTGTCAATTTTCTCCAATTCATTCTCTAATTTTGATGTTATGCTCTCAGCCTTTTCTAAAGGTATCATTATATCAAGAAATTCAATAAAAGACTTTTCTTTTATTAATTCTTTGTATTTTTCAATATCTATCTCAATTTTCTTAATTGAATCATTGATCTCCTTTTCTTTCTCCTCAAAAGGTCTCATAATATCAAATTTTTTTATATCAGCACTTATTTTTTCAAGGTTTTTTTCTAATTTATTAATATCATTTTGAATTGAATTAATATTTTCATTTATTGTTTTAAGTTCCTTCCGCTTCATTATCTTCTGTTCTTCAGCATTCTCGATTATTTTTTTCATCTGACCCATTTTTGTCTTTGATTCATCTCGCGCTCCTTCTTTATGTTTAATTTTTTGAATTTCTGCTTTAATATTATTCAAATCATCAATTTTAAAATAGATTTTTTCTTTTTCTTTTAAAATTTCACCTCTTTTATCTCGAATTTCTTCTAATTTCTTAACAAAAAATTCTTCAGTGAGAGTCACTTTACTTTCACAAACTGGACAAGTACCTTGTTCCAGTGAAGCTTTAATTAAAACCTCGTAAATAGTCCCATATAAATCTAATTTACCTTGTTCAGCTGAAATTATATTCAATTTTTCTTGAAGTTTGTCTTTTTCTTCCTCAAAATTTCTATTTTTTTTAATTTCCTTAAGACTAATAATTTCTTTTTCGATAGAATCAATCTCTTGTTGAATCTTGGAAATTTCAATAGTATAATCAGCAACTTTTTTGTCCTCTTGTTCTATTTCTGACTGAAATTTGTTTAATTTTTTCTCTTCAGTTTTTTTAAGAGCATTTTTTTTTTTAATTTCTGCGTTTACATCTTTCTTATCTTTTTGTAACTTTTCTAATTCAGGAAACTGAGAGATATCTATTTTTGCCTTTTCTTCCTGAACATATTTTAATTCATTATCCAAATTTAATTTTTCCTGTGTTAATGAATCGATTTTTCTTAAGTAATCACTAAGCTGATTCTTAATTGAATCAATATAATTAATTGCATTCTCGTTAATACTGATATATGAATTTATTTTAGATTTTAATTGTTCATATGCTCCCGCAGATGACATTTCTGATACTATCCATTGAAAATTATCATTTCCAGTAGTTATATATTCTTGAATTTTAGAATTTTTTACTAGCATAGCAGCATATAGAAAATTCTCATTACCTTTATGGTTCGTTTTGACTGTACCATCTTTATTGAGAATTAATTCAATTTTTTCTTGGTTATAAGATAAACTAATCATTGCTTTATCTTTAAAAGCGTTAATTATAGGTGATTTTTTTGATTTCATTGGTAAAATACCAAATTTTATTGCTTCATTTATTATATTCTCAGATTTTATAGGACAAGAAATAGCTGCGGCTAATGATTTTATTATTGTGCTTTTTCCCGAATAGTTTTTACCAGCAAAAATAGAAATTTTTCCACTTGTCAAATCAATTTCTCTTAGACCTTGATGTCCACCTACGTCCTTAAGGATTAATTTAGCGTTCATTTTAGCCATTCCTTTATTTTGTTTGTTATAATTTCCTGACATTTGTTTTTAAAATCATTAATTTTAATTGAATTAATTTGGATCTCAATTTCTTTAATTATTAATTCAGAAATTAAGTCTTCAGAGTCTTTCTTTTTTGCCATAATATATTACCTCCTAATTTTCATTATTAATTTTTTCTAACAATTACTTTAAAAGTTTTTATATAGATTTAATTCAGCTCCAATTAGGATTAATGGTTTTTTAATTCTTTTAAACAGACCAACATTACTATTATATTGGTTATTAAATACCTCCACAATAGCTTTTCTAAAATTTTGAGTTTGATTAATTGGTCCTAAATATTTATATAGAATCATTACTCCTGCAGCTCTATTAGAAATTTTATGAGGTTTTTTTGTACTTCTATCAGTATATAAAAGAGTAGGTTTTTTTATGATAGAAAAATTTATTGGATAAATATAATCTTCATTCTCATTCAAGGATCTATTATCGGCATATTCTAAGAATGTATTCCTAATATCATTGAGTATATCTGGACTTGGTCGTTTATAAACATAATTTATACCAGAATCATTAGGTCGTTTTTTTCTAAATTTTCTTTCGATACCAAGGAGGCTCCTTCTAAAATCATTGGGATCTGCCTTAATGTCACCTTCAAATAACATATATACTAAAAAATAGTTTTGATTTAAGATTTCCTCTAAAAAATCAGATTCTGAACATAATAATATTTTATAATCATCAATATCAATAAATATCTCTTCCTCTTTTAACTTAAATTTCTTATCTAGTATTTTAATATAATCTTCAATATAATTTATTAATCCCATATACTTGTATATGATCATTATTTCTGGAGGTTTATTTATAAATCTTGTGTGTCTAAATCTCTTACCAAATTTATAACTCTCAGCTTCATGAGTATGAGTTATTTTTTTAATAATTGAGAAATCTATGGGATATAGCAAAGGTTCTTCCTGTATTTCTTCTTTTCTTTTAAGAATTTCTTTATTAAATTCAAAATCAATTTTTTTAAGAATATTTTGAAATTTCACCTTTTTTCCATTTTCTTTATAAAGATTATATAGATTTTCATCACCTTTTAATGAAACTAAAAGAGATTCATTATTAAGCTTTCTTTCATCTTTGAAATCAAGAATTATCACAATATAATTCTCATTCATTATTTCCAAATTATTTTAACATCTCCTTAACGTATATTTTAGTTATAAAATGTTGAATATCTCTTATATTTGGAGGATCTCTTTGGATTTTTTTTTCTTCAATTTCTTTAGCTAATTGATCAAGTGATTCATTTACCCGAGTTTCTAAATCTTTTTTACCTGTAATACTTAAACTTTTAATTATATCCCAGGCAATTTTCTTCAGATCTCCAAGAGGGATAGGCTTAATCTCATAAAAATATAGTCTGGATCGAAGAGCATCATCGATTAAATCGGTTCTATTTGAAGTAGCAATAACAATTACGTTTGTTGGATTTATTCTATCAAGTTCATGAAATAATACTGAATTAATTGAATAATGCCACTCCACAGCAACAGTAGAACCTCTTTTAATCATTATACAATCAATATCATCTAAAATTAAAATATGTTTTACCTCCTCATCATTAGATATTTTAAAAAGATTTTTTATAGCGTTTTCAGCATCTCCCCATCTAGCAGCAGCAATATTTGCACTATCTACAAGTAAATATTTTAGTTTTTTACCTTTTTCCTTTAATTGTTCTGCGACTAGCCTAGCTGTTTGTTTTGCTAACTCTGTCTTTCCAGTTCCAGGAGGTCCTTCTAATAAAAAACCCCTAAAAGGGATGTCTATTCTAGATGGATTAAAGAAAAAATGAAAAATAATTTTCTTCATCTCCATTAAAACCTGATTTAATTGACCTTTAAATGTATAAGGTTTAATATCCAATGCATTAAGTTCAGGAATTGATTTTCTTATTAAACTCAATTTTAATAAACCTCATTAATTTAATTTCTTTTTATTGATTTAGACATTTTCCTACTTTTCTATTTATCAGCTTTTTTTATATATAAATATTTTAGATTTTTGTAAAAGATAAAAATATATCTATTTATCTAATATCTTCATTATGAAATTAATATTTTCATTAATCACATGATTCCAACATTTAAAATCAATTAAGGTGAATCCTTTATCAGTGCTAATGAAAATAATAAAGTCATCAAAGGCATAAGAAGCTGTTTGATTAGTTTTTAAAAAAATTTTAGGTTTATCCTTAAAATAATGATCTAATATTTTTAGAACTCGCGAAATAGACTTCCTAGTTTTTATTAAACCTAGGTTTTCTCTTGGCGTAATTTCTTTAGTATTTTTAAAATGAAAAGAATTTTTTAAATTAATCTCCTTAAATTTTTTTCTAAGATATGAAATTTCATTATTTAACATATTATATTCATTAAACTTATATCTAATAGGAGAATAATTTCTTGCAACACATCCAGCTCTTAATTTATTCGATCGAAGGCAATTTAAACAATAGTTACACTTTGAGAAGTCTATTTTCATTTGATTATTTACAATTTTTATGGCAGAATTAAAGCATAGTGATCTACAGGCACCACAACCGACACAATTTACTTGTTTTTCACAATATATTAGTACTTTTTTAATATCCAAATGAGATGATAAGAATTCGATTTTCTTCTCAGTCTTATTTATTAAAAAATTTGTAGATTTTTCTTTTAATAGTTTTAAATTACCTTTTAATTTTGAAAATGTTTTGAGATCCTCTGTTTTAATTCTAAAAAACATAGAATTCTTTTCTTTCCTAAACTCGATAAAACCCTTTATAATATTTTTTATTGGCAGGGCATTTTTCGTCCATGCATAATTTTCTATATAATCATCTATATTTCTCACAGTAATGCCATCGAATTTTTCAATGTTCTTTCTGATTGTAATCTCTAATTGACTATATAAAGTTTTAAAATGCTTTTTAAGCCTTTCAAATCCTTCACTTTTCTGATATGGACACATCCAACATCCTAATCTCTCATACCCTTTATCGTAAAGAGGATTATAAGGAAGATTATGATGATGTATATATTCCCACACGTCTTCTGTAGTCCAATGTAAAATAGGATTTATCTGGAAAGCAGGAATAAGGGGATTTTTACTAACTTTTGAATAATTATGTCTTTTACGGGATTCTTGCGATCTTATTCCAGTTATCAAATATTTAATTTTATTTTTTAAGACATAATGAGATAAAGGTCCAAATTTATAGACTTCACAACACCATCTAAGTCTTTGAGAAGGAAAAGCAAGATGATTAACTAAATCTAAAAATTCTCTTGGAGGTTTGACCTGTGTTATTTTAATTTGATAAAATTTTTCTAAATTTTTTATATATTCTTCTGTACCTGGAAATGTTAGTGAGGTATTGCTAAACACAAAATTCTTTATCCCGACTTTTAATGAGATATCTAAGACAATTAAACTGTCTTTTCCACCGGATATACTTACAGAGCTATTCTGAATATAATTTTGTAAAAAATTCATTGCTTCTAATGATTTATAATATATATTATCAGTAGTAATATTCATTATATCAGAGTTTTTTGTAAAAAGGCTAAATAATATTAGGTTTTATTGATTTAATAAAGTTTTTTAATAGACGACAAAAAATGTAATAGATAAATTATGTTTTCAGGAGGACAGAATTTTTTTGTTTAAAAAGAACAATTATCTGATAATAATTCTCTAAATCAAATAATTTATTCCTGATATACCTTATTTCCTAAATTTAAAGTAAAAAAACTGAAATTTTTTTAAAAATTTTTCTTGTTTAAAATCTCTCATGGACAGATATTGATATAGTATGAATTCTTTAAATTGGGGAAGAAAATTACCAAAACTGTGTCTTTATTTTGAGTACCTTTGCATTATGAAATTTTGCTGTAATATCTGTGAATTTAAAATTAAAGTAGCAAAAGAAGGTTTTTATTATTGTCCTATATGTGATGATTTTAATTATTTTTCTTAGGATTACAAGATTCATATCTTAAAATTAAAAAATAATTCTAAGCCCTTGTTCCTTTAATTTTTCAATGCATTCTGGAATTTCAATCCAGTAATTTGCTTTTAAATAAGTATTTCAAGACTTTTTAAGTTCTCAACGCATTCAGGTAAATTTTTTAATTTATTATTTCTTAGATTCATTTTTTTTAACATCAATAATTCTCCGATTGAATCTGGAATTTCTACCAACTTATTCGAGCTTAGATTTAGATATTTCAATTTCATAAGGAGCCCTATTGCGTTTGGCAACTTCACGATGTTATTTAATCGCAAATCCATGCATTCAAGGTTAGAAAGAAATCCAATATTTTTTGGCAAAGTTTCAAGGTTGTTTCTCCTAAACGCTAAATTCTTAAGCGATTTGATTTTTAGAATTTCACGTGGCAAGGTGTTCAATCCACAGTTGAAAAGGCTTAATCCAGTAATTTCGTCCCCTTCCTTAATGTAGCATGTCGCACTTACAGTAAATTCCTCTTTCAGCGGGATGGATTTATTGATTAACTTTTCAAGTGAAAGAATGATATTTCTTTCTGTATAATCCACGTCAGGTATATCTGAGATTCCACCGTGCTTATCATATCCTTCTAATTTAGGCAAAGGTTCACCACATTTCGAGCAAAACTGAATCTAGGGTGAACAAAGAAAACTACAATGTGGACAAAGTATTTTTACAATTTTATGTTTAAAGGGGCGTTCTACTGGCTTATCTTCTTCAATTTTTCCTGTTATTACAGTCTTTAAATCTAAGAACTCTTTATAGAAACGATTTTCCAAATAGCCTTTATCTTCATATAATTTCAATAATTCTCGCAATTTCTCATTAGTTTCAGAATTCTCTTCCAGAAATTTTATTTTTTTAAAGAATTTGAAAAATATACTCAAGATATATTATTACCTATATTTGCATCTTGACTTTATGAAGAATTTCGCAACGGTCTTGTACATGAAGGACGTATCAAAGATGCAAGTCAATTTTCCTATATAATTGATAATATGGTCATAATTGATGGATCAATAATGATAATTAATCCAAATTTTCTTCTAAAGGAAATAATTAGTTCATTTAGGAAATATATAAATAAACTTAAAACTGATGATGATAAATTTGAAAAATTTAAGAAAAATTTGGAAAAAGATTTTCAAAAAGATAGGGATTTTATGAAAAAATAATCATTTCTACTTTCTAATAAATATCTTAACATATTTCCCTTCAAATTCTTTTTAATTTAAAGAAAGTAAATAGCAATTATTTTTAAATTTCTTCTTAATTAAGAAATAAAATTATCCCCAACGATTTTTTATATATTTGAGAGCTTCTCTTGTATTTAATTTAATACTCGACGCCTCAGTTCTAATAATAATTACTTCTTCATCTTTGTTTATTTTTAAATAAATTGGTTCCTCACTCTTTTTTACAGTAATAATACAGATTTCTTTATTTTCAATCTTTTTAAAATCAAACTTAATAGTTTTTGGATTATTATATTCCTTCCCTATGTAGTTGTTTATTATTTCAACTAATTTCAATTTAAAACCATCTCGATTCTTTTTTCTCAATGATAAATAATCATTGTTTAAACCTAAAATTTGACCATCATCATCAACACCAATAAATAATTTGCCCCCTTCAGTATCTAAAAATGCTACAATGGTTTTTGCAATTTCAAGCTCAAGTTCTTTATTAGGTTTTTTTTGACTATAGTCATATCTAACTGATGATTTAAACTCGGTATTGAGATTTTCCCCATTTAATATGATTTCCTTAATAGGATCCCTCATTACTCCCTTCTTCTTAATAGAATTATCAAAATCTTTTATTTGGGATAGATAATTTGATAATAATTCATTTACCAACCTAATTATATTGATATTTGAAGTTTTTGGAGAAATAATTTTATCTTTTATTTTCTTCAGATTATTAAAATTGAGGGATGAAATAAAAATACTATTTTTTGGAAAATATTTACCCATTATATTTTCTGGTATTTCTCTTGCCTCTTTATCAAATAAAGCCCAATTAGTCATACCTCCTTTAAATAAATCATTTACCTTCATAATCTTTTTCCTAATAATATCAAAAGGTATTAAATTATTGCTGTTTAATTTTGTATTATCATTAATAATACCCAAATATCCGTTTATAAACCATTCTTGAATTATTGATAAAATCTCATTAGAAAATTTCAAAGATTGTTTTAATTGGGTCTTCATTTCCTTTCCATCCTTTTCTTCATCAAAAATCTCATGTTCTATTCTTTCTGATTTAACAAATCTTTTTAATCTAAATATTGGTCCTCGCCTATCATGAGGAATTGCATCTAAACACCTTCTAAAGGCAGAGTCCAAAGCTAATTTACCTTCATAATCATGAAAAAGAGGTGGATTGTATTCTGGTTTTATATTTGACAAAGCAGAGAGAGAAAATTTCTCATATATAAACCTATAAGTTAAAGCCTTATAGTTTTTAAGACCTTTTGAATTAAATGGAATAGATCCTTTATTATAAATATCTTCAATTAAACCAAAAATTTCATTAAACCATTTTTGATCCTCATTCTCTCTTAAATATTTAAATATGGGCACATAATCTAAGGCAGGGGTGCCACTAAATATTCTTTCGATATCATCAAAATAAGTTTCTTCGTATCTCTTCCTTCTTATATCTTTAGTACAAAAGTCAAGAAAGTCATTGAATTTTTGTTTGTTATATTCAAAATTTTTTATAAAATTTGTTAAATAATCATCAAAAAATGCATCAATATATTCTTGTGTACTCGCTTCCCCAAGTCTTTTTCCAAAAAAATCTACTATTCCTGGACATAGGAAATATTTCAATAATTCTTGCATAAATTCTGGTTTAATGGCATATTGAAGTCTTTTTTTATAAAGTTGATAAATATCTGATGTATTCCAATAGTTATAAATAATCCATTTATCAAACACACCTCTGCCTGTACTGCTTTTTAAAGCAGCAAAATTCTCCCAATCTTTATGTCCTATAACAAAGATAAAAATTGGGATTTCAGCAAAATATCTTTCATCCTCCCAATATCCCTGAAAATTGCGCCAAAATTCAAAAAACGGTGTAAATTGTGCTTCATCTGTTATAACATTAGTTTGATCAAATTCGACAATATATTTAGCTGAAGGTTGTTGGTTCAAATATCTTTTATAAATTTTACATATTAAATACAATTTTTCGAGATAATTTCCTAATTTTCGATCTTGTGGGTGAAATCCCTTCTCGTTTTGAAATTTTTTAATTTCCTCTAATACAATTTCTTTAAAATCTTGTTTTTCTACAAATGTTAAATGGGTTAACCATTGATTATATATCCATTCATCAATTTCTTTCACACTAAGATATTGTGCCATTTTTGAATTAATTGTTAATACAATACAATTATCATAGCATTGTTTCAATTCTAAATTTATACATTTACCAAGTTCAGTTTTACCTATTTTAAAATCTCCTAAAATGGCAATCCTTTTTCCAAAAAAGTATGTTTCAAACTCTAATTGATGATTAACTAGTTTACTTAATGGATCAAATATATCAGAAATTAAATCTTTTTGATTAACTTTAACAAATAACTCATTTCTATTATTTTTCGACATTTTCTGAATATAGATACGATCTTCAAAAAAGAATGTGGATGAAATTATAAACACCTTAAAATTTTAGCCTCAAGTTAAAAATATTGAATCTGGAATATTTTGTTTTTATTTATCAGTATCTAATGAAGTATTTATTTATCTTTAATTTTTTATTTTTTTTATTCCGACATTAATCTCACTTTAACTGTTATATATCATTCATTTTTGGAAAGATGTGAAAAATGTCTCCACTAGCATA
>JAEOTA010000062.1 GCA_016840085.1 Promethearchaeota archaeon
AAGGTGCCAATTTGGAGGAAGTTGGAATAAAACAGGGCCTAATTTATGTTTTAATATTTCAATAACGTCAAAGAATTTTTTAGTGGTTTCTTGACCATCCTTAAGATACTTTCTATGAGTAATAAATCGGTTTGCTTTTATAGCAAAAATAAAGTCTTCAGGGCTTTCCTCCCTCCATGTTTGGACTGTATTTGCTGAGGGGATTCTATAGAAAGTACTATTTACTTCAACGGTTTCGAAATACTTTATATAATGATTAAGCATTTTATTATTAGGAAATTTTTCTGGATAGAAGGGACCTTTCCAATGATTATACATCCAACCCGATGTACCAATGAAAGCTTTAACTTTACTATTATTTACAGTATTTTTCAATATGTACTTAAATATATTTTACTATATAGTAATATTCTAATTCTTATACTCCATTCATCTATTAAACTTAAATTTAATAATAATACTAAATATTTATAGAATCAATAATGGTACAAATTTAATTAAATAGAAAAAGAGCATAGCATTTTCGGTGAATCGATGATGAAAAAAATACCACCATACCTAGCAAGTTCTGGAGCAATTGAAATAGCTGAAAAATTGAAACTAATATCTGGAGGTAAGATCTTAGACGGTGCTACTGGAGATGGAGGTTCTATTCTATGTCTAATCAACTTTTTGAAAAATTATGACTCAGTAATTGGGATTGATACTGATGAAAATGAAATAAAAAAAGCACGATTAAGATTGAAGGATAAACCAATTACAATAGAAATGATGAAAGGAGAAAAGCTCGAATATCCTGATAACACATTTGATCTAGTTAATATAGCATATTCATTGCACCATATGCAGAATTTGAATAAAACATTATCTGAAATGAAGCGTGTCCTTAAGAAAGGTGGCTATTTTATAATACAAGAGATGTTTTGTGATGGTAATCAAACAGATGCTCAGAAATGTGATACAGCAGCTCACGAATTTGGAGCTGAAATTGATAGAATGTTAGAAATTTATCATCGAGAAGTATATACAAGGGATAAAATATTGAATATTCTTTCTCAAATAGAACTGAAAGATTTGGAAATTCTTGAATCAACTAGATATGTTAAATGTCTTAAATGTGAGGAAAAGTATGACTGCGAAGATCCAAAAAATCCTGACATAATTAATTCTACACTAGAGGAGATTGATAAGAGTTTAGAACTAATAAAAAAACATAAAGAATACTCTGAATTCAGAGAAAGAGCTGAAACTATCAAGCAAAATATAAAAAACCATGGGATAACCAGTGCTTCAATTCTATTTTGTATTGGAAAAAAAGAGGAGTAAGTCATAAATTTTATTTTTGTTTCAAAATTTTCAATATGTATTTAAACATATTCTACTATATAGTATAATAGAAAATGTCAAATATTATCGAAAGTAACCCGGAAATACTGGGAGGAAAGCCTATCATTAAGGGAACCAGAATTCCCGTTGCTTTAATCTATGAACTAATTGGTTTGAATTATTCAATAAACGAAATTCTTAAAGAATATCCACATTTGGATCGTAATATTATTCTAACTCTTCTTAAGATTGGGAAGGATGCAAATGAAAACCTTATGAATGTGGATATTGATGAGATTTTAAGTAAAGAGGTTTAATTTTTGAATTTTCTTCTCGATGAGAATGTACCTATCTCGATTAAAGATGTAATTTTATTTTGATCTTCAGAATATTTAACCCAAGTACGTGTAAATCAAACATCCTATCAACATCCCCAATGTTGCCAAGATGTTTAAAATTTCAGCTAATTAGAATATCAAGTGAATGGACAGTTGTTAATGCAAGTAATATCGCATCATTTTCAAATTTTTCGGGAATAAATTTCTCTTTAAAATAAGTAGATTTTATTTTTATTCATAAACAAGAATTAAATTAATTTAGAAGAGTATCTTATATTTAATTAATTATTATGACTCAAGTGAAATTGGATAAAGCTCTGGCAGAGGATTTAATTACATCCAAATTAAGAATTCTAAAACAGTATATCGATGAGATACTAGCTCGCTACAATGAATCTTCCTCTAAGGAATTCTTAGAAAAAGCACGTAAGGGGATTTACAAAAATGCTGAAGATGATGCAGTGGAATTGCGCCAATTATTGTTAGATTATACAAAATTACAAGAAATATTAAATAATCTATAAAGCTTTCCGTTGATGCAAACATATGGATTCTCGAAAGAATCTTGAATTAGCAAGAAAGATTATTATAAATAATTATAATGATTTTATAAGAGATATAATACTTGATAAAGAGCGTCCAGTCTTAAAGGTTGTATTTTATAGAGAAGTCTACCTTTATTTACGTTATAATGATTATGGAGAGTATTCTTATAGTGCGATCTTTTCTCCTAATCCTGATGATCAAATGCGATTTGATAATTATGATGATATATGGGACATAAAAACCCGTCCTCATCATTTTCACATTCGAGGAATGCAAGAAGTTATAGATAGCCCTATGAAGGGAGAACCAGATCATGATATTCCTATCCTTCTAAAATTTGTGCTAGACTATGCAAAGAAATAGTACTTTTTAACTTAGACTTCATTTAAATATCTCTTACTCATATATTACCTCTTGAAGGATATGATGTTTCAATTCCTTTTTTACACTAGATTTTGATACAACATCAGCTTTTGTATTAAAAAGTTCTTCTAAATAACGTGAAAGCGCAATAAAATGGAACAAATCAGCGTCATCTTCAAATTCTACTAAAAATCAATATCACTCGTATCTTTTTGTTTATTATTTACATAGGAACCAAAGATTCCAATTGATTTAACTTTGTAATTCGTTTTGATTTCTTCCTTTAACTTTTTAAGTTTTTTGAGAATGTCTTCTTTATTAATTACCATTTTCCTTTCTTAATGATTCATAGCTTCCTTAAAGAATTATAAATTGGTAACTTGCGAATTTAAAAACAACTAATCATTAGCTATTATTAAAAAGTTGTTTTTATTGAACGGGTGATTAAAAAATATGTCAAAAGAACCTCCGAGTAACGAATCGAATAAAATTATGGAACAAATACTTAAGATGTCAAAAGGTCAGACGATGGATTTAGTAGTCGATCACATATTACATGGAGTTACACCAGAAATGATAGATTGGTGGTGGGATAATATTGATACAACCGAGCGTTATAAATTATGGCACCCGAAAGACCATCAATCTTTTCAGTGGGAAATTTCCCCTAAAAAAGGTCATATTGGGGCGGTTCATAGGGTTGATGAAAATATTGGTGAGCTCCCCACTACGTTAAGAATCCGATGGGAAGATCCGAGTACTTCACCAATACCAATTGAGTATGACCACGCATTAGTAGGGAGTATGCTTGATCACAATGACAATCCAACAGGTTGGGCTTTACATGAATATAAATCAATTGAAAATGGAACAAAGTTACGCACAACGTTTCGATTACCTGCCAGAGTTCCAAAACAGTTTATCGAAGCGCTACGTAAGCATAACAAAGAAGAGATGGGTGAATTTGTCAATTTTTTACCAAGGTTATTCGAAGAGAACAAGAACTCGCCTTAATTTCGTTTAATATTTCATAAGAAGATCGAAATTTGTAATAATCTATGTTTTAAACTCTTCTAATAGAATTTTAATGCTTTTTTACTAAAGATTTAAGGAAATAATTTTATTAAGATGAGACTAAAAATTTTATAAGTATAAATCTTATTTATATTATAGAAAATGGTAGAAAAAGTAACGATTAAACTGCCAGCAGACCTTCTTAAGCTAACTGGTCTTAGCTCTAAAAATTTGGAAGAGAAAAGTCTTCTAATTTGGATTTTAGAAATATATGCAGAGGGTAAAATCACCCTCTCCAAAGCGGCTAATCTATTGAATATGAAGGTGGATGAATTTTTATCAGAATTTCACAAACGCCATCTTAGGCATATTGGGGGACCTGAATCCCTAAATGAAGCTCAAAATGAGTTTGATATAGTTCAGAATTTAAAAACTGACTAGAAATATGCATGATTATCCTTGAAAATCCATACTATTAAGATTTAATTAATTGTATACAATCGTAAGTTTTATAAGCATGTGGTTGTATATGATCATAATGAGATGGATTTTAGATGCTTGTACTCTCATATACTTAATTAAAGCGAAATTATTTACACAATTTATAGATTTGGTAGACTTTCCAGTTGTTATAGATTCTAGTGTTTATCAGGAGGTTGTGATTGAAGGTAAAATACATAATTATCCTGATGCAATTGAAGCTGAAGCGCTATTAAATAAATTTAGAATTCCTATTATATCTATTGACGTATCCAAAGATTTATTTCGTTTTGTTGATCCTGGAGAGACTAGTTGCTATCTTTTAGCAAAAGAATTTGGTATTTGTTTAACATCTGATGATAGAGCTTATCAAAAGCTCCAAAATGAAAATTTAAACGTAATGAGGATTGATACATTTTATTTTGAAAAATTTAATCAAAATCAGATAAAAAAGCATGAATTTTTAACGATACTAAACAAATTAGAATCAATTAATGCCACAAAACCAAAATCCATTTTATTTTTTATGAAAAAACTACAAGAAAGGGAAGATGATGAAAATTGACTGATGTGGTTTCGACCAGATTGGACGAAAAAGAAATTGAAGAATTAAACCAGATATGTGAAAAAGAACGGATAGACCGGTCTTCTTTAATTCGAAAATTTTTACTTGCTCAGATTCAAGAATATCGATTGAAAGATGTAGGTGAGAAATATCGAAAAGGAATTGTAAGTTTAGCTGAAGCAGCTACCTTAGCAAAAGTATCGATTTATAAAATGATGGAATATGTTGAACGTGAAAAGATTCAAGCCCCTTCTTTAACTGAACCCGAAATGGAAGAGGATTTGAAGCGATCTAAAAAGTTATTTGAAGAAATTAAGTAATGAAGAAATTACATGCAGGAAGGATTTCTGCTTATGTATAATTCCTTGAATCCATCTTAGAAAATTGTTATTTAAAAAGAATAAACTATCGTTTAAGGAGTAAATAAAAACTCTTATATTTATTTTAAAACTTTAACCTTTTCACGAAGTAAAATAATATTATAATATGCCTACAAGTATCATATAAAAAGCATGATCTATATCAATGTTAATTAAATTATTAACGATAATCATCAATGAACATTATTTTTACTTCAGCTGATAATTTTTCTATGATATTTAGAATTTCATTCTCCTTCTTCATGCATATTGGAATGGTAAGAACTATTGCCACCGCTAGCGAATAGGAATCTGCAAGAGAAATTGGAAAATTGCATTTTAACCGAAATGCATCATCTCTTAATTTACTTTCGGAAGAGATAATGAAATCTTTTAAAAAATCAGATACAATTTTTTTTGCTTGTTGATACCCATTTCGCCTACAGAATATGTATTTGAGTTCCGTATCAGTGATTGGACTAATATAATATCTTTCAAATTGGGGATTTTCTAAGAAATGTTTAAAGAATAATTTTCCCAATTCTGAATTCTCAAGTAATTCAACTAAAACTCCGGTATCAATAATAATTGATGTTTCAAGTAAATCTTTGTTCGCGTTCATACTCTTTCTCCCTTAATTCTTTAAGAATATCTTTTCCTTCACCAGGTTTAAGGATACCTTGATATTTTTTAATATTTTTCAAGAAATCTTCTCTATTAAATTCTAATTTTTCTTCATTTAGTAAAAATTTAATAGCCTCATCGTACGTCACTCTTCGCCTCCATTGCTTTTCAAGTTGATTCATAATCATAAATAATTTCTTCTTTGTTTCTTCAGAAATTTGAATTGTTGTTGCCATATTTTATTACTCTATAATTATTATAATTATTATAGTAATTATAGTTTTTAAAATTTACTAATTTGAGTCTAATTAGGACATTAAACTCCATCCTTGCAGTTTTTTCGAGAATATATAATTTTCTTATTTTCCTTCAAATTTTCAAGGTTTACAGAAAAGTTATTTGATATGTCTCAATTTTTTTTTAATTCGATAATTCATTTATTAGATTGCATATTTCCTGAGGATTTCTTGTAGAGAAAACGAATGGTCTGCCAGATTGAAAAATTAATTTTACAGCTTCTCCGAAATCTGTGTTATAGGCCCATGAACCGTCTAATCCAAATCAAATTCCTACTCCACCGTAAATTCTAAAATATGCTTTAGTTATATCACAATTGGTTATTTTGTGTAAGGGAATTTTTTTACAGTTAAAAATACCATATGCTATTTCAAGTTGATTACTGGTTAAGGTAATTGTTAGTCCTCCGAAGTTCCAATACATAAGAAAAATAAATAAACTTACAGCACCGAGTATAATGCCCATAAATGCCAATTCTTTGGGTATGAAAGCAGTAATTATAATCCCGAGAGAAGCAATTAATATACATACAAATAACACTACACATTTTACAAATGTGCAGCTCTCAATTTTCAATAAATAGACACTTTAAGGTTAGCTTTTAGTGCTGTGAATATAACTTCGAAATATATTCATCTTTCTCTTTAGGTTTGTGTATATTATAGTAACCTACGCATAGTTCTGCAATTGTAATAATCGAAATAACTCCTTTTAATTGCCCGTCTTCAATCGCATCTA
>JAEOTA010000063.1 GCA_016840085.1 Promethearchaeota archaeon
GGCATGCGAACACTCCAAAACTTAAGAATGCGAATCTCCAATAGGCTAAAGTGTCCGATTATTGTTTCACCAACTTTATTAGCAAAAGTAAATTAACAAACTAAAAATTAGTGATCATACTCTTCTTTAGGTAAAATAAAAATATTTGAAATTTATTACGAATTTTAATTTTATATCCATTTTCTTCTTCTAAAAAACATAATCATAATCATAATAATCAAAATCATTACTACAATAAGCAGTGGATACGATATAGGAGACTTAAATTCGGGCATGTAGAGAAAATTCATTCCATAAAATCCAGCTAAAAAAGACAATGGGATAAATATTGTAGAAATGATTGTGAGAACTTTCATAATTTCATTCATTCTATTACTAACACTTGAAAGATACATATCTAACATTCCAAAAATTATATCTCTATAGTTTTCTAATAGATCACTGATACGAAAAACGTGATCATAAAGATCTCTGGTGTAAATTTGTAATTCGTCAGAAATTAAATTTGATTGCACTCTTAGCAACTTATTAATAACTTCTCTTAAAGGCCAAATTGATTTTCTTACATCTATACTATTCCTTTTCAGTTGATAAATAGATTGTAAGACTTCAGGTTCAGGATTCTTAATTAATTTATCTTCAATCTCCTCAATATTTTCTCCTATAATTTCCAAAATTATAAAATAATCGTCTACTATCACATCTATTAATGCATAAATTAAGTAATCAGCGTTCATTCCTCTGATCCGTCCTTTTTTAAATTGTATTCTTTCAATTATTGGGTTAAAAATATTGCTCTCTTGCTCTAAAAATGATATTACAAAATTTATACCTAAGATAAAACTTATTTGTTCAGTTTCAAAAATTTCATCTTCTTGATTCCAAATGAGTATTTTTAATACAATAAATATGTAATCTTCATAGTCTTCGAATTTTGGACGTTGATTAGGATTTAAAATATCCTCCAACACAAGGGGATGGAGATTGAATAATTCTCCAATTTTTTCTATAATATTTATCTCCGATAATCCTGTAATATTTATCCATCTAACTTTATTTTTGCCAATTTTTAATAAATTATTATTTAAATCTTTAATTTCTTCAATAGAAAAATTTTCTGAATCATAATCTATTATTTTTATTTTAGTTTTTATCTTTGGTTTTTCTCCAGTATATACTAGAGTTCCTGGAGGTGACCCTACTTTTTTTTTTTTTTTAATTTTTAGAATTCGTCTTGATATAGATGTAATAAGAATATCACCATAATCCATTATTTTATTGTAGTTCTAAATTCAAAAGATAAATTACAATAATAATTTCAATTACTGCTTAGTCTATTAATAGATATATTGATTATGAATTATAAAAAAATTATTGTTCAAGTCTTTTAACAACTTAGCAACAGTTTTAAGAATGCCTTGTTATAAATTGATTTCTAATAACAGAATTAATTCGGTATCTTTTATATAAACAAATAGAATAAGTTCAAATATAAAATTTGAAAAATTAAATTTTTAATAAAAAAAAATCAAATAAAAAAGTTTTAAATATTAAAAAATCCTAAATTTAAAAGGAATTTAAGATTAACTTATAATTTATCCAACTTAAATTCCCTTAGATCCAATAATATACAACTTACATAAGAGGTAATTATGTATGGAAGAGGTTAAAAACGTTGAAAGATTAGCTAATGAAAACTCAAATATAGCGAAGGATGAAAAGTTAAAAGCAGGAGAAATGAAAAATTTAGCTAAACAAGAAGTAAAACGAGCTAAAGCAAGAGAAATGTTAGTTAAAAATGAAATTGAATTAGCGAAAATACGTGAAAGATTGGCAGAGAAGAGCAAGAAATTAGTAGAGAGAAAAGAAAAAGTAAAGGATATTTTGAAATTTTCTGGAGAAAATTTAAAAGCTGAGAAAAATCAAGCAGTTTACAATGAAAAAGTTGCTGAGATTCAAATAAAAACAGCTGAAATTCAACGAAAGATTGCGAATGTTGAAACTGAGATTGCTGAAGTAAAGATAAAACTTGCTAATAAAAAACTTGATGAGGCAAAAGAAAGAGCAGATTTATCAAAAAAACAATTTAATTACGTTAAACTAGTTAAGAGTAATGCTCCTGGCGAAAAAGTTACAAAGGCTGAAGAAACATACCTTAAACAACAGAAAGGCTTAACTGAATTTGAAACTGATGCAATGGAAATCAATAAAGAGATTGCGGAAAAACAGAATAAATTAGCTGATCTTAAAAAAGAACTCTCGGAAAAATTAGCAGAAAGAGAAAAAATTAGACCAGCAGGAATTAGTTCTTAAATATGATTTAATTTTTTTTTTTATATTAAAGACTTTCTGCTAAAAATTTTATTTTTTTTAATAAATTTTACCTATCTCTATATTTATAGATAATATTATAAACTTCTTTAGCAAATATCGGTTGATATTCAAAAAGCTTTTGAGGAGTAAATGTTAAAATACGGAATTTTACTGTTATTTTAAAGCCAAAATCAACTATATCAAAACGTGGTTTAAGTCGAAAAACACCTTTATTCTTATATTCTGTACATAAATCATCTACTTTGTCCATTATTAATCGAAACCTTTTATAAGGGAAAGTCATGCGAAATGTGTAGTTATAGAGGTTGGGATAAAGCTTTGATTGAAGTTTATAATATGCTTCTTTTAACTCACTTTCAAATTCTTTATCACCAAGACTCTCTTCAATTTTTAAAATACCCTTATCTTGAGGGGCAAGGATTTTTTTTTTAAAATCCTCAAAACTTTTTCTTCTACCAAGTTTAACGGTATAATTTACTATAATGGAAGAAATTATTAAAGAATTTGATTTTTCAATTAATATATTATCAAAAGTTTCTAATATGATTTTTGTTAAACCTATTGATCTGATTATTCCTTTATCATTTTGAATTTTAACTAGATCTCCTACATCAAAGGGGCGTATAATCATTAAGACTATTCCTGATATTAAATTAGCAAAAATCCCACTAGATGCGAAAGCAATTGCAATACTAATTGAACTTGCTAAAACCGCTGTAAATTCTGGTGGTATGAAATCAAAAAGTGAAAAAGCCTCTATTATAAAGAATACAATAATAAAAGTAGAAATTAATTTTAATGAAAAATTAATAATCATTTTTTGTTTTAATGGAATTTTCTTAGAATGTTCTAATATTGAAGAAACAATCTTATTTGTTAAAAATATGGCAATTATTATTATAATGAATATTATTATAATGAAATAAATTATAGCCTCTAAATCCGTATTAAATAAAGCCAATTGTATATCACCTTAATTGCGTTTTTGTGTTGTTATTCCAATCAAAATTAATTTCATCTTGATATATCTGAAAAAGAACTTCTTTTAGAAAAGGGTCAAAAAATTCTAAAATTAATTTTGGATCTTTTGATAAAATTTGAAGTGTAATACTTAAACGATCAGCAATAGTATAATTAACGTAAAAGTAAGGTTTAATTCCAAATATTGGTTCATATTTTTTTAAGACAGGTTCTAAAAGTTCATCAATTCTTTCACCATTTACTGATCCTAAAAGTTCTACAACTTTAATATACCGCGTTAATTTCTTTTTCCCAATAAAAGCTTTTTTTACTTTTTTAATAACATTTGTTAAGTCTAGTTTATCAAATTTATTCAATTCAATATGAGAATATCTAGTTATTGATGAGTTAAACACAACGCGATTTGGAATATATGTGATGCTTCCATCAAAATCCATTAATTTTATATGATTTAATGTTATTTCTTTTATAATTCCATCAATATTATTGGTTTGAATTAAATCTCCTACTTCAAATCCTCCCGAAGATAACAATAATATACCACTTACTATATTATTTATAATCCCTTGAAAAGTCAAGGAGATCGCAACTATTAAAAATGACAAAATAGTAATAGAATATATTGGATCCAATTCGAATAACAATAGAAAAACAAATACGATCCATATAATATTCACTATAATAATAAAAATATAACGTGATAAGAGATTTTTAACTAGGGAGTTTAAAACTTCAATCAAAATAGTTCTTAAAACATATACGATGATATTAATTAATATTAAATCAAGTAATAACTGATCTAACCTGGAGAAAAAATAGATCCAAACCCCAATAGTAATAATAAAAATCCAAAAAATTATTTTAAAAACTCTTTTCATAATAGAGTGTATTATAAAAATTTATTTATACTTTTCATTCTATGATTTTGATAAATAAATACTATAGAATACTCCCTCCTAATACTAACAATGATTTTTTTTGCTCTCATCATTTAATCTTTCTTTAGGAAAAAAAAGATGGATATGATATAAAAACAAAAAATATCATTCTTTAATTTGTTTATGCAAAAGTGGAGTTCTGATATCTATATTATATTCTTTACAAGTATCTAAAACTGCTTTATGTAAATTAGATTCAATTAAAGGCAAGTTTTTAATATCGCTTATAAAAACATATAATCTATATTCAACAGCATAGCTTTGAAAGCTATTTATCCAAACATATGGTTGAGGATCTTCTAATACTTCAGGTATTTTTTTTGCAGCGATAAGCAAAGTATCTTCCACTTTTTTTCTATCTTCCTCGAATCCAGGTGTTACAGATACATGTCTTCTAATGATATTTTTTTTTCCTAAATCTATAATTTCTTGTTCTAATAATTTTTGATTTGGAATGGAAATCTTAACATTATCGAGGTCAACCATAATAGTATAAATTAATTTAATTTCAGTTATATCAGCAATTCTTCCCCCTATTAATATTCTATCCCCTACGTTAAACGGTCTACTTAACATGATAATAAAACCTGCAATCATATTCCCTAATGTATTCATAGCTGCAAAACCAATTATCGTACCCCCTACTAGTGTAAATAGAGCTGTTATTAAACCAAGACTTTCAGCAAATTGTACAAGAATTGCAGATATTATTATTAAAAAAATCAGATATTTAATTACTTTAGTAATATTAAGGGCTGTACTACTTTCTAACCTCTCGCGTTTAGCAAGATTTAGAATTTGTTTCTTAATTATAAAGTATAGTATATAACCTATGATTATAGCGAGAATAGAAATTAAAATAGGAATTAAATATGAAGAAAACCACTCCAAGATTATTTCAAAAATATTCATGAAAATTAACCTCTTATTCCTTTTATTTAAAAATATATATTTTAATTATTTTAAATAAAAAGAAAACATATTAATATATTTATAATAAATCTAAATTCTAAGAATAAATTCTAATAATTCTCTCTTTTTTAACTTATGTTATTAGAACTTTAATCAAATTAATTATAAAGTCAAAATTTATATTTTAAAAGAAAAATATTTTAACTACTATTAAGAAATTCTTTATATTCACAATTAATTTTCTTTTATGTGTGAAATTAAATGGAAAAGAAAAAAGTATTATGAATTTCCGGAATTGTAGCTATTATTATTTTTATAGCTGTTTTAATCAATATAACTATAGTATTCCCTTTAAAAGTTGAAAATGCATGGATTTACGGTATTTTTATCATAGTAGGGGGTTTAATTGTTTATTTTTCTGGATTATTTTTAATTGAGGGTTATCGTTTAGAAACAATAGGAGCGATAATTATTATTGTTGGTGAATTCTTTATAATAGCATTTTTTGCCATTTTACTAGAAACGATATGGATAAGCGTATTTATCATATTTCCTGTAATTACTTTTTCAGTTTTGCTAATTATAGCTTATTATTATAGTAAAGAAATTTTACCTAATCGAAATGCATATAACGTTTCGTTGATGTTAATAACCGGATCTCTCTTCATTCTAATGGTTGAAGCTGCTATCACGGTTCCAGATTTCTTTCATGAAACAAATATACCGATATGGGCATTCATTATAATTACAGGAGGAATATTGCTTTATGCTTTTACAACTTGGAAAATATTGGAAAAACCCAGTTATATAATGGCCTTATCAGGTGCTTTTATTATAAATATTGGGCTACTGATGATTGAACTTTATTATCGATTGCATGAGATTACAGGAATTTTTATGATAATATTTTTGCCTCCAGCGGTCGTTTTCTTTTTATTAATCTATGTTAATTATAAAATATCTCCGTATGAGTAATTGTAACTAGATATAAAGTCTTACATAGTTAGAAATGGTTCGTTAGAGCACATAATTATACTTTTTCTATTTAGATTTATTTTAATTCTTTTTATATCAATTTTTAGGCTTTATTCATAAAAATTATTTGGAAATTGAAAAATTAAGTAAAAATAAGAGAAAAATTGAAATTAAGAGACAATATTTGTCATCTCTAAACTTATTTTTAATATGAAAAATATTTAAAAACAAAAGAAGGAAGTTTATAATTAGCAAATATTTAAAGATCTAAATAAAAAGGTTATTTCAATGAGTAAAAAATCAATAGAAAAAGGTCTTAACGCATCAAATATTGGATATGGGATCTTAGTGATGATTCTCGCTGTTACAATATTCTTCTTTTCTAGTGCAGCAATAATGACGCTTATTATCTTATTTTCAGCAATTTTGATATTATCTGGAATGGCAAGAATAATTAATGCTTTCTCTAATGAAGAATTAAGTAATATTGGTGTAGTTGTAAAATTTATTTCAGGGATTATTTTAATTATAACTTCAATATTCATTATAATAGCCGTACTAGCAGATCCTTCCTTCTCAGTTGCTCTTGTAATTTTCGTGTATTCAGTAGCATTATTGATTATTGGAATTGCGAGAGTAGTTATCGGATTAGCAGGTTCTAAATATGTTAAGTGGTATCGAATTTTTCTCATTATTATAGGAATCATGGTCATTATATTATCTGTTATAGTTCTTTTTGCACCGACATTAAGTTATTCAACAGTATTTACTATTTTCTCGATTTGTATTTTTTTAAGCGGATTTGCTAGGTTTTTGCTTGGTTTTACTGGAAAAGAAAAGTACAAAGAATAATTTAAATCATTTTTATTTTTTTTAATTACAATCTATATTTTTATTTGATAAGGTTTATCAGTTAGAAGAAAAAACACTCCAAAAGTATGGTGGTTATTAATTCTCAAACAAATTCATTATTTAAAGATATTAATCAGAACTCTATGAAAACTAATTAAATTATTACCTTCTCAGGATGAGTATAAATATTCATTCTACTCCCCCTAACAAATCCAATTAATGTAATCCCGTAAGCAAAAGCCAATTTAATACCAGATTCAATTGCAGCAGAAAGAGACGCAACTATAGGAATTTTAGCCCTAATCGCTTTTAAGACAGAATCTCCTGTTAATCTTCCTGAAGAAGTTAGAAATACATTTTCAAAACCTTTTTCTTTTAAAATCAATTCACCTATGACCTTATCGATTGCATTATGTCTTCCAATATCTTCTTTAACACTTAATAAATTTCCATCAAAATCAAAAATTGCAGCACCATGACAACCTCCAGTTTCTCGATAAATTGGAGTTGAGATTTGCATTTTTTTTATAGAAGAAAAAATGAGATCTGAGTTCAATTTTACATTAGTCTCAGATTTAATAGCATTATTAATCTTAGCCTCATCCAACTTTTTTTTAATCATATTGCGCCAAGCTGATGGGATACCACAAGTAGTATCAATAACACGACTTATTGAGTTAAGATTAAGGTTTTCAATATCAAATTCAATATTATCGTTTAATTTGACATGTACAGAATACTCTAATTCATTAACGTCAATTTCCTCTATATCATTAATAGAATTAATAACTCCTATTGAAAATAAGAATCCTACGGAAAGTTCTTTTAAGTCCTTTGGTAGACATATAATATTCACAAGTGGCTCAGAATTAACAAATAAATCAATTGCACTTTCATAAAGAATAACATCGACTATTTCTTCTTTTTTTGTTTTGTTTATTCTTGTAATATTTATCTTTCGCTTAAACAATTTTAATCCTTGAAATAAATTTAATTGATTTTTATTAATATAATATTAATTTAATTTTTACTCTGAAAATGTTAAATTAGTATTAAATAATATTATAAAAAAGGAAAGTAAATAGCTATTTATATTTATAAGCTAAAAATAGGATAATAAAAAATATTTTTATACAGCAATAAATAATCTGCCATTGGTTTCTTTACTTACAGAATGATCTCCTGAATACTCAATAAATTTACCGTTTATTTTATCCCCATTAGGCAATTCAACAATGTTTACTTCTCCAACTTTCGTATAGGATGGAAGTCTCCTTGATACTTCACCTTTTATAACAATATTTCCCCATGCTTGATCTGCGCCAGTGCATCGATCACAGTCACCTTCTACTATAATTGTTCCACCATGATTATGCATTCCTAAAAATGAAGCTGCACTCCCACATATTAACTTAGGCCATTTATTAGCTCCTTTTGAATTTCGAGCCCATAACATAGATTCATTTCCAACTTTTCCTTTAACTTTTATAACTCCATCTTCCATACCTTGCCAATAACCGCGATAAGCAGCTCCAACATAATGCCCTGCATCTCCATTAATTTCTAATTCCCCTCCTTTTAGCATTGCACCAGCCCAATCATCTGCGTTTCCATTGACTGTGATTTTTCCTCCTGTCATATTGTTCCCAACATGCATCCCTACATTTCCATTAATGATAATTGCACCACCACTCATTTTTTCTCCGATACGTTTAACAGATGATAAATTTCCTTCGATAATAATAGTTAGGTCATTTATATCACCCGATTTTCCTGACACTTCAAAAAAATCACCTATTGTTTTTTCCTCGTTTCCATGATAAATTATCAATTTTTTAATATCTGCTTGAGTTTTACCAGCGAAATTATCAGGCGTTATAGTTTCAGCTTCTAATGGAAATTCTGGTTCCTTTTTTAATTTTAATTTGATTTCAGCCATTATTTACTCCCCATTTTCTTTTTAACTACTTCTATTAATTTTTCTAAGATCTCATTATCAGTTAAACACTCTCCTGGCGCATCTTTAACCTTTCTTAATCTTAAAGGAACATTGTCCATACGATATGCGGTTCCTTCACATTCTATTCCTGCAATAGCAGGTGGTAAGATTATATCTGCATTTACGGATGTTGGAGTGTGATGAGGTTCAATAGATATAAGAGGATGTGTAAACATATTTTTTACAGCTGCTGCAGGAAAATTACTTGCTGGATCAGATGCTACAATTAATGAAGCATCTGCTTCATCCCTCATTAATACATCTACGGAAGAGAATTCTCCTGGATTATAGCGTGGATACCCTTTAGAAAAATCTATAGAATAATTATATCCTGTTTGCCATGTAAAGACTTGGTTTGCACCTGCAACATTATAATGACCTCGCATAGGAGTTAATAAAAATTTTGTATGATCATTCAGTTCCCGTACTAAACAAATAGCAGCATCAATATTTCGATGATGGGATAATGATTGGGTTAATCCCATACCAAAAAAGATGACACCAAAATTACAAGACTTTAATATTTCTACTAATTCTTTAATTTTCTCTATTGGAATTCCTGATATTTCTTCTTCGTCTACATCCACGCCTCGCAACATTGCTCTAATTGCGTTAATTAACTCATAATCTTCGTTAGGGTTAACTTGAATAAATAAATCAGCGATTTGAGCAGTATGGGTGTTTCTTGGATCCACCACTACAATAAATCTATCATTTCGACCATCTTTTCTAAAATATCCACGTACAAATTCACTATACCTTCCAAGATGTCGTGGATGAGCATGAACTGGATTAGAACCCCAAAATATAACGAGATCAGCTCTATTTTTATACTCGCCTAAGGTTGAAGTTGGAGCTCCAACATCTTGAATTGCTAATAATGATGGACCATGACATACAGAAGATGTATTATCTAAAATCCCCCCTAATAATTCTGCTAGTTCTACACCTTTACCTTGAGCTTCACATTCTGTACTTGAAAAGCCATATAACAAAGACCTCTTAGCTTTTACAAGAATATCCGCAGCTTTATCTAAAGCTTCATCCCATGATACTTCCTTATAAGAACCATTATCTTTAATTAAGGGTTTTTCATATCGATGTTCGCTAGGATTTGATGAAAAAAATTTTTTAGTTCCAATCTGACATCCATTTCTTACTTCTACTACTTTCTGCTCATTTACATCGACATCTACTTCAAGATCGTCGCATAACGTCCCACAGAAAGGACAAACTACATCAGTTATAGTTTTAATATTCTTTGTTACCATTTTTATGCCCCCTTTAAAGTGCTAATTAGTTCTACTGCATCCAGTACTTTACCATTTGGAACAGCTTCTACACTTGCTTTCATCCCTTTATATGTAGGTGTGCCGCAGGATTGAGAATCTGGATTAACTACTTGGTTTGCCCAAGGGCCCATGGGAATAAAAATAATTCCAGGATGAGGTCCTTCTTCTGAAATGGTTGAATACACCATTACTTCACCATGATCTGTATAAACCTTAACTGGGGTTCCAACAAGATAATCTAGCTTTTTAAAATCATCTTTATCAAATGCACATATGGCTGCTGCCCGAACATTTTCACGAGTGTTTTTTCCTCCTTCAAGAGCAATACCCTGGTTAATGGTTCGACAAGTTATTAGTATTAAATTATTTATACTCATCTTATTATTCCTCCTTTGATTCACTCCACCTTAAAGTCTTTAATCTTTCTGTAAGTGGTTCCCAGAACATCTCACTAAACTCACCTGAAGACTTAACTTCAGTAATTTTTAACTTTACAGCCCCAGTAGGACAAGTATTATCACAGGATCCACAAAAAATGCATTTTTCAGGGTCGACAACTACATTAGGGACAGTTTCCCATCCTTTATCGGATCTTTCTGGAATTGTTATCGCTCCGCTTGGACAAACATCTGCACATGCGTCACAACCTCCAGCACATTCCTCATCAACAATGCTAATTTCTCCCTCAGAATATTGCTTAACAACTCTTTCTACTCCCGTAATATCAGTTATTTTTTTTGCTTCAAATTCGAGTTTAGGAACAACCTTTTCCTTAACAATTTGAATATCTTCTAACTCTATTACTTGACCATCTTTTTTAAGCGTTAAAGCGCTAAAAGGGCACATAACTACACAAGTTCCACAAAAAACACATTTTTCTGGATCATATATTTCTGGAATGATATCTTCTAAAGATGGGAACCTACGAGCTGCTGCGACTGGCCCGCGCGAAATTGCTTCCTTTGGACAAACTCTTGCGCATGTACCACATCCTACACATTTAGTTCTATCTAAAAGGAGTTCCAAACTTTCAGTAAGGAATTGAACTTTTACATGTTCGAGATCTTTACTTATTGAACGTGATATTTTTGGAAATGACATATTTTCTACCTCATTTAACTTCAATTAATTGTAATTCTATAGCAGAAACGGGACAATATTTCAGACAAACCCCACAGCCATCACAATTTACATCTCTACCCTCAACATATATATCGTACGCCATTCCATTTTTAACCAAGACTACTGCGTTTTCTTCAGTTAAATAACCTTTCTCTTTTAATTGTTGGAAATTCAATGGACAACTAACGACGCAATCATTACAACCGATACAATTGTTCTTGTTTATTTTTAATCGGTATATTTGCATTTTATTTCCTCGTTATTAATTGGAATCAATTAAAACATATACATAAGCGTAAAAAATCTGCTATTCTATAATGTTTTGATATTATCTTTCATAACTTAAATGTTAGAAAGGTTGTTTTTATAAAAAATTTGTTGTATAATAATATAAAGAGGGATATAAATTTAGCAAATCAAAATTAAGCTTTTAGTCTTTATAATGATAAAGGTTCTAAGAATCCAGAAATTTTAAATTGATATCTGAATCTAGCTTATCCTTAAACTTATTAACTTTTATACAAATTTTATATTAAATGTAGTTATAATTTAACAACACTTTAACTCTCACTAATTAACATGGAATCTACGAAGAGTGAAGACTGTCTTATTTTTTATGGGTTCACACCAGAAATTATTAAATTAAAACAAGTCTATCACGCGATAGAAGATTTTATAAAAAGTAAGCAAGCTAATGATCCTTCTGATAGATTTAATCTAATAATATTTCAAAAAGATGGCCCAAATTATTTGGATCATTTTACTTTTGAACCAGATCATATTTTAAAAACTTTGAAATCATTAAAGAATAATATTGTTCGAGCTAATGTCGCTGGTGGGATTTTTATAGCTATTACATTTATAATTGAAGTATTCAAGAAAATTTCTGAAAAGATATTTCGATTAGTAATATTAATCGATGAAGGCACTTATGAAATTCCTGAAGAATATATTCATCCTATAGAAGAATTAATTAAAGTAGTAAAGAATATGCCATTTTTTATTGATATTGTGAGGATTAGTGAGGAAAATTCTGAAGAAAGCATAAAATTAATGAAATTAACACACTTATGTAATGGCGAGTTCTATGAAATTGATAATCTTCGCGATCTAACTCCTTTATTAAATAGACTTTCTGAAAAAAAATACATTTCTGAACCTACATTTATTAAACAAAAAATAAGGATGATCCTGAAGGAAAATCAACCATTTTATATTAATTTAGCTGATGAGCCTAAAATTATAAAAGAGAGGGCAACATGTTCAATTTGCTTTCATGAGGATGATTCTGGTATATTACAATGCCCCTCATGTGAAACATTAGCACATAACATTTGTTGGGCACAATGGGCTAAAACATCAAATATTGGTATTCCCCATGTATTTAGATGCCATAATTGTTTTAATATACTAAAACTTGACAGTGATTTTGTTTTTGATGTTCAAGCAGGAAAGATTCCTTCAATAGCTGAATTAAAAAAAGTGAAGAAAAGAAATATTGTTGAATATTTACACGAATTAGAAGCTAAAGAAAAGCCTAAAATAATTCATGCTAAGGTCCCAATGGGCGTCGAGATTAAAGAGACTAGCCAAAAAAAGTTATTGCAGAAAAAGATCATTATTTGTCCCAATTGTAGCCGAATTATTATCGGAGATAAGAAGAAATGCCCATCCTGCAATTTTATTTTGTTTTAGAGATTGTTTGAAAAGTGCACCTTAAACTTTTATTAATACAAATTCTATATCCTATTTGAAAAGATTTTTATTAAAAACTTGGATCATTAATATTAGTATTTGTAATTATCTTGAAATCCCTTTTTCAATGTCAAATATAAAATATCAATTATCTCATATCTTTAAACATAAATGTGCTGTATGGGAGTTTACTCTAAAATGTAATAGTAAATGTATTCATTGTGGCTCATCGGCAGGTAAACCTCGATTAAATGAACTCAATACTGAAGAGGCTTTAACATTAGTAAAGGATCTAAATTCTTGCGGTTATGATGGAATAGCATTAATGGGAGGGGAACCATTTTTACGAGATGATTGGTATGAAGTTGCTCAGGAAATTAAAAAAAATCAAATGAAACTTACACTTGTTTCTAATGGATTAGATATTATAAGTCAAATTCAAAAATTAAAAAGTTTGCAAACAGATTGCGTTTCTTTAAGTTTAGATGGTGGAACTCCTAAAACTCATGATTACATAAGAGGAATTAAAGGTGCATTTGATAAAGTATTACATGTTATAAACGTTTTAAGAAAAGAAAAGTTACCTGTTAGTGTCATTACTACAGTTAGTAAGATTAATTTTAAAGAATTAAATCTGATTCGAGATTTATTAATTAATAAAAAAATCGCATGGCAAATTCAAATAGCTTTACCTATAGGACGCTCTTCAAGGGATTTAGTGATTACTAGAGAGCAATTTTATGCTGTAGCGATGTTTATCGCAATAAATCTTAAAAAATATTCGTCGAAAGAATTACCTTTAATAGGAGCTCATTGTTTTGGTTATTTTTCTAATCTTTTACCGGAATTAGGTTTAGATCCTTGGATTGGTTGTCAAGCAGGTAGATCAGTTTTAGGTATTCAAAGTAATGGAAATATTAAAGGGTGTTTAACTCTACCAGATGATTTTATCATCGGAAATATCAGAGTTAACAATTTACATAATATAATAAATTCAAAAATTAATTCTAAAAATTTTCAATTCTTTCATAAGAATAATTCAGAAAATTACTGTAGCAAATGTATAATGTTAAAAAGATGTAGAGGTGGTTGTTTAGGTACTGCAATTGCTTTTAATTCGTTTGATAATCCATATTGTTTAAGAGCAATTGAAAAAGAAATATTTAAAAATAATTATTTGCCATTTAGGTGGAAAATGAATTCTAAAATTTTAGAATATAAATATTTATTCAATAAAATACTTTTTAAATGAATTAAAATCAAAAATAGGGTGATCAAAATATGATATTCAAGGAAATATTTCAGTTTTATAAGATTGGGAAAGAATTAGGATTGACTCGAAAAGAAATCGATAGTGTTCTTTTATTTAAAAATAGATCCCCATTGATTCTTACTTTAATGCTTATTATAATTCTAGCCGTCTTTGCATTTCTCTTCTGGAATATGGCTTTACTTTTTTACATGAGAACAACTGAACCAGTTTATCCTCGAGGAGGTCTATATTCAAGTATTAGTATAAAAGATTTTAAAGATAAAAAATGAAGTTGAATATTGGTTGCGGAAAAAAATTTGAACCCGATTATTATAATATCGATTTATATGATAATTTGGTTGCTGACAAGAAAATGTCAGCTTTAGATCTAGATTTTGCTGATAATTCTTGTCAAGAGGTAAAAGCAATCCATCTAATTGAACATTTAGGATTTTATCAATCAATTTATGCCCTAAGTGAGTTTTTTAGGGTGTTAGAACCAAAAGGAAAATTAATTTTAGAAACTCCAGATTTAGAAAAGGCTTTTCGAATTTATTTAAACTCCAATTATGAGCAAAAAAAAGATATACTAAGTTGGATTTATGGACTTCCTCATGAAGGTTTACAGCATAAATTCTGTTTTCCTTCTCAATTAATGATTGAGATATTAGAAAAGATTGGATTTGATGATATTATTCAAACCAATTTTTATAATCAAGAGTCAATCCCTACTATAAGATTCGTTTGTAATAAACCCATAAATGATGAATATCTGGGAGTATTTCAAATTTTCTCGTCTATTCGTAAAAAATTGTTGTCTAAAAAAATAATTGATTTCAAGAATTTGTTTTTAACTAAAGAACAAGAAGATCTATTAAATCTTTTGCTAATTGAAACGATAAAAATCATAAAAAATGAAAAAAAAAGTCTTAAATTTATTGAAAAAGCTTTAATTTGTTCTCCTCAAATTGTTCAAATCTATCTAACTGAAATGATTAATAGAGGTTACATTTCAAATCTTGAAGGAGATTATATTTTAGAAATTATCAAATATCTAATTAAATTTAAATTTCAAAATATTTTGTATAGTTCACTTAAAAATGCACCAATTATTCCTGGAAGTCAGAAAATTATATTTTCTTCTATTGAATCTTTTGGGTTAACATTGATTAATAGATTTTTATATATTAAAGCTGAAAAATCAAAAATAATCAATAATTTAAAGCAATTATCTGAAAGCCTTAAACCTCGAGAAATTCCCTTTTTTTCTCCTGAAATTATAAAAAGAGACTCTTTAGACTATTTCTATCAAGGGATTAAAGAATTTCATAAACAGGATTATAATAACTCATTAGACAAATTTTTAACGGCAATAAAACTGTATAGAGATGATTTTTTATATTATTGGAATTTAGCAAGGGTTTTAGTAAAGTTAAATTTTAAGCAAAAGGCGATTCGATATTATAAAAGATCATTAAAATTATTAAGTATTACAAAACTTCAAAGTAAGGTCCAAGTTAGAAAAGATATTAAAAGAGAATTAGATTGGATAAAAAAACAAAAAAGAACACTACCAAAATTGGAACCGATTCAATCTCTTGAGAAATATCAGCCTAAAAATTTATTTTAAGAGGTGTTAATATGAAAGAAGAGAGAAATGAAAATAGAGGCAATAAAGTGGGTTTTATTATTTTAGGGATAATTTCCCTTTTTCTGTTAATAATAAACTTTATACCTGTATTTATAATTGATGCTGGTTTAGAAAGTAGTTTTACAGGTGATACTGATCCCGATGCCATAATATATGTTAATAAAACAAATCCAGATAAAAATTATGTTGATAATGAGGATTTATATATTGGAGAGTTTTGTGAAGTTTATTTATATTTCAATCTTGGATCGTTACCAAAGAGAACAGAACAACTATACTTCTTTCTTGAAGAAGACTTTTCCTATAATTTTTATGATTTTCCTGTAAAAGATATGGAAATAAACGTAATTCTAGTTAACTCAGACTGGGATGCTTCCGAAATAAACTGGAATAATAAACCTAAACATGAAAGAATAATTAATACTGTTAAAATTTCCGATATTACTCAAGATCTATTCTTTGAAGGATATAATTTTAAAAGAGCTGTTGATTTAACAACGATGTTAAAAGAAAATGAGCCTACAGAAATTAGCTTTTGTTTGAATATCACAGAAAAGAACGAAAAATTAAATAGCAGTGTAAAATTATTTTTGCCTGGTTTCATATGGAATTATGAAAAAGTTACTCTTTCTTACACTACAATTATTTCAACCCTTGTAGTTTTCTCATGTTTTGTAGGAGCAATCTTTTTCTTGCGGAAAGATTTATTCTTATGCTCTAATTGTGAGGTTAAAAGAATTCTTGAAGATCAATTCTGCCGTTCGTGTGGGACAAAATTTAACGACAATGTTTTAATTAAAGGGTGTGATTACCAATTAATATTGGCTCTATTGTGGCTTTTTATACCGATAGAAGTTTCAATCTTGTTTGGAATTTTAACCTTTACGTCTTTAGGATTTTTTGGATTTTTTTTGGGGATTTTTATTTTACTTTTAGACATATTTTGCTTGAAACAAATGAGGATAAAAATAAAAAATTATAAAAAATTAAAAAGTAATTTAAAACAAACTTAGAAGAGGTAAAATGTGTAAGTAAAGAAAAGAAATTGCCCTATTATTTTTAATGTTTTACAACTGGATCTTCAAAATTTTTGGTTCTTTCCATTCTTCTCTTAGAATACTGAAAAGTATACAATCTCTCCAATCACCTCTATTAAACATCATCTTACGAACAATACCTTCTTTTATAAATCCTGCTTTTTCAAGCACTTTTTGAGAACCCAAATTCTTTTCATTTGTGACTGCTTGTATACGCACTATTTGTTTTGAAAGAAATAAGAAATCCACAAAAATCTTGACTGCTTCTGTACAGAAACCTTTTTTGCGTTCAGATGGAATTAAAAAATATCCTATTTCTAATAGTTCATAGAGTCTAGCCTTAACAATAACTCCTATCCTTGTTTTGTTTTTTTTCTCTATAATAAATGCTTGAAGATCAGGAGATGATTCTTTAATGATTCTCTGAACCATTTCTTTTGAGATTTGTACCAATGGATTATACATCCCAAAAATCTCTGGAGTATTAATCTATTTATGATAAAGTTGAATATCTTCTTGTTCTAATGCTCTTAAATTAACATTTATTCCTTCAAGCATATTATTTAATACTCCTCTATTTATATTAAGAATTTATAAAACATACATTTAAATAATTTAGGGCAAAATCAAATATTAATTCGGATTTTATAGTATTTTTAATATTCACTAAGAGAGGTTTATAAATAAATGGCTCTGGATGTATTTACATTTCTAGTTGGAGGTAAAGCAGGAGAAGGTGTTAAAAAAGCGGGTTCAGTAGCAGCACATATATTTTCAAGTCTGGGACGTCATGTGTTTCAAATGGATGATTATATGAGTTTAATAAGAGGAGGCCATAACTTTTCTGTTATAAGTACAGCACCTAGATGGATTAGTAGTCACTATATGAAAGCAAATCTTGTAGTAAATTTTGACAAAAGAAGTTGTGAAACCCATATGAATGATATTACAGAAAATGGAATTTTAGTGTTTAATTCTGACGAACAAGAAGTTGAGAATGGAATTGGTATTCCATTAACTTCGGAGGCAGAAAAGTATCCAATGAAAAGTTTAATGTATGGAGTAGGTGCTGTTGCAATATTATCTTCCACAATTGGACTCGAAAAAGACTTTATGAATCAAATTATTAAAAATGAATATCCGAGAGGAATAGAGGAGAATATTGCTTTCGCAAATACAATTTATGATATGGTACATCATGATTGTGGAAATAAATATCCTTTAGATAAAGGAGATAATAAAAGACCAATTATAACCGGAAATGAGGCAATTAGTTTGGGAGCTATAGCAGGTGGATTAAATGTTTATTATGGATATCCCATGACTCCCGCATCAACAATCTTACACACTCTCGCTCGTGAAGCTGAGAATTTTGGCTTGGCTGTTGTTCATGCTGAAAGTGAAATAGCAGTTATTAATATGGCAATCGGGTCAGCTTTTACAGGGGCAAGAGCTATGGTTGGTACTAGTGGAGGTGGTTTTGCTCTTATGACAGAAGGTTTCTCTTTAGCAGGTATTACGGAAGCACCAGTATTAGTTATATTATCTCAAAGACCAGGACCAGCGACAGGAGTTCCCACTTACACAGAACAAGCTGATTTAGCTTTTGCTTTGACTGCAGGTCATGGGGATTTCTTAAGAATAGTTGTTTCCCCTAGAACAGTTAGAGAAGCATTTTATCTCACCGCCGAAATGCTAAATTTAGTATGGAAATTTCAAACACCAGGAATATTACTAACTGAAAAACACCTTTCAGAGAGCAGTATGACAGTTGAAATTGATTTAGCAAAATCCAAATGGGCAGAGCCAAAAATGCATATGGATGGTGATTATAAACGATATCTAGATACTGATGATGGAATTTCTCCTATGTTATTTCCACCATCAAAACAGATAATAAAATGGAATAGTTATGAACATGATGAACTAGGTATTACGACGGAAAATGCTGAGAAGATATCATTTATGCACGATAAAAGAAATAAAAAGTTAAAAACGCTTATAGAATACTTGAAGGGATTAGATACCGTTAGAATAATTCGAGGAGTGAATCCCTCTAATATTTTTACCTATGGCTCCACTTATATGAGTGTTTTAGAAGCTCTTCAATATGGGAATCTAAATCCTACAATTGTTGCACCTATATATTTGAGTCCATTACCTATCTGGAACTTAGAAGAGTTTAAAGATCAGGATAATATTGTTATCGAACAAAGCTCTACAGGGCAGTTTACAAAACTTTTAAATGAAAAAGCAGGATTAAAGATTAGAAGTACAATTAAACAATATGATGGACGTCCATTTGATCCAATTGAATTATCACAAAAGATAAAAGAGGTGCTTTATTAAGATGGAAGATCTTAAAACAAATGCAGAAATAACGTGGTGCCCTGGTTGTGGAAATTTTGGTATCTTTACAGCTATAAAAAATGCAATTCCAATATTAGAGCAGAAAGGTATTAAAAGAGAAAATATAGTTATGACTTCTGGAATAGGTTGTCATGCTAAAATTTTTGATTATCTCAATTTAAGTGGGATTTATTCATTACATGGGAGAGAAATAACAACTGCTTCTGGGTTCAAAATTTCTAACCCTAATTTAAAAGTACTTACTTTTTCTGGTGATGGGAGTGGATTAGGAGAAGGTTTAGCCCATACTCTCTTTGCAGCAAAACGCAACATGGATATCACAATGATATTGCATAATAATGGAGTTTATGCTCTCACGACAGGTCAGTTTTCTCCTCTAACCCAAGAGGGTTGGAAAGGTCCATCAACTCCAAAGGGAAGTTTTGAGATTCCTTTCAATCCCATTTCATTACTTATTGAGGTCGGTGCAACATTTGTGGCGAGGTGCTATGCTGGTAAAATTAATCATTTGACTGAAACTTTAGTTAAAGCTATAGAGCATGAGGGCTTTTCCTTCATCGAAGTTTTGCAACCCGCTATGCCGTATCATAAATGGGAGGAATTTAAGGATAAAATTGAATATATTGATAAAGAATCGAAGACAATGGAAGAAGCTTTAACTACAGCTAGAAATTTACATAGGTTTACTCTAGGTGTTTTTTATAGAACTAATCGACCAGTTTATCATAAAGAGTTATATAGAGAGCATAATCCAATTACAAAAAAATTACCTAAGGAAACTAGATTAGAAAAGATACGCAAAATGCTTGAATCTAAATAATAAATTCAACTATTCCTAAAACTAATTACATATCCATCTCCTTCTAACTGAAGAAAAAAAAGATATCAAAAAAGAGTTGGTTAAAGACGAAAAAAAATCTTTATCAATAGAAAATATTAAAGTATTATAAATAGAGCCGGCAAAAAGAACGAATGATATAAAAAAATAGAGCAAATATACAGATAATTAGAGAAATACTTAATGATATAGTTATAACTCAAAATGATTTATGGTTTTTTGTTATATATTATAGTAAAAACAACTAAATAACAATAAAAATTTTGATAAAAATAAAAAGAAATTATTTGGAGCGTGGAAGATTTGTATAATTCTAAAACATTAGTTGGTGAACTGTTAGGTGCAGTTATAGCAGTTGTTTGGATAGCTTGGGCATTAATCTGGCCGGAGAATTTTGTAGGTCTCGTTATTGCCATTGACCTTACTATATTGTTGGGTACATTATCGGGAGGACTTATTGCGCTAAGTAAAAAGGAAAAAGCGTTTAGAGAAGTAGTTGGCTGGCTGTTTGGCGCAGCGATAGCAGTTGCTTGGGTAACTTGGGCATTACTATACCCGGGGGATATGGTAGGTCTCGTTGTTGCCATTTCACTTACTATATTGTTTGGGGTATTATCGGGAGGACTTATTAAACTAAGTAAAAAATATTAAGGAAAATGTTGAAAATTAAGAAAGTTAGGAACTTCAAATCCATTTTTTTTTTATCAAAAATAACCAACAAAATTTTTGGAGGAGTTTTAAGATATGTTGATAAATGTTAAGGATATCGAGATGTATTATGAAATTCATGGGAAAGGAACACCGCTCATCATGATCCCAGGATATGCTGTAAGTTCGGAATTATGGAGTCCTTTCTGGAAGCAGCTTCTAGACCGCTATCAAGTAATTCTATTAGATAATCGTGGAACTGGGAGAAGTAGTGCCCCAAACTTTGAGTATTCTATAAAAATGATGGCAGAGGATATTGTGGAGTTAATGGACGCAATCAACATCCGAAAGGCTCATATACTAGGGGGTTCGATGGGTGGAATGATTGCTCAAGAGCTCGTCTTAAATTATCCTGAAAAAGTAATGAGCCTTATTTTAGGTATGACTTCCTGTGGTGGCCCGCACAGCATTCAAATTTCAGAGGAGGTACAGAAGAAAATGCAAACGACAGCAAATCCACCTCCGGACGTGTCAATGGAAGAAGTGATGGAACTCACCTGGAGTATGTTTTATTCCCCTAGTTATGTCGAAAAGAATCGGGAAATTTTAAAAAAAGAGGCGATGTCTATAAAATATCCAACCCCTCTTATTGGTAAATGGCGACAAGCCCAAGCCGTTCAAAATTGGGAGGGTAGTTATGATAGATTGTCCGATATTAAGGTTCCAACTCTTGTTATGGGTGGGGAAAACGATGTCATATTCCCTCCTGAGAACTTCAGAATCCTTGCTGAAAAGATTCCTAGTGCCAATTTACATGTATTCAAAGATGCTCCTCATGCATTCACGAGAGAGAAAGAAGACCAAGTTGTCGCTGTGATACTAAAATTTCTTGAAAAAATCTAACCAATTTTTTTTTTAATATTTAAATAAAATAAAAAAGTTAAAAAAACAATATTCAAAAAACTATGGTTTAAAAAATGTCAAAATCAGATAATATGGAAAAATCTAGTAATGAACTAACATTTGGTTCTGATAATCCAAACGCTATTGAAGTTATGGATTTGACAAAGATTTTCACCGGTAAGAAAGTCATTGAGGAAGTTAGAGCTGTTGACGGAATATCGTTTACGGTAAACAAAGGTGAGATTTTTGGTCTTTTAGGACCAAACGGAGCGGGCAAAACCACTACTATAAACATCTTAGTTGGCTTGCTAAACCAGACCGAGGGAGATGTATTTGTTGGAGGTTATAATGTTAAGAAAAACCTTAATAAAATCAAAGAATTAATTGGCGTGTGTCCTCAACAAGCATCCGTTTATCAATATCTCAATGCTAGAGAAAATATAGAGCTTTTCGGGAATTTACATCTCTTGAAAAAAGAAGTAATAAAAGAACGAATGGAGAAGTTCCTGAATTTATTAGGATTGACAAAAGCCGCTAATAGATCAGCAAAGAAATACAGCGGTGGAATGTTAAGACAATTAAATCTTATTGTGGCTTTAATAAGCGATCCTCCCATGTTGTTTTTGGACGAACCAACGGTTGGAATGGACGCACGAGTTAGGCGTGCAACCTGGGAATTCATTAATTCTTTAAAGGAGACGAATAAAACTGTAATCTTGACAACACATTATATTGAAGAAGCAGAAGCTCTCTGCGATCGAGTTGCTATTATTGATTTTGGCAAATTAGTCGCATTAGGACCACCAAAAGATTTGATCGCTAAGCATAGTGCAAAAGATTTGGAGGAAGTCTTTTTAAAAATAACAGGAAGAAGAATTATGGAGGGGATCTAAAAATGAAACGACAAAGAATTTTTGCTTTCGTGAAAATACAATTTAAAAGTCTTATTAAGGTTCCTACAGCACTGTTTATAATACTAATACTTCCCGTAGCACTAATATTGATATTTGGCTTTGCGTTTGGATCTATATACGTAGAAGACTACGGTTGGACATCTCAATCCGGATACTTATTCGAATTCATGGTTCCCGGATTCATAGCCATTAGCGGACTGTTCATGGCAATACCCGTTGCCTTATCGTTTTCTGAAGATCGAGAACAGGGTTTGTTAAAAAGAGTTAACACAACGCCAACAACCGCAGCAGAATTCATGGTAAGTCACATAATATCCAACATGTGCATGGCGATCATTCAAGTGGCAATAATTTTCATTCTCACTTTTCTAATGGGTGGGATGAGGCACATAACACCTGTGGGGATAATCCTTTCATTTGTGATTATGGTGATTTTTACATTATCCACCATTGGTTTTGGATTGATTACAGCAACTGTCTCAAAAAGCGCCAAAGCTGCTGGAGGAATTGTTTGGATTTTTCTCTTACCACAACAGCTGCTTGCAGCTAATTTATACCCTCTACCCCCGGAGACCCAAATAGTAAGTATGTTTATGCCATTGCATTACGCGTCAGACGCTTTAACGCTTCTCTTCTACGGTGTTGATTTAAGTAATTTAAGAATTTGGTGGGATTTGATAATTCTTATAGCTTTCAGCCTTGTATTAATTATCGCAGGAATCTTGTTGTTCAAGAAATACGGCAGGGCTTAGAAATTAATTTGAATAAACAAACCAAAGAGATGATAAAATATGAACAAAATGAAAAGTTTAACGTTGATAACTCTTTTAGTTCTCCTATTCATACCTTCTATAAGAATTTCGAATGCACAAGGTTCTTATGTTGGAATACAAAATGGTGATGAATATGAATGGGCGCTGAGTGTATATACCGAGAACTGGGACACATATATAGCTGATGATTTAGGAGCTACATTAGAAAATCTCGTACCGTTAGGAGCATCTAACTTAACACGAGTTTTCAATGACTGGAACAGCTTTGCTCCACCACAATCCTATTGGCCCCTCAAAGTTACTTCCATAGGCGTCGAGGAAACTGGGCTATTGTTTTCTCCTAATGATAACACGACAATTACATATACGCCTGTAAATGGGACTTTTGGATGGATACTTTCATTATTTGATAGTCTTGAATGGGATGAAATGTGGTACATAGTGAATGATACGTCAAGTTTCTTACGACAGACCATAAATTTAAGTCGCACATTTAGTTTCTATACTATGTTTAGTGTTTTTTTTGCCCCAATAACTATTAGCTGGTCATCACTTGTAAGCGAGTTCCTTGCAGAAATGACTGTTAAGGGAGGATTGTACACAAATATTGCTGCTACAGCACAATCAGATGGATTTTTAATAGACATCCCTGCTTTAGGTTTTGAAAACAACAGTGCTGCTATTAATATAAATGTAAAATATAATTCTAAGGGTGTTCTTTCCTACTATAAGTTTTCATATGGGGGAAAAACGCTTGTTGACTTTAATCCAGGGAAATACATTCCAGATCATGAACGCGTTCCAGACCAATATATTTTTGTGTTTTTTGGGTTAACCGCTATTTTACTCGTGGAAATAATATTCTATTTTTATATGCGGAAGGGAAGAAAATAGAAATTTAAATCCTTTTTTTTTATTATTTTACTATTTTTTTATTAAAGTTAAAATTGAAAAATGATAATAGAAGATTTTAGAATATGGAAGAACAAAAGATAATTGAAACCGACTCCCATAACCTCTGGAGAAGTAATAGTAGGTCAAATGTTATCATATACAATTGTAACACTTATCCAAACGGCTATAATATTAATAACTGCGCTTCTCATGGCTTTTAATCCAAGATTTACTGTTGAGGGGGTAGTAATGGTATTTGTTTTTATGATCTTTCTGTCATTTTGCTCGATCGGGCTTGGATTGATTACTGCTACTCTTGCAAAAGATGTTAAAGCTGCAGGCGTTTTAGCTTTTATCTTTATCGTGCCACAACAGTTGTTTGGTTCATTCATATACATGGGCGAGGAAATAAAAGTAATTGGGTATGCTATGCCAAGTCAATATGTTACTGACGCTTTGTACCGAATTTCTTATGGAACCACTTTAACTGATGTGAATATTTGGATTGACCTTGTAGCAATTATAATTATTAGCTTTATAATATATGTTATTGGGTTAATCTTATATGAAAGGTCTAAAAGTACCTAAATTATAATTATATGCTTAAATCTATTAATTTCTTATTTTTTTATTACTATTTTCTTTAACTTTCTATATTCTTAAAAAATAACAATCAAATGATGTAAATTTAAAAGAGGGGATTTTATTTTTAATAATATCGATGAAATTGACTTATTTCTTCTGAAAAAAACTTTCAGATAATTCATGTTTGACTTATTGAGAATTGGCAGATTTAACACTAGAATATAAAACTCCTGAGTTAGTTAAAGAATACTTAATTGATATCCTTGAATATTGTGTAAAATAAATAAAAAATAATAAAAAAGAATTTAAAGGTTACAATGATACTCAAAAAAGGTGATAGGGTGTTACTCAAAATAGAATTAAAATTATAAAAACATGTGATAAAAAATTATGAAAGCGATGGTATATACTAGATATGGAGGACCAGATGTTTTTGAATTAAAAGAGGTCGAAAAATCTATTCCCAAAGACAATGAAATACTAGTAAAAGTATATTCGACAACGGTAAATGCAGCGGTGAGGAATGTTCGAAGAGGTATACACCCAGATTCTAAACTTTTTACTCTCGCGACGCGACTAATGTATGGTCTCAGAAAGCCAAAAAGACCTATATTAGGGTATGAACTAGCTGGTGAAATTGAATCAGTAGGCAAAGATGTAAAACAATTTAAGAAAGGTGACCAAGTTTTTGGTAGTACAACCGGGTTGAAGAAAGGTGCTTATGCGGAGTACGTGTGTCTGCCAGAAGAATGGAAAGCAGGGATGGTGGCACTAAAACCGACCAATATGACCTATGAAGAAGCCGCTGCCGTTCCTACTGGAGCATCTACAGCGTTGTGTTTTCTTAGAAAAGGAAATATCCAGAACGGACAAAAAGTGCTTATCTATGGAGCTTCTGGAAGTAATGGTACTTTTGCGGTACAGCTTGCCAAATACTTTGGGGCAGAAGTTACCGGAGTATGCAGTACTACGAATTTAGAAATAGTGAAATCTCTGGGAGCTGATAAGGTAATTGATTACACCAAAGAAAATTTTACAGAAAGTGGAGAGCTTTATGATCTCGTTTTTGATGCTGTTGGAAAAAGCTCACCTTCACAGTGTAAGAAGGTGTTAGCTCCAAACGGGAATTTCGTGACAGTTAAAAAGGGATATTATAAGGAAACGAATGAACTTTTAATTTTCCTCAAAGAGATTATTGAGGAGGGAAAGTTGAAATCAGCTATAGATAGGAGCTATCCCTTGGAACAGATGGTCGAGGCTCATACCTACGTTGATAAGGGGCACAAGAAGGGAAATGTAATAATAACTATCGCGGAATGATTACATTATGGATGATGTGAAGATAATACTCTCAATCATATGGGTAGCTTGTATGTTAATTTATTTGTTAGGTGATGTGCTCCGAATTTTTTCTGGGGATTTTACACCAGGAGAAATAGAAGGTAAGCCAGTGACTCAGAAAGTGTGGCTTGGAATGGCAATAATAATGGTGATTCCGATAGTAATGGTTGTCCTGTCCCTGATATTGGATTATCCCATGAATAGCTGGATAAACATCATCGTAGCCATTTTATTTTTCGGGTTTAACCTCATTGGAATGAAGGGTATGAAGGTTTTTGATAAATTTTTGATCATTATAAGTTTTGGGTTTAATGCACTGACTGTTTTGTATGCATGGACTCGATTGTAATGACTTTGGAGAAATAATTATGAAAGCGATTGTATGCACAAAATACGGTAAATTGGAGGATTCCCCTTGATTATCTTAATGAGGTTATGTGGTTTTCTCTTTCTGTTTATAATAATTACAAACATTGCAAGTAATATTTTTGGTTATAAAACATTCGGTGATTGGGACTCAGACGCTCAACTACAAAAGATTAAAAATGATCCAATAAAATTTAAAATAAGCGTAGTATTAATTCTCATAGAGCACCTTAGCATAATTTCTCTTGCTGTAACGTTGTTTATTACTTTTAGTCCATATAACATAATACTTGGAATTGTCTGGTGTATCTTTCGAATAGGAGAAGCCTTGATCCAAATTTATGATAAAAATAACTATTGGGGACTTCTTAATATAGCAAAACAATACTCAGATACTAGTGGTGTTGAAAAAGATGTGTTAATTGATTTAGGTCGTAGCATTCTCAAAACAAAAGAGTTTAGATTCGTATTTGCACAGATATTATTCTCCATTGGTACGCTCGCATATTCAACCCTGTTTGTTACCTATGGAGTTGTACCAACAATTATCGGATGGTTTGGAATTATTGCCAGCATCCTCTATGGCTTCGGTAACGGGATATTCCTTATAAAACCTAACTTTAAAGTCCTGTGGAGCATCGGGGGTCTGTTAATTTTTCTTTTTGAAGTAGTCTTGGGAGGATGGCTATTGTTGTATTCAGTCGTCATCCCATAGCTAATATTTTTCAATTCTTAATGATTAGTAACTCACAATATAAAACTAAAATGGTGAAAAAAATGGAAAATAATAGTAAAAAAATGAAAGCAATTGTATATGAGAGATACGGTCCTCCTGAAGTCTTGAAGATGAAAGAGGTAGAAGAACCCATTCCCAAGGACAATGAGATACTCGTGAAGATTCATGCGACAACAGTAACAAAAGGAGACGTAACATTTCGAGATGGCTTTAAAAGATTCAATCCCTTGATACGGTTCTTTGCGCGATTGATTTTTGGTCTTAGAGGACCTAAAAAAGTAACCATACTAGGTCTTGAGTTAGCCGGAGAAGTTGAAGCAGTAGGTAAAGATGTAAAACTATTCAGGAAAGGTGACCCTATTTTCGCTTCTCCTGGTTTTCGTTATGGTGCTTATGCTGAGTATATATGTCTACCTGAAGAGACTGGTAAAGGAAGATTCCCAAAAGATGGGATGGTGGCACTAAAACCAGCTAATATGACCTTTGAGGAAGCCGCCCCTGTTGCTGGTGGGGGAATAACAGCATTAGTTGTAATTAGAAAGGCAAACATCCAGAGTGGACAAAAAGTTTTAATCTATGGTGCTTCTGGAAGTGTAGGTACCTTTTCGGTACAGCTTGCCAAGCACTTTGGGGCAGAAGTTACCGGAGTATGCAGTACAACTAATTTAGAAATGGTGAAATCTCTGGGAGCCAACAAGGTAATTGATTACACTAAAGAGGATTTTACTCAAAGTGGTGAGCTTTATGACGTTATTTTTGATGCAGTAGACAAGATTCCGGCTTCACAATGTAAAAAAGCTCTAAAGGAGACAGGAATCTATCTTAACGTTAACAAAGATTCGGGTAATGGAAAGGACTTAAAAAATGAAGATCTAATCTTCCTCAAAGA
>JAEOTA010000064.1 GCA_016840085.1 Promethearchaeota archaeon
ATCACTTGTTAATAACTTCTAAGAATATAGTTGATGATGACTATGCGTGGAAAGTTATGGCAAAAGCTACCAAATATCCCTATGATGATGAGAGTGATAATTATGAAACATTGAAAATGGGCTTAGAAGGCGGTTATGATCCAAGTGGTCGTTATATCAAATTGCGAAGACACCATCCTTATACTTATGGAAATGAAAAAGAAGTACCTTTAAAGAAAAAACCTGAAGAAAAATATCCAGGAGAATGGAGAGATAAATGGGAAGAAGATAAAGATTATACAGTTAGTTGGCCACCTGAGGATATCTTAGAAGAAGATTATTTTGCTTTCATAAGAAAAAAGACTATTAAGAATTTAAAAAATCAGAGAATAAAAATTGAAGAATTTAAATCCAGTTTAATGGATGGAATTGCAATTAAAGAAACTATTAGGAATTGGGCTTTCAAGAAAAAGATTTATGTCCAAAATATTCAACAAATGCAAGGGAAAATCGATACTATTGTTGTAATATTTGATATAGATGATGAAGATGTCGAAAAATATCCTTATAAATTAACTTGGTGGGCAGAACATGATCGGGAAAGTGATATGGCTTTTTATTCAACAAATCCTGGTGATTATATTATTGGTCCAGGGATTACACATGTAGAAGTTGGAGGATTGCTGTCGATCTTTCCAGCAATATTTCTAAGATCCATTTTTGATCCGTATATGGATTATGAATATAAAGATACAAAGAACAAAGCAGAACGCCTACTTAAGGCAGCTATTATTTATTCAAAAGAACGTTATATCGCCTACGCAGCAAAAGAACCACCTCGCAAATATTTCTATTCACTAGCAGGAATTAAAAATCGCGAATTGGTTTATATTCCAATAGATAATTTTAGTAAAGACTCACTTAAAACAATCAAACATATTCATATTCTTGCTGGGAGGGACAAAAGAAAAATTGCTCATAATTATATATTTTTGGATTGATGATGAAATAAATATAGAAAATACCGTAATATTTTTTAGATCATTTTACCTTATTTAAATTATAAAGTGGATGTGGATGCTATGAATATGTATACTAAATTCTTAAGTTTTGCAAAGAATATTATTAAGACCATATCCACGATTATTATTATCTAAATTCATTTATTTGTGAAGTGAATTTTCTAAACTTTTACTCCACATCCTGCTTCATAAATAAAGTATATGTGAATTATGATATAATCTCATAAATGTTAATTAAATATTTTTTTAATATTTTTAAGTTAAAAAAACTGATGGATATAAAAAAATCTTAAGTAAGGTGTTAAAAATTTCATATAATGAAAAAGAAGTAGAACTTTTGGAATTTTGGCAAGAAAATGAAATATTTGAAAGAAGTGTGGAGCAAAGACCAAAGGAAAAACCATTTATATTTTATGATGGCCCCCCATTTGCCACTGGTTTACCCCATTACGGTCATATATTAAGTTTTGTTACAAAGGATGTATTTCCAAGATATTGGACAATGAAAGGCCACCACTGTGAAAGAAGATGGGGTTGGGATTGCCATGGTTTGCCAATAGAGAGTATTTGTGAAAGAGCACTAAATTTAAAGCAGAAGAACGAAATATACGAAATGGGTGTTGGTAATTTCAATGAATTTTGTCGATCAAAGGTGCTTTGGTATACAAATGAATGGAAAATAACTGTTGATAGAATGGGTAAGTGGATAGATTTTGATAATTCTTATAAAACTATGGATAGTACGTATATGGAAACTGTGTGGTATATTTTTAAGAAAATATACACCGAAGGGTTCGTGTATAGGGGTAAAAAAGTACTGTTTTATTGTCCTCGGTGTGAAACTCCACTTTCTAATTTTGAGATTTCGATGGATAACAGCTATAAGGATATTACTGAACAATCTATAACAACAAAATTCAAATTGAAAGGAGAATCAAGAACTTATTTTCTAGCTTGGACCACAACGCCCTGGACCTTAATCGGGAATGTAGCTTTAGCTGTAAATAGTGAACGAAAATATGTAAAAATAAAGCTTAATGATGAATATTTAATATTGATAAAGAACCAGCTGGCGATAATTAAAAAAGATTATGAAATCGTTGAAGAATTTAAGGGAAAAGCCCTAATAAATAAAGAATATGAACCTCTATATCAAGTATCTACAGATATTAATAAAAAGGGGCATTTTATAATTGATGGTGGTAGCGAAGTGTTATCTGATGAGGGAACAGGAATTATACACCTAGCGATATATGGGGAATTTGATTACGAAATGATAAGAAAGTATGACCTCCCCATAATTCAGCATATTGATGAACATGGTGATCTGGCTGATGGCCCAAGAGATTGGATAGGAATGTGGTTTAAAGATGTAGATGAAGAGGTCTTAGAGGACTTAGAACAACGGAACCTTTTATTTAATGCAGAAGATTACACACATTCATATCCATTTTGTTATAGATGTGATACTCCATTAATATATAATGCTCTTGATGCATGGTTTATAGATATTCAACGAATAAAACCAAGGCTTTTAGAAACGAATGAAAGAATCAACTGGTATCCTAAAGAAATTTCTAGAAAATATCAAAGTATTGTAAATAGTGCTCCTGATTGGTGTATCTCAAGAAATAGATTTTGGGCTACTGCTATGCCCATTTGGGAATGTGAAGAATGTAAACAAATTAAAGTCATCGGATCCATTAAAGAATTGCAGGAAAATGCGGTTGAAAACGTTCCTGATGATTTAGATCTACATAGGCATATAGTTGATGAAATACATCTTAAATGTTCATATTGCGGTAAAGTTATGAATCGTGTACCTGAAGTCTTTGACTGCTGGTTGGAATCTGGATCAATGCCATATGCCGCAAAACATTATCCGTTTGAGAATGTGGAATGGTTTAAACATAATTTTCCGAGTGATTTTGTTTCTGAGTATATTGGACAAGTTAGGGCGTGGTTTTATTATATGCATGTAATATCTGTTCTCTTATTTGATGACATTCCATTTAAAAATGTTGTTGTAAATGGCATTATACTCGCTGAAGATGGATCTAAAATGTCTAAATCGAAAAGAAATTTCCCTGATCCAAACCTAATAATTGAAAAATATGGAGCTGACGCCTTAAGAATTTATCTAATGTCATCTCAATTAATGAGGGCACAAGATTTAAATTTTAAAGAGGAAATTGTAAAGCAAGTGTACCGAAGATTTAATTTATTGTTAATAAATGTTCTAAAATTTTATTCATTGATTAATATTAATAATCTTACTGTGGATATAACACATTCAGATAATATTTTAGATCGATGGATTATAAGTTTATTGAATAACCTTATACGGGATATTACACAACTAATGGATGATTATGACACAGCAGAAGTAAGTAGATTATTCTTCAATTTCATTGATGATCTCTCTACATGGTATATTAAAAATAGTAGATATAGATTTAAAAGTGAGAATATAAATGATAAATTATCAGCGATGAATACATTGTCATATATACTTTACAATTTGGCAAAACTCCTGGCTCCTTTAACTCCATTTATTTCAGAGATAATATACCAGAAATTGAAAGAGAGAGGACTCGTAAATTTAAAATCAGTTCATTTAGAATACTGGCCTGAATTTGATGAAAAATTGCTTGATGGTGAAGTTCATAAAAATATGGATTTGACAAGAGAAATTGTAAGAAGATCCTTAGAATTAAGAGATAAATCTAAAATTCCAATTAGACAGATTTTAAATAATGTAACTTTAAGAGGAGTGAATCTAGATAAGGAGTATTTGGATGTTATAGCAGACGCTATAAATGTGAGAAATGTATTAATTGAAAAAGGAGATGAAGCTGAACATTTGGTAGAATTAGACACAATAATAACACCAGAGTTGAAGTTAGAAGGAATTGCTAGAAACTTGATAAGACATTTGAATAATTTTAGAAAACAACTGAATCTATCAACTAAAAATAGGATCAACTTATATTTAAAAACCAATAATCGAGAAATTACGGAAGCTCTAGGAAAACATGAAGATAAAATTAAGAAGATGATTCAAGCAGATACAATCATTCAAAATGTGAAAGGAAAGGAAGGTACTAAGAAATTTAAAATAGAAAATGACCTTGTTGAAGCATTTATTGAGATAAAAAATTAACAAATATCTAAAGAAGAATACAAAAATCTTTAGAACTTCCGTAAAATTCTTATTTTTACTTATTCTTTATTATTTTATGCTTAAAATCTATAATACTATGACTCGGCAAAAGGAAGTATTTAAGCCTTTAGAGGAAGGTCGAGTAAAAATCTACACATGTGGCCAAACCGTTTATGATGATGTACATATTGGTAATGCTAGAACTTATAGTTCTTGGGACGTGGTTATCAGATACCTCCGATACAAAGGTTACAATGTGTTCCATGTTCAAAACTTCACTGATGTCGGTCACTTAACTGATGATGCTGACCAAGGAGAAGATAAAATTGAAAAGAGAGCAAAAGAAGAAAAAATTAATCCCTGGGAGCTTGTCGATAGACAAATTCAAGAGTATTGGCAGGTTATTGATGATTTAAATATTCAAAGACCAAATATATCTCCAAGAGCAACAGCTCTTATACCAGACATGATTGAACTTATTAAAATTTTGTTAGAAAAAGGTTATGCTTATGAAGTACAAGGAAACGTATATTACGATACTGCCAAGTTTAAAGACTATGGAAAACTTGCGAGATTGAAACTTGATGAAGAAAAGGCAAGAGCACGTGTAGGCCAAGACCCATTGAAAAAGAATTATTTTGATTTCGCGCTATGGTTGAACGCACAGAAGGGAGATCAAGTCCATATTATGAGATGGAATTCTCCTTGGGGTGAAGGATATCCAGGTTGGCATCTTGAATGCTCGGTAATGGGAATGAAATATTTAGGAGACACCTTAGATATTCATGGTGGGGGAATTGATCATATTCCTACTCATCATCCCAATGAGATTGCTCAGTCTGAAGCGGCTACAGGAAAAAAGTTTGTAAATTATTGGATGCATGCCGAATTTATAACTTTAAATGGAAAAAAAATGAGTAAAAGCCTTGGAAACTATGTCACCGCACGTGAATTAATTGATGAACATGGAGGACTTGTTGTGCGAATGGGTCTCGTCTCAGGGCATTATCGTTCTGCAGTGGATTGGAATCCAGATGTTATTGAAAACGCAAAAAATAATATAGAAAAAATAAGAAATTGTTTAAATGCAATTGAAGATGCTTCTGGTGGAAAGGTAGTAACTCTTAAATTGGCAATAAAAGATGTCAGAAAGGATTTTGAGGAAGCAATGGATGACGATTTTAATAATCCAAAAGCTCTTGCAGCTATATATGAATTTATAAAGAAGATTAATAGTTCATTAGATAACAAAAAAGAAATACTTATTCAAGCAAGGCAAACGTTACTTGAACTTCTCGGCACCTTTGGTCTTGGTTTCACTAGAAAAGAAGAAGGTGTTGATATAAAACTAAATGAGATAATTGATATAATACTTAATATTCGCGAACACGCAAGAAAAGAAAAAAATTATGAATTAAGCGATGAAATTAGAGAAAAATTAAGAAAAGTTGGAATTCAAATTGAGGATGGAACCGAAGGAGCACGATGGAAAATAACTACATAAAGAGTAATTTATAAAAAAAAAAAAGATAATTAACGAATAATTAGATCCCATTTATTAAAACGAGCAGGATCTCCTCCATTTTCGATAAAACTAACATAATTTTTTAAGCCTTCTAACATTAAATCTGCTGTTTTCTTATATGATTTTGTTAATTTTTTATCGTCAAATTCAGTCCAAATTTTAACATCTGTCCCCTTTGTTTTAGGATCTAAAATATATCCGATGGAATGTACATCACTTTTTTCCATTTTCCATGTTGCAATTTTATTTTCTTCAGTCTCAATGTCTATAATTGTAAAACTTCCAAGATCAGTGTCTAATTTGATTTTTTGATCTTCAATCTCAATTACACCACTTACAACTGGATTCCATTTGGGTGTATTAAATCCGTCTGTTACTATATTAAAAATTTTATCAGGAGTAGATTCAATTCCTATCTTTCTTTCAATTCTTGGCAAAAAATCACTATATTTTAAAGTTTAGATAAATATATGATTTTCATTCTTTTATACATTTGTATAGAATCAATTTGAAAAATTAAAGAGTTTCTCTATATTTTATGGAATTTAGAGATTAAAAGAAGAAGCAAATAATATTTTTATTAGTTACATTATCTAAAATTAAATTATAATAATAATAAATTTAAATAAGGTTAAAATGAAATGGAATTAAGTTCTATGACTATTTGCATAACAGGTGCCTCAAGTGGTATTGGACACGCAATAAGTTTAGGGTTTCTTAAAGATGGAGCTAAAGTTGTAGCTGTAGACATTAATGGTGAAGGATTAAAACCACTTGAAGAAAAAGGAGCAATTATTAAAATCATCGATGTAACTGACTTTACTCAGGTAAGTTCGATGGTTAAAACAGCTGTAGATGAAACAGGACGTCTTGATGTCCTCTTCAACAATGCTGGAATTGTACGAATAAGAAATATTCATGAATTCAAGGATGATGAATATGAACACGTGATTCGCGTCAACCTTTTTGGACCTGTTTATGGGATACGTGCTGCAATTCCCGTCATGAGATCTCAGAACTTTGGTCGTATAATTAATCTTGTATCGCGAGCTGCTGAAGCCGGAGATAATGGAATGTCTCCATATAATTCCTCTAAGGCTGCCCTGTGGTCAGTGACAAGAAGTGCAGCAGTTGAAAATATAGATTATAATATTTTAATCAATGGTATGATTCCTGGACCAACAAAGACAAATATGAACCCACGTGGACAGAATCCTGAGCTTGTTTATCCTTCTGCTCGATGGATGGCTACATTACCTTCAGGAGGACCTACTGGTAAGGTCTTTTGGAATCAAAAAGAGTATGTTATGTTCAGTAAAGAGAATGTCACTTATAATTTCGTAAAAAAGGACTGGAAAACAGGTAAATCTACAGTATTAGATTTGAATGAGAGATGATTTTACGTGAGTATTGAAAAATTTGATTTAGAAAACGTTCAGATTGAAGCCATTGTTAGTAGCTCAGGTGAGATTATTGTACTATTACCAAGTCTAGGAGCAGATGCTTCAAATTATGATGATTTTACTCCTCTTCTTAATCAGGCTGGCTATAAGACAGTTGCAATGAATATGAGAGGAATTGCGGGAAGTAAAGGTCCATTAGAAAACCTTACATTGCATGACCTTGCTAATGATGTGGCTGGGGTGATACAATCGTTAGGGGAAAACCCTGTCCATGTACTAGGTTGGGCATATGGAAATCGTGTAGCTCGTTGTCTTGCGGAAGATCACCCACACCTAGTTAAAACGGTAATTTTAGTAGCTGCAGGGGGTAAAGTTCCACCAGACGAAGAAACATCAAAAGCATTTGCAAAATTGTGGAGCCCTAGTTTAAGTAGAGAAGAAAGATTGGACGCGATAAAATTTTCGCTTTTCTCACCTTCAACAGACATGAAGACTGTTATTCAGGCAATGACAGGGCGCAGAACTTGGCCAGAAGCAACTCAGGCTCAATCAAAAGCAAACCAAGCTACTCCCATTATAGAATGGTGGAACGGTGGACAAGCACCCATGCTGGTTATACAAGGTATCGATGACCGGATGGCTGTTCCGGAAAATGGATATATCTTAAAAAGAGATAATGAAGAAAGGGTTAAATTGGTAAATATTGATAAAGCAGGTCATCTTATGATTCATGAGCAACCAAAACAAGTAGCTGAAGAAATAATATCATTTCTTTTTTATCAAACTTCTGAAAACGATTGCTAAGAATAGATGAATAAAACTTTACAGCTGTTCAGTTTAATTTTTATTTAATTTTTTTAATCGAATTTAAAAAAAATAGTTAGAAAAAATTTATAATAAATTGTATAGGTTTTTTTTAAAAAAAGTTATTCTTTAATTGCCTCTAACAGTTCCTCGATTTCGGCTTGAATTATTTCCGGCTTCTTTGCCGTTTGACCATATATTGCTAATTTCCTCTCTATAATTGGACGATGCAAGGTGTTCATTGCGCAGAAGGGTATTTCGCTAACTTTAGTAGGATCGTCCGGATCGATGACTCCGTAATGGACAAGGCATCTACATACCCTATCGAGGTCAAAGTTGTAAGCGTCTTGGAAATGCATCGATGAAATCATTAGATTGCGTGAATGTAGGAAATTTGCTGCTGAACTGTAATTTGGTGCCATAATTAATCTACTGAAAGCCTGGAATGTTTTGCTAGTTATAACTTTTGCTGGATTCTTAATATATCTTACTGCTCCAGCAAAATAATATGCTTTCATAATTTGTTTATATCCTAATTCCGTCATGTCATCAATAAAATCTCCAATTTTAGCAAAGATTTTCCCGAAATCTGCTAAATTAATACCTTTTAATAACCCCGTAGGTTTTGGAATCTCTCGGTCTTGAACCATATCCCAAACTTTATTCGACCATTTTATTAAACCTTCAACATCAAAATAATTTTCAATAGACTCCCATTCGTTATTGTCATTCACAATACATATGGTACAAAAACCACAATCAGCGTGACTTGTCATGCTAAATGCCGGTACATCGTCGAACCATGCTACCAATTTTGTAAATTTCGCTGTAAGTGCTATTGGATAGAATTTAGTAATTGCATTATTGGTATGTGCATTAATTGCATCTTTTAAATCGGAGGTTGTATATCTTATATCCATTAAATCTTCAAAACTTATTCGCCCAGTTAGAGAAACAGGTTGGAAAACAACACCAGACACAAGATCACAGTTATCTTTAGCATAATCCATAATAGCGCCTATACAATGGTCATTTACTCCTTTAGCGATTACTGGAACTAACATAACCCCATAGAAACCAATCTTACGGGCGTTTTCTATAACCCTCTTTTTTAGAGGCCATAAATTCACACCCCTTATTTTTTTCCATACTTCTGGGTCATCTGTAGCATCAAATTGAAGGTATATCGCATTCATTCCAGCATCCATACATTTCTTCATAAATTCAATAGATTTACCAAAACGGACGCCATTGGTTGTTACCATTATTTCTGTAAAGCCTAATTCTACACCTTTTCGGATAATATCGGGCAAATCATCTCTTACAGTTGGCTCTCCTCCTGAAATTTGAAGTAGAGGTGCAGGGATAGGCTTCATTGATCTAAAATGTTCCATTATTCGTGTAAGTTCTTCAAATGTAGGCTCAACAACATAACCCATTGCGCTTGCATTTGCAAAACATATAGGGCATGTAAGGTTGCATCGATTTGTTATGTCTATCAAGCATATATTAGGGGCGCTTTTATGGTTTTCACACAGTCCACAATCATAGGGGCATCCTTTGTTTATTTTTTTAATTCCAGAAGATGTGTATTCGGGCTTAGTAGAATTATTTACAGTAGAACCTACTTCTTCTGTATATTTCTGTTGCCATTTATAATCTTCTGGATGAATAGAAAGTTTATCTTTAAATTCTCCATGTTCTTCGCAAGATTTTCGCATCATAACCCAATTTGTTTCGGGATCAACATAGATTTCTGCCTCAACATGTTTCATACATTCTGGACAAAGACTGGTAGTTGTCCGAATAATCTCAACGTCTTTACTTTGAGCAGTTTGAGACTCTAATTCTGTCATAAGAATCAATTTTTGTTTTAGTTAAATTACTATTTTTTTAATAAAATAGTTATCAAAGTTTTTATATTTTATGATTTGAATAATAGGATTATCAATATTATTAAAAAACGTTGAAATTTTTATTAAAATTGGGAATTTGACTTTTTAGTTTACATTTTTTATTTTATTTTTATAATCTAAAGCTAATTTATATCATATCGTGTAAAGATTTAGGCTCAAAACTCTTCTATTGATTAAGGATTTTTACTTTCCAGATATTTTGACAATTTTTTTTTCTCCATAAAACCGTTATTAGATATAATTGTTAAGACAATTGAATATTAAATTTATGTAATCAATTTTTTTAATGCTTTTAGAGATTAATAAAGGGTGACTCCTGCCAAACTAGACGCAATAACGCGTCAAAAAATACAATAGGGGGAGGAGGGCGAAATCAGAGTGTAAGAATTTACACTACCAAAAGACAAAAATCCAGGGTGTTAGGCAGGAGTCTTGTTTTGTTATTTTTATTTTTGCTGTTTGAATTTATAATTAATTTGTATTTTTTTTATTGATCTATTATTTAAATTTTTATCTTAAAGATAATATATGAATTGATGTTTATAAATTAATTCTATAATCTCTATAAGAATTTATTTAAATTGAATAAGAAAAATAGAGTATTAAATCAAGTAAAATTTTTTTCAATATATTAATTATATAATACATAATCCTAATAATGAAATAGAAATAATGAAAGTGGCACTTAATAATGACTAGGGATAATGAGGAACAATCAGTAGGAAGACCAGAGCCAGAATTTAAATTTGGTATTGGAACGGTAATTTGGATTATAATTGGTTTTGTAGTGTCTTGGGTAAATATGTTAATAATCTTGGATTCAATGCAAATTTGGTCTTATTTATCAATTATCTTTACTTCAATAATTCCCTGTGTGATTATTGCATTGAAAGACCGATTTTGGGGGTATGGGTATATATTCGGATTTGCGATTGCAGGAATCCCATTTTTGATTATTGTTGATTTATTTATAGGGGGGTATGTTTTTGCAACCAGTTCATTTATTTTTACAATTCTATGGTTAATTTTTTGGAAAGGGTGGAGATCTTTATCATCAATTAGACGAGTTGAATCATAAAAAGAATTGTATTGATTAATTACATTAAAACTAGTTGCTTGCATTTAACACATAATTTTCTCTCATCTCTTGCCTTTTTGGCACACTCCATACAATATCTTGTTTTACAAGCAGGACAAGTGTAGATTTCACCTTGAATCTCACCTTTATGGAAAAGGCAAAAATTTTCCTTAATTTCAATAGAAGGAGGGAGTACTGGTGGAGGAGGTACTTTTTTCTCGTTCATTTAATCACTGTATTAATAATAGAGAAACCAACCATTTTTAAGCTAGGGATGCAATATTTTCAATATTTACATTGATTACTTTCGCAACAGCCATAAATTTTTCTTTTATATTTTCAATAGAGAGATTACCACTATCTATAATATCACCATTCAAATAAGTTTCATAAAAGCATTTTTCCATTTCATAACATAAACCTGTTGTATGCAATATATCCTTACTTAAATTAAGCTCATTTAATACATTTGAAATGCCTTTAACCAGATCAGGTGAGAATTCTTTTAATTTTATGAGTATCTTTTTAATATTTTTATTTTGGGTTGGAAAGCAGCTAATCTTAACAACATCTTCTCTGGAAATGAAAATCAGTAAGTAGAAAGGAGATTCCTGAATTTCTTCCTTAATTTCAGAAGGAAAAATGGGATTCGCGTTCAATTCATCATTATTAATTATCAAACCTATGGAAATTCTATTTTTTTGGACAGAATTATTAGTTTCCATAATCATCAAACACTCTTGGATAATAGAAAGTAATACTTAAGTAAAATTATATTAATTTTTATTATTGTTTATTTTTATTTTTTTACAAATTTTAAATAGTTTACTTTTAACCAGATATTAAATTATTCTAATTTTTATGAATTATTTTAGATATGAATCTAATATTACTAAGATATTATTTATATTTTATACATTAATCAATTTTTCTCTATTTAAGCATGTATTTAAAGTATTATGATTTTAAGTTTTTATTTTATAAAATTAAGAATAATGTATCATAATCAGATCAACAGAAAAAATAATAATTTTGGATTTACTTTGGATAAGGTTAATTCTCAAGAATGTAGATTTCATGCAATTTATTTCTTAGACTATGAGACAGGAGCTTTACTTGTCAGCAACAGATATTCAGATAATCTGAGTTTTTTGAAAGATGACTTAATATGTAGTTTTCTAAATGCTATTAATTTGTTTATTAACGAATTAAATGAAGGTGTTAATGAAGAACTTCAAGAGATAAATTTTAAAGATACAAGAATACTGTATGAGAGAGAAGGTCGTCTCTTGGTTATTGCCGTTACTAAAAAGACTAATCTTCAAATAGAGAGAGGTATTGTAAGAGAAATATTAGAAGATTTTTATATTAGATTTAAAAAGCATATAAATAATTTTAATGGGGCAATAGATCCACTCATTTTAAATTATAAAAAAAGACTAGAAGGAATGAATTTGAATTCATTATTCAAATTTAATATTAGATTATAATAGTTAGAGATTAATCCTCTTTGGGATCATCTTTTTTAATTTTTTTAACTTTAGATTCAAATTTTTTCACGATTTGCTTAGCATCAGATTTAATTTCGTCAATTTCGCGTTGTTCCTCAATTTCTTTTGCTTGTTTTTCAATCGTACTGAGGACTTTTTTTTTAGCATTTTCAAGGTCTGGATGGATCTTCTTCCGTTGTTCATCTAACTCTCTTCGTCTATCTATCATAAATGCTTTCTCGCCTATTGATTTCTCAATCTGTTTTGCCGGACTTTCAAGATCTGGACGTATTTCTTTCCGTTGTTCATCTAACTCTCTTCGTTTTTCTATCATAAATGCTTTTTCGCCAATTGATTTCTCAATCTGTTTTGCCGGACTTTCAAGATCTGGACGTATCTCTTTCCGTTGTTCATCTAACTCTCTTCGTTTATCTATCATAAATGCTTTCTCGCCAATTGATTTCTCAATTTGTTTTGCCGGACTTTCAAGATCTGGGTGAATAACTTTCCGTTGTTCATCTAACTCTCTTCGTTTATCTATCATAAATGCTTTTTCGCCAATTGATTTATTTATAGCTTCACTTTTTTTCTCTATATCCAGATGAATATCTTTAAATTTATCTTTTTCACGACTAATTAAAAATGCCTTTTCACCAACAGATTTCTCGATTTTTTCAGCAGCACCTTTGATGTCAGGACGAATTTTTGCACGTTGAGTAGCACTCTCTTTTTGTCGATCAATCATAAATGCTTTTTCTCCAACAGATTTCTCGATTTTTTCAGCTGTCCCCTCTATATCAGGTTTTAACTCTTTTAACTGAGCATCAGTATCTTTCTTTCTATCAATCATAAAAGCCTTTTCTTCAATTAAATTAGAAATTTGTGCTTTTCCTTCCTTAAATGACTTCTTTCTTTCGGTTTCTGTATTTTTTAGATAAATATCTTTTTCTTCTTTTTCTTTTTTGTAAAGATCATTTACAAGTTTCTTTTGTTTCTCTATTTCTTCACTTTTTAAAGGTTTTTCATTCTTACCCACTATTCTCACTTTCAGAAGAGTAATAACACTTTTTGTAATTATAATAGTAGATTTATTATTTAATTATTTTGAGATTTAAATTTAAATTAAGTTTTGAGATAATGGACATATAAACATATTCAATACAGATTTTTCACTCTTATCTATTTTATAGGAATAGGCTCAATGGAATCATCTTGAATGTGGTTCATAAGGCTTAAGACTGTTAATTGCATCGTAAGCATCTCCTCTACTTCCAAAAGTAATTTATTATATTTCTCTGAATCCTTTATTATGTTATATTTTGAAATTAATTTATCAAATTCGTATCTTAAATTTACTTTCAATTTCTCTTGGTGATCTAAGTTGAGTTCTTGAGATTTAAACCACTTATCTATTTCGGTTTTAAGTTGAATTTCATTATTGTTAGCTAAATCGTAAGAAACTTCCACTTCTTTATGGTAATTTAATTTATTAAGATTATTTTGATCATGATACATTGGTTTAAGTAGTAGGCAAAGATTTGTAACTAAAGGTTGGAGTTCGAGTTTTTCAAGAGATTCTGCTAATAAATTTAAAACTTGTTCCTTCTGGTCAATTTTGACATAGTTTATATACTCTTGGATAAAATGCATAATTGCGTTTTTTATTAATAGTTCCTCAAAGTCATAAATTGAATCTAATGTTAATTCTAAAGCATTATTGATGCAGTCATATAACGAGCTCATAAAAGGTATATTGTCATTAAACATGGAAAATTTGTTAATAAAGCCTAAAATATCTCCTAAAATTTCAAGTTTGTTCTCATCAGGCTCAGTTTTAAAGTATAGATTAATGGTTTGTTCTAAATCATAATTTTCATCAGGGATAGATAAAAACTCCTTTATTTCCGAAAAAACTGAACTTAAATTCACAATAATTTTATTCGTTTATATTCTTTAAAAAAATTTATTTATTTTAAGATTGAAAGAAAAAATTTAGTTTTAAAATGCTGTTGTTATTAATGCCGTAGTGCCATGTTTTTGAGCTTCTTGAAGATATTTCATTGCTTCTTCAAATGACAAAGGTGTTATATCGATAGCTGACATACCTGCTAATTTAAGCTCGGCAGTAACAGTTTCAGCTAGATTATTACAATCTCCTGAAAAAAATACATTCCTGCGACCGAATTCTTTTCTAAGTTGTTTCCCAACTTCGTCTATTGCGCAATATCCTGCGATTAAACCTTTAGTATATCCTTCTGTTCTCAATTGTTCGATTATATCATCATCATGTCCTTTTCCCATCACTATAAACCACCCTCCTTTAAATTTTTCTGGATAATCAAAAGCAAAACTCTGCAATACTGTTAACGGATTGTTAAGACACCCTTCTCTACATATTAACTCTTTACCTTTCACAATTTTAACATTTTCAGGAAATTTTTGAAGCAAATTCCAATCATATACTTCTTTATATTCTTCCAGATCCTTTCCAATAACTTTAATTTTAGCTAAATCACCTTCTCCAAGACCTCGTTCATATGCTATTCTTAAATGTGGAACCTCATCAAGATTTAGCCCAAATATTCTTGCACCTACGACATCAACAGCTAAAGTATCTCTGCCACCAATCAAAATATTAAACGGGATTACAGTTTTATTTTCCCATGCAGTAGGAGGGTAATGACCATAGATAGTTCCTTCAGTACCATCTATAAGAGTAATATCAGGTTTTATCAATTCATAAACTTCTACTAATTTTGAATGTAAATTGTAATTATGATCTTTTCCACGGTCAGCATGTTGAGGAAAACCCCATTGATTTTTTATACCTAACGTAACTACTGCCATAGAATGAGTTTTTAGTTTTGGAACATTAATATATGTTATTAAATCTCTGTTTTCCATAATTTCTACAATCGTGCGTGGTAATCTGAACGTCATCAAATTATATCCTTTAGGGTCTTCTTTCGCTGAAGGTTTACCTTTAAATTCAAATGTTTCTGTATCCTCTTCATCCAAATATATAATTTTTGCTCCCGTTTTTTCACACACTTCTGTATAACCATTAATAGCAAAAACAATCCTAGTGAAATTCGCCTGTGTGGAATTTTCCATTACATAAACTTTTGCTCCTTTCTTTTTTAAATAAAGAATAACAGCTTCTAAAACTTCTGGTGACGTGTATGTATGTTTCTTAAAATCAATACCATTAATTTTGATATATGCTTCTTTTGATTTTTTGAGTATGGATTGTCCACTATTTTCGATCTGATCGAAAATTTTGTTTACAGCTGATTTAATCCCTTGATTTGTATCTTCAATATAAACTTCAGTCATATTTATCACATTTTCTTATAATATTGACTTAAGCTCTATTATTTATATTAATTTCCTTGAAATGAAGAAATATGAATATAAAGGGAAATAATTAAACATAAGGAAGAATGATATCTGACATATGTCAAATACTCGAAAAGTTTAAATATGAAAATTCCTTTTTTTTAATAAGTATTTTTCTTTAGTTTTTCAGTTTTCAATGTTGATATAAGTATGGTTAGAAGAAATATAGATCATTTTAGGTTCAGTGAGGATTTTCAGAAATTTAAGGGAGAAAATCCCCATGAGCATCGTCAGCCTCCACATCCGTCTCCAATTGGAGGGATATCACCTTTTGGACCAATGCTACCATTTCAAGGTCCACACTTTAAATTTCCAATACCGATGGGTCGAGAATTTTTTCGAGAAATAAGGGATTATATGATTTTACTAATAATTGCAGAGTATCCAGAGGGTATAACTGGGTATCAATTACAGGAAAAATATAACTTTCCAAGAGGTACGCTTGTAAAAACACTACAGGATTTAGAAAGTAAAGGTTATTTAGACACTAAAGAGGAAATTATAGACGGACGGGCAAATAAATTCTATATAGTAACAGACGAAGGGAAGAAATTTTTAGAAGAATTGAAATTGAAATGGGCAAACATTTTTGGTAAGATGGCAGAAATAAATCCTCTTGAGGGATTAAAAACAATGGTATTCGCAAAAATAAATGAATTTGAGTCATTAGATGATGCTATAGATTTTTTTAGGGGTATAAGATCGTGGATGAAAGGAATGCTCCAACGTATTGAGAGTAGAATAGAAAAATTTAAAAGATCTAGGGAGGATTTAGACGAATTAATTGAGGACATTGATAAAATGGATCATTTAGACAAAGAGAAGATTAAAGAAATAGTTAATGAATCAATTAAAAAAATGGAAGAGGAACATAAAAATGAATAAGAAAAATCAAGAAATTTTAATACAATTTAAAAACCTAACCAAGAAATTTGGAAATTTTTATGCAGTAAAAGATGTTAATTTAGAAATAAGAAAAGGTGAAATCGTAGGTTTCCTTGGCCCAAATGGTGCTGGAAAAACTACTACAATGAAAATGATGGCGTATTTATTAAAACCTAATGAAGGTGAAGTATGGATACGAGCTAACGGCGATCTTCAGAAATTAACAAGGAGGAATAAGGATTTTCTCTTAGATAATATTGGATTCCTTATAGAAATTCCTGCTTTTTATGGAAAAGTAACTCCTAAGCAAATTTTGAAATACTTTGCAAAATTGAAGGGCTATCCACGTAAAAAGCTTAATGAGAGGATTGACACTGTTCTAAAAATGGTTGGAATGTTAGAATGGAAAGACAAAAAGATTGGGACTTTTTCTAAAGGAATGCGACAAAGAATTGGTATAGTTTCCGCAATTGTTCACGATCCAGACATAGTTGTCTTAGATGAGCCTCAAACAGGTTTAGATCCAACAGCAAGGAAAGAAGTTCGAGATTTCATTTTGAACTTAAAGAGAATGGGAAAAACTGTGTTTCTTAGCAGTCATTTACTATATGAAATCAGTGAAGTGGCGGATAGAATTGCAATAATTCATCATGGACAAATAATCGCTTTTGACACATTAGATAACTTAGAAGGAAAAGCAATGAAAAGTGTCATCCATTTTGAGTTGTTAAATCCTCCAGATGACAATATAGACGAGTTTATTAAGCGATTAAAAACAATAATTGTTCCATTAACAGGGATAGCAGAAGAAGAAAGTTGGATTAAATATGATAACGATTCTAAGATTTTCCAAGTTTTTTTTAATGGAAATCCTAAGAATCAAACTGAAATTCTAAGAAATCTTCTTGATAATGATTATGAGATCTTAGAATATTCGGTACCAAAAGCCGGGCTTCTTGAGAGTTTATTTATTGAACTAACTAGAAAAAATGAAATAGGAGGTGTCTATAAATAATGACATTAGAAAGCGAACAAATTGAAACTGAAATGATGTTAATAGAAAAACAAAAAGCTGGATTAAGGAGAGATTTTACTCAAATTGGGACTACTATAACTTTTGAACTTAAGAAATCTTTAAAAACTTTTATCTTAATGCTTCTTGTATTTTTAGGAATATTTGTAATTTTCCTATTGGTTCAAGAGTTACAATATGCGCAAGATGTACCATTACCAGAGGATCCTATTGATTATATTAGTTCATACATGAGTATGTTCGGGTTTATGATTATATTAAGCGCTGCAGGATTTGCTGGGTCAATTATTGCTGAAGATTTTCACAGACACACTGGTAATTTAATATTCCCTAAAATAAGCAAAACACGGCTATTAATAGGGAGAGTTATTTCACGATATGCTTTAAATGCGATATCTGTATGCTTTTATTATATCTTAGTTGCAGCCATTACCTTTATAAAATATGAAGAGATTCCACTTGTTTTATGGGGTTCAATGGGATGGGCACTCTTATACACTTTCATGATATTTTCATTTGTAACTCTTATGAGTAGCATAATGAAAAGTACCGCGATAAGCATCATCGTTAGCATACTTTTTATGCTAATTGTATTCAATATGATCAGCATGATTCTAAGATTTGCGGGTTTAGAAATTGAACCACTTTTTATACCTACTTATTATGAAGGTATTATTACTGCTAGTATGGCGATGCCTGATCCTAGATACACAGAGATTAGAATGCCTACAGGCCCAGACCATCAGGGAGATGGAGAATTTGCAACATTTTTACAATGGATTACCCCAACGGTAACTGCTGCACTTATAGGAATATTGCTTTTTACAACAATATTTCTAGGGTTAGCATATTTTCTGTATAGACGAAGGCAAAGTAAGAGCGAATAAATAATGAATTACATTTTTTTTAATTTTTTTTCTCTAATAAAAAAATATTTTTGGAATTAACAATTTATTTGAACAAGAAAATGACTGAGAATATAATAGAAGTAAAAAACCTGACAAAGATTTATGAAGATGGTAATGTTCTTGCAGTTGATAATATTAGTTTTTCCATAAAAAAAGGCGAGATACTTGCTTTATTAGGACCTAATGGTGCAGGAAAAACAACTACGATAAGTATGCTTGCTACATTATTATTCCCTACAAAAGGTGAAGCATATGTAAATAACTTTGATGTTACAAAAGATCCAGATAAAGTAAGAAAAAGTATCGGAATTGTATTTCAAGAACCCTCTTTAGATGGTGATATGAAAGGATGGGAAAATTTAGAATTACATGCAGTTTTGTATGGAATGTCAAAGAAGGAAAGACAGCCTAAAATTAAGGAAGTTCTTAAATTGGTGGATCTTGAAGATAAAGCGGATACACTTGTAAACAATTATTCTGGAGGGATGAAAAGGCGATTGGAAATTGCCCGAGGATTATTACATGAGCCTAGAATCCTATTTTTAGATGAACCAACCTTAGGTTTAGACCCTCAAACTCGTAGAAAGATTTGGGAAAAGATTAAAGAATTAAATAAGGGTGATTCGAATATTTCCATTTTAATTACTACTCACTATATGGATGAAGCAGACGAACTTGCTAATAGGATTTGCATTATGGATCATGGGAAGATAATTGCTATGGATACATCTGAAAATCTTAAAAAACAATTATCTGGAGATGTTATTGATATCCAATTTGAAAATGGTGATGAAAACTTTAAAATTCCTCAACTCATAGAACAGATACAAGAAATACCTGGAGTGAAAAATGTTTCATTAGGATCAGGTGTAACTCAAGATATAATGCCAAAAATTCAACTCCCAAAGGGGATGCCTAATATTAATCCCGAAATGATAAAAGCACGAATTAGAGAGATATTGTCAGACCCAAAGAAACTAATAATGGCATGGAAGAAAATGCCAATGGGAGCCCAGATGTTTCTAGATGCTCCCTTAGCAATGAGAAAGAAGATCGCAGATATGTTTGATGACAACCTTTTAGAAGAAGTTCCTGATAATATAAAACAAGAGATAATAAAAATAAAGAAAGGAGAATATGAAGAGGAGGAACACGATTCTGAACCATCTATCTCAATTTCCTGCGAGAGTGGAGGACAACAACTTCCAAAGATTATTCAAAAAATTAATGATAACAATTTAAGGATAAAAAATGTAAATATGCATCAACCTACCTTAGAAGATGTGTTCCTCCATTATGTAGGGAGTACAATACGAGAGGAGTCTTCAAATCATACAAAAGATATCAAACAACTTATACAATTAAGGCAATTAAGGAAGTGATCATTTATGTCTGATTTAAGTATGTTAAAAACAAAAATTAATTATAATGCCGTGTGGATACTAGCAAAAAGAGAGTTAGTAGGATTCTGGAGAAGTAAATCAAGAGTTATATCATCATTAGCTCAGGGTTTATTATTCTTAATTGTATTTGGTGCCGGATTTTCATCTTTCTCAATAACTATTGAGGGCACGTCTATTAATCCAAGAGCTTTCACAGCTTCTGGAGTTGCAGCAATAGTCATATTATTTACAGGAATATTTGGTGGTATGGCAATATTTCGAGATAAAATGTTTGGATTCATGAAAGAATTATTAGTTGCTCCTGTAAGTCGTAGAACACTGATGCTAGGAAGAACTTTGGGGATTGCTTTACAAACACTAGTACAAGTAATAATTATGATCGGTTTAAGTATAGCTATTGGGTCTTTCGGATATGATCTCGATTTAATTTGGCGAGTATTATTGGTATTGCCTGTAGCTTTATTAGCAAGTATTGGGATAGTGGGTATGGGATTAACGATAAGTACTCGTCTAAATGACATGCAGTCCTTCGGATTAATCCAAACTTTTATTGTGATGCCAATGTTCTGGATTTCGGGTGCCCTATTTGCTTTTAACACCGTGCCACTTTTTATGCAAATAGCGATGATGTGCAATCCATTCACTTATAGTGTAGATTTATTTCGGGCAGTTTTATTAGGTGCATCTTTTTTCCCTATTTGGTTGGATCTTATCGTAATGACTTGTTTTGGGGCATTATTTATCCTTATTGGTGCTCGATCATTTAATAAAATGGAGATAAGTCAATAAGAACAAATTTATTAAAAACTTTCAATTACTTTTTAAAATATCCTTTTTTGAAAAAATAAAAAACAATAATTATAAGAAGAAGTAGAGATAGAGGAAAAGGAGTCGATTTTTTATGAATTCTGCTCAAATGATATTAAAGTACTGGTTAAAATCGAAGAAATTTTTTATTCTTGAATTCACATTCTTATTGTTATCTACAATTTTTTATATAATTATCCCTATATTTATAGGAAGGATGGTTGGTGTATTAGATCCCAATCGTTCAGTTATAGCTAATGCTAGTGATCTATTGATTAACTTCTTTTTTATATTAATATTTACGAGCTTAAGATATATATTTAATAGAGCTGCAAGACTTAGAGGTGCTGAAGTGTCTTCTAGGGCAGTTTATCATCTTCGCACAGATATTAGTAATGCTATTTACCGTCAATCATTCTCATATTTTGATAAGACAGAAACAGGTCAATTAATATCTCGGGCTACCAGTGATGTAGAAGAAACACAACAGATATTTGGAATGGGTTTAACTTTAGGTATACAATCATTTCTTCAGATAGGAGGTGTAATTCTAGGATTTCTTCTCTTTAGTATAGAATTATCTTTTATCTTAATTATAGCAATAGTACTTTCTTTAATCTTATCTTATTTTATTGCAAAAAAATTAAAACCCATATTTTTAGAAACAAGAGAAAGTTTTGGTGATGTAACTAATACTATAAGAGAAAACATTGTGGGGGCTCAAGTAGTTCGTATGTTTAACACGCAGAATAAAGAATATCAAAAATTCCAAAAAAACAATAAAAGATTTTATAAAGCAAGTGTAGATTCTGTTAAATATAATTCCATTTATATGCCTTCCATTTATATCCTTATCGGGATTTTAACAATTATTACTTTATTTATTGGAGGAATGTGGGTTATTGAAGGGAGAATGGAACTTGAAACAATAGTAATTTTACTTTCCTACATTGCATCTCTGGGTTTTCCATTAATGATGTTAGGACAAATCATGTTAGTATATATTCAAGCAGATGCCGCACTCACCCGAGTAAGGGAAGTTTTGGAATCTACTCCAGATATAAAAGACTTTCCAAATGCGAATCCAATAATTTCTCTAAAAGGAGACATTGAATTTGATAATGTGTCTTTTGGATATACCCATGATCATCGGATTTTAAAAGATGTATCATTTAAAATACCCACAGGAAAAACCTTGGCGATCTTGGGTACCACTGGTTCTGGAAAATCTACAATAATCAATTTGATACCTCGCTTCTATGAAGCAAGTGATGGAAATATTAAAATTGATCAAATAGATATACGTAATTATCTATTAAAGGATTTAAGACAAAATATCGGTATTGTGTCCCAGGAAACTTTCTTATTTAATAAATCAATTGCTGATAATATTGCTTATGGGAAAAATGATTCTTCAAGAGATGAAATTATTAAAGCTGCTCAAATTTCTGATTTACATGATTTTATTATTTCTTTACCTAAAGGATATGATACTATAGTTGGTGAGAGAGGTACAAGACTATCTGGTGGGCAAAAACAGCGTTTATCAATAGCTCGAGCATTAATAATCAAACCAAAAATCTTAATTTTAGACGATTCAACAAGTTCTGTTGATGTTGAAACTGAGTATAAAATTCAAAAAGCACTTACGAAAATAATGAAAGAGACCACAACTATTATTATTACCCAAAGAATTTCTACAATCAGAGGAGCAGATTACATTTTGATTCTAGATAGAGGTCGCGTAGTTGGTTTTGGAACTCATGATGAATTGATAAAAGCAAATGTTCTATATAAACAAATCTACGAAACTCTATACCAAAAACAAAAATCAAAAATTAAATTAGAAGAAGGAACTAACTAAAAGGGTGATAAAATTAGTGTATAACAATCAAGAGGATAAAGACGAAGAGGAGCAAAAAGAAATAATTCAACCTAGCGCAAGTTCCCGACATCGATTTATGTTTGAAGATGAGAAAGCTAAATTAGATCATCCAAGAAAAGAATTATGGAAATGGCTATTGTCATATATAATTCCATTTCGATGGAAATTTTCATTATTTTTCATATTTTTGTTAATAGGCACGGTTATATTATCTATAACCCCGGTATTATCAGCAAGCATTATAGATAATGGAATCGTTACTAGAAATGGCGATTATATTCTAATGATGAGTACGATTTATTTATCTTTAATGATTTTGATGGCAATAACTAATTATATATCCCAATTTGGTATGGGTAAATTATCTCAGAGAATTACTTTTGAGATTAGAAATGATATTTTCTTTAAATTACAAGAAATGTCTTTAAGTTATTTTGATCAAAGATCATCAGGAGATATTATATCAATAACAACTAACGATGTTACAATCCTTAATCAATTAGTTGGTGGTCAATTTGTTCAAATTATAACTAGTTTTGTTTCAATTGTCCTAACAGTTGTATTTATGTATATATTGAATCCATTTTTGGCTCTAATTAGTATGGTAATTTTTCCATTATTTTTTTTTACAACATATATTTTTAGAAAGATCGCAATTAAATTATTCAAAGAATCAAGAAAGACAATTGGTAAAGTTACTTCTTCGATACAAGAAAATATTGAAGGAGCAAAAGTTGTTCAAGCATATGGGCAAGAAAAAAGAGCTTCTTCAGAATTTGATAAAGCTAATATAGCAAATTATAATGCAATGGTTAAAATTCGAAGATATATGGCAACCATCTTTCCTTTAATTACATTAATTACAACTATCCTTACAGCAGGGATTTTATTAGCTGGGGGATTTACAATTCTAGGAAATGTCTCTATTTTTGGAATTCCTGTTTCAGTAGGCGTACTTAGTGCCTATATCAGTATTTTAGGTCAATTCTTCAGACCCTTTATGATGTTAATGCAAATTCAACAAGTAATCGAAGCAGCTATGGCTGCAAGTGACCGAATATATTCTATATTAGAAGAAAAAGCAGAAATTCCAGATCCAAGTTCACCTAAAGTATTCAGTGAAGTGGAAGGTGGTGTTGAATTTGAAACAGTAAGTTTTGGCTACACATTTAAGAAAAATCAAATAGTTGATGAGAAGCCTTTAGGAAACTCTATGATGAATCAAGTTATCAAGACAATAAACTCCTTTCCTGAACCTTATTCATCTTTTATTCTTGATAATATGAGATTTATACCTAATAATATTAGACAAAAACTTTTTTTAAATCTGATGGGAAGTACACCAGATGAAATTCCAGAAAAAATTGATAAAATTTTAGCCGAATTTCAATTTGCAGTTCCTAATACAGTGATAGCAAGTAAATATCCTGAATATAAGAATTCTTTTAAACTTAAATCTTTAGAAGATAATTTAAAAAAAAAAAAAGATTTTACATTTGAACAAATGATATCATCAGAAACAGTTCTTATGATGGTAAAATTCTTAGAAAGAGCATTGCGAGCCGAGAGAGGAATACAATCGAGTAGTGCTAGAATGGGCGGAGAAGGTGGAAATTTAATTAGTGGTAAAATGGGGCGTATGTCGCCTAGTACTATCAAAAGAATGCTTGCTAGTATTGAAATTTCTCCCGAAATCCAAGAACAGATACCTAAACTTGTATTTGACGCCATTGAAGAACAAAAAAAAATTATTCAACATGAACAATCAACGGGTTATGTTTTAAAAAATCTTGATCTAAAAATATCTTCAGGCATAACATTAGCTATTGTAGGAGAAACTGGTGCAGGTAAGACTACCTTGATCAAATTAATTGCACGATTTTATGATATAAATGATGGAAATATTCTTATTGATGGTATAGATGTTCGAAATGTTCGAAAGGAAGATTTAAGAAATTTGATTGGGATTGTCCCCCAAGATGCTTTTATTTTTACAGGAACAATCGAGGAAAATATATTATATGCATTTGAAGAGCCAACTCCAGAATTAAAACAAAGAATGATTGAAATCTCGAAATTTCTGGGTTTACATAATTTCATTGAAACCCTATATAAGGATTATAATACAAAATTAAAAGAGAACGGTTCAAACATTTCTATTGGTCAAAGACAACTAATTGCTTTTGCGAGAGCCTTAATAACTAATCCTAAAATCCTAATACTGGATGAAGCTACATCCTCAGTTGATCCATATACAGAAACATTAATTCAAGATGCATTAAATAAAGCACGCAAGGGACGAACTACAATTATTATAGCCCACCGTCTATCAACAATAAAAAACGCTGATCAAATAATCGTTTTAAGTGCTGATAAAAAAGCAATAATAGAACAAGGAGATCACGATACATTACTTTCCTTGAATGGAAAGTATAAGCGTCTACTAGAAATGCAACATCGTGATATTGAAGTAGATAAATAAGGTAATTTCTACTACTTATTTTCAAATCTATATACTAAATTTTTTAAAAAACCCTAAATTAGAATCTACTTTTAATTAATATAATAAATTATTCTCGAGGTGAAGTAGGAATTCCATATTTCGATTATTCTGGAAAAAAAATTTTCTATCAAATCAAAGATAATAATTTTCAAAATGCCCTTATTTTTATCCATGGATCTGGTGGAAATTCAAATATTTGGAGAGAACAATTTAATCTAAATATTGATTATAACATATATGCTCTTGATTTACCCTCTCACAATAATTCTGATGAGTTTTTAGAACACTCTCTTGAATTATATGTAGATGTAGTTAGAAGGTTTATAGAAACTTTAGATCTAAAAAATGTTATTTTAGGTGGTCATTCCTTAGGGGGAGCAGTAATACAATCTTACTATTTTAAGTATCCAAGCGATATCACCGCATTAATTTTAATTGGAACTGGAGGGAGATTGCGTGTTATGCCCGTAATCTTAGAAACTGTGAAAAATAACTTTCAAATGTTTATAGATAGTATAGATGATGATCTTAAAAAGGAGTATTTGAAAACAGCCCCGAACGTTATATATGATGATTTTAAAATTTGTGATGGATTTGATACACTTGATAAAACTGCCTTAATCAATATCCCTTGTTTAATATTAGTTGGTAAAGAAGATATTATGACTCCTGTAAAATATTCCGAATTTTTTCACAAAAAGATTAACATTTCTGAACTTGTAATAATTGAGAAGGCAGGGCATTTGGTAATGTTAGAACAGCCAAGAAAAATGAATCAAGCAATAGAAAATTTTATTAATAATTATTTTTGAATCATAAGGAATAAAAATTTCTTTAACCTTTATTAAACACTTTCCTGATTATAGAATTAAAAGATTTATTTTTGAATTTAATACTGATCGTATTGTTCTTAGTAATATTGAAATACTTTTTTCTATAATTTGGAAAATGAACTTCATACTACTATGAAGTATTTAACAAGTATTTTATGAATGAGGTTTACATTATATTTATAAAGAAAAAATTTCATGAAATCTTTTCAAAGTATTTATAAAGACAAAATCGCTTGGGTCGATAAAGCATAAATTATTAAATTTATTACCCCTTATAATTTAATAGAATTGAAGCTTCTAAATTTAAACAAATAAAGTTTATAAACACGTTAAATAGATTATTAAAATTAGTACTATTTTAGAGTAAAATAAATTGGTTATATTCTTATGGGAAATTTGTTAAAACTCTATAAAATTCTAATAATATTTAATTATTGAGTCTAAGATTGGGTTTTGATCAATAATAATGGATAATGAAAAAGATGTAAATTGTCAAGATAGAAAAAAACATTATAATAAAGGATATCAGCACAAAAACAATTCAGAATTTAAAAATTATTTTAATTATAAAGAATTAGAATGTGTTCCTATTTTTGATAATTTGAATAATCAAAACAATCTTTTTCAAGGATCTATTGCTGATATTATTAAAAATATAATAATGTTGGCGAACGAAAAGAGAATTAGACTTAAAATGTTTACTCAACAATTAGAAATATTTAAAAACTATACAACGAATTCTGAAAGGACTGTCTTTATGACTGCCACAAAATTACTTCAAGATCTTATATTGGATGGCAAAATACCCGTTTTCATAAATAATTCTTATCAAACTTCATTAGGGAGGAGTTATATTAGTAGAGGTGAAAAAGGTTTTGATCATTTTTATTCATATGCTGAAGCAATATATGAACATCGTTGTCTATTTGATATGAATACAAAAATAGATATTTATATTGGACACACGGAAAAAACGATAAGAAAAAGGTTTGAATATGAAATTGAGAAAGCTATTAATGAATATAAAGAGCTAGGGGAATTACCATCCAGATTAATTGAACAAGCTATATTGATAGCTACTGAAAAAGAAGTTAGTGCTGTGGGAGTTAAAATTTATGGAGTAGAGAATGAAAAATATAATGATCTAGATCATTTTCTTAGTGTGTATTTAAGCTTACAAGAAAGTTTTAAATTTAATATTAGAAAACAGCTGGCAGATTCTCTTTTAAAAAAATATTTTGAAACAAATATCCTTGAAAAACATTATTCAAAAATAGATGTGTGTGATCGTGAAAAATGGTACAAACAGAATTATCCAGATTCATATGGAACGGTCAATCCATTTGGGCTTAATATGAATTCTAATGTTGAAAGTGTTAAGAAATATATTACCTTACCGATGTATGATATTGCCTTTATGCTCTCTTTAGGATATCGAGTACCTAAAATTTCAAAATTATTAAAAAAATTATATGGAATAAAGGAGGCTTCTGAAGATAATGTTTATGCCCGAATAGCACAATTCTATTGTAGTGTTGAAAATGTTGAAGATAAATTTTTAAAACCTGTTATTCAAGCATTATTAGAAAATTATCCTGAGCTATCAGGAGAAAAAATTGGTGAAATAATTCATAGGAAAGGAGGTAAACAATTCTTTGAAGCAGAAGGATGTCCATTTAAACGATGGTTTGGAGATATTAAATTAAGGGAATTAAAAAAGGCCATGGCTCTTAATGATTTTAACTGGACTAATATAAGTTATTTAGTAGAAAAAATTAGGAAAGGAGATTATATAAAAGGATTTCATAAATCTCATTGGATAAAATTATTTATAAAAGGAGCTTCTAATGATGAGTTAGCATCAAATGCAGGTTATGAAAGTGCCGATTCTTTTAGAAAACATTTCTTTGAATTGGAAGAAACCAAAAAAGCATTTGGTGTTTCTAGCAAAAAAGAAGCCATAAAAAAATATAGAAAGTTAAAAACCATTATAATATTAAAAAATACCTGTTCACTTTCGTTCTCGACTTTTGAAAATATATATACGAATATATTTGGATTTCAGAGTCGTCAAGAATACGTAAGTAAGTATAAACAACATTATAATACTGGAGATTATTTATTCGAAAGATCTCTTAAAAACTATTTTGAGGCATTATTTGATGGAATGTCCTTGCAAGAGATAATAGTTGTATATGGATTTTAAAATATTTATCTGCTACTATTAATTAATAAAGTTAACTTTTTTCTTAATCTAACCTTTTAATTATTGCAGAGAATAGATATAGAATATGATTTTTAAATTATAATTCTCAATTTCAAAATAATTTGTATGAAAAGAAAAAAAATTAGCCATTTATAAAATTTTAAGAATGCGTCAGTACACATATGGTCCTTTTCAATCAAGACGATTAGGGCTCTCATTAGGCGTAAATGTTTTGCTAAATTATAAATTATGCACTTTCAATTGTGTTTATTGTGAAATTGGTTTAACAGATCAAGAAAATTTTGTGTCTCCAGAATTTAGAATAAAATTACCGCCTTCACCACACTTTAGAAAAGAATTAATTTCAATCTTAAAATATGTACCTCATCTAAATTCTATTACTTTTGGATATAATGGTGAACCTACATTAAATGAAAATTTATTAGATTTCTTAGAAGTAGCTTCAGATGTGAGAGAGAGGTTAAATTGGACAAACAAAAGACCTATTCTTACATTATTTACTAATTCTAGTACTTTATATTTTAAAGATATAAGAGAAAAAGTCAGAGAATTTGAACTTGTTTTAGCAAAATTAGATGTAGCAACTAATGACGATTTTAAAAGAACTAATCGACCACACAGCAAATCAACAAATATTGAAATTATTATTGAATCACTTACTAAACTAAGGCAAGAAATGCCTAGAGGACATAAATTAGCTATTCAAAGTTTAATTTATAATTCATATAGAGAAGATTTCATTCCAAATAATAATACTATAAATTTGAACAAATTAGCTCAAGCCTTAAAAATGATAAGACCTGATTTTATACAAATTTATTCGACAGCAAGGATACCCGCAGAATATTTTGTCTATTCGATAGATGACGAAAGAAAAAGGGAAATAGTGAAAGAATTAAAACTTAAAATTAATGATGATGATATTAAAATAAATTATTATTAGTAGGTTAAACAAAAATATTTATAATTTATTTTTTTATTAAGTAGATATTTATAGATTTAATTTAGTGATTGAAATCGACGAGAAATATATTGCTGGAGTAGATATAGGAGGAACTTGGATACGAGTTGCGGTTTGTCCAGTAAATTTAAAAGAAGAAAGTATTAGAATAAAAATCACTAAAACATTAAAAGAAAATAAATATTCAATTAGTAATTCAGTTTGTAAGCTTATATCAGAATTAATAGATGAAAATTATATTAAAAAAACACAAATTTTAGGAATAGGTGTAGCTTCAGCTGGTCCATTAAATACTGAAACAGGCGTTGTCTTTAATAATGCTAATTTAGGATTTAGAGAAATTCCTTTAAAAGAACCAATTGAAGAGAAATTTCACGGAATACCTCTATATTTTATTAATGATTGTAATGGAGCTGTGTTAGGTGTGCATTACTTTGAAGCAGATGGAGGGGAAAGAGATAACCTTGTATATATCACTATTTCTACTGGAGTGGGAGGAGGTGTCATCTGTAATGGGCATCTATTACTAGGTAAAGAGGGAAATGCGGCAGAAGTAGGGCATGCATTAGTTGAGCCAAGAAGTAGAGCTCAATGTAATTGTGGAGCGTATGGGTGTTGGGAAGCTTATAGTTCTGGAACAGGTGTCCGAAACAGGGCATTAGATGCATTGCAAGAAGGAAAACTTAATGCAGATATCTTAATGAGCATTTTAGAAGAAGATAAATCTAAATTAACAGCCAAAGAAGTTTTTCAAGCAGCTAGAGAAGGTGATGAATTATCTAAAAAGATAGTTAATGATTGCATATTCTATACAAAAGTAGGAATTGGTATAGTTAATAATTATTATGATTGTACTTCAATTTATTTTGGAGGGGCAATGATGAAGGATAAAGAACAGATAATTCCTCACGTAATTGAGCAATTTGAGAGGGATCCTATTAAATTCACTATGAATCATCCTCCAAAAATAAAATTAACAAAATATCGAGATGAAATTGGTTTAAGAGGAGCATTAGCTTTTGTGAAATATAAATTAGAAAATCACCAAGTTATTTCTTAAAATTGAATCAAAAATGAAGAAATTCTAATGGAAAGGGAAAATTTAATATTCACTTTAAGTGGAATCCGAGGAATAGCAGAAAAAGCTTTGGATTTCAATATCACGAAAAAAATTACTATTGCCTATGGATTATGGCTTGATGGTAAAAATACACAAGTTGTTGTAGGGAAAGATACCAGACCAAGTGGAGAAATAATTGAAAAAGCTGTGATTGAAGGCCTAATCACAGTTGGTTTAGAAGTTATCAATCTAGGAGTGTGTCCTACTCCTATTATTATTCATGCTAAAAATAAGCTTAATATTCCGGGAGGTATTATTATCACAGGCTCCCATAACCCACAAGAGTGGAATGGATTAAAACTTCTTTCTACAAAAACCTTTCTTAATAATAATGATCTAAAGGAAATCTCTATTAAATTAAATGAGATTGATCTAAACCATTACCCTTCAATAAAAGTTAATCGCAATCGATACATAAAAACCTTAGATCCAATTAAAGATTATATTCAAGATCTCTACAAATATATTGATTATAAAGGCATTATAGCCCAAAATGATCTTAGTGTTGTTATTGATACAGGAGCAGGAGCAGGAAAAGTCGCGACATCTCAAATCCTCAGTAAAATAGGATGTAAAGTGAAATTAATTAATGATGATTTACTGGTTAATAAGATATTTCCGAGAGAGATTGAACCTATTGAAGAAAATTTAAAAGATCTAATAATGGAAGTTTGGCAAGGTAACCATGATATTGGTTTTGCGCATGATTCTGATGCTGATAGATTAGCAATAATTGGTGAAAACGGGATATGCTATCCTGAAGATATTGGATTAGCACTTATTACTGATTATTACCTTAAAAATAATTCTGATAGGGGGAAAGAAATTATATTTGTGACAAATTTGGCTTCTTCTTTAAGATTCGAAGTAATTGCTGAAAGGTATGGCGCTCAGGTAATTAGAACGCCTATAGGAGAAAGATTTTTAATAGAAAAAATGAATGAGTTAATAGAAGACCCATCTAAAAATTGCCTTGTATTTGGAGGAGAAGGTTCATGTGGAGGAGTTATAATCCCTGATTTTAATAACACAAGAGATGGAATTTTTGCCTCCGCTAAAATTATTGAAATTTTAGTTAAAACAGGAAAAAAAGTATCAGAATTGGTATCAACACTCCCTAAATATTATTCATATAGAGAAAAAATCAATATTAAGAATAAAAATATCAACGAAATTATTAGATTATTAAAGAAAGAATTGTTAGAAGAAGGAGAAGAAATAGAACAATTTAATCTTGATCTCAGATTTGGAAAAGAAAAAGAGTGGTTTGTTTTAATTCACCCTTCTAATACTGAGCCAATAATTAGAGTTATAAGTGAAGCAAAAAGAAAGTCATTAGCGAGAGTTTATTGTGAGACAACAGCAGAACTTATAAAGCTAGAAATATCAATGTTATAATTTTTTACAATATTTTTGTTGAAATTGCAATGTGTTTTCCCATCCATTTCCCATTTTCTCTTTCTATAAGGTTCAATCTACCGTTAAATTTAAATATTTAAGTATAATATATTTATTTTAAACATATTTGTTGATTATTTCATGGTAATTAAAGATCATAGATGGATCGGGTTGGATTGTGGAGATACCTTAATCCGTACTCCGTCTATAAGTAAATCAATGACCATGACATTAATGTATGTAGGATTTAATGTATAGATCCTTAATGCATTATCCTAATAAATACATAAAAATCAGCAAAACATTGACTCTTTTCCTTTAACTTTTCATACTTTACTTAAATAGGAATTTACATAATTGAACTGAATCTCTACTTCTTAGACATTTTCTACACTGTATTAGCTTTGGTGCAGGATAATTTCAAATTAGGATAAATAAATATGTTTTTTTCCAAAAAATAAATTTATAAAAAAAATTAAAAAAATATAAAAAATGAGGTGAAAGAGTTGTTAGAATTAAAGGAATTGGCAGAGAAAAGAGAAGCTGCTAAACTTAAAAAAGCTCAAGAATTAGAAAAATTAGAATTACTTGAGTTTAGCCACAATAAACCACAAAAGAAACAAGATAGATTAGAAAAGCTAAATCTAAAGTTATTAGAACTTTACGAAAGAGCGAAGTATAATCCAAGATACTTAGAAGAAAAGCAAAAATACTTAAGAAGTCTAGAAGTCCTGAAAGAAAATTACAGGAATCTTTAATGCTGCTAAAGAGATAAAAAGACAATAAAGGTGAATTATAATATCAGCAAATAATAATGAAATGGACCAAGAAATAGTAGATCTCCAGACTGTATACGATAAAACAGAGAAAATTCAGAACACTATTCACAATAGAATTCATGTAAATAAATGGGAGTCAAATTTAAGGAAATCATATTTATTTCATTTTTTCATGGGTCTTCACTTGATATCAGGAGTACTATTACCCTTTTTCCTGACTTGGGGAAAATTAACTTTCGTCGAGGTTATGTTGTTACAAAGCTACTTTACAATTATGATTTTAATATTTGAGATACCTTGTGGCGCTATAGCTGATTATATTAGCAGAAAGGTCTCTTTACAACTAGGAGCTTTAATCACTGCGATGGCAGCATTAATCTATGGAAGCTATCCGAACATAATCATTTTTGCTATTGGTGAAACTTTATGGGCTTTTGCTAGTGCTTTAACCTCTGGTACTGATCAAGCTTTTATATATGATACATTGAGAAAACTTGAAAGAGAGGATGATATATCAAAAGTGATGGCTAGAAATAGGAGTTTCACATTGTTTGGCATAGCAATTTCAGCTCCAATAGGTTCAATCATAGCTGCGTATGCTTCGTTAAACCTGGTAATGACTTTTATGTTTATTCCATTTTTCATCGCAACATTAATATCACTGACATTAAAAGAACCAAATCATGATTTAGAGAAAAAGAAAACTGAGAATTATTTCACTGTAATAAAATCTGGATTTAATGAACTCAAGAGAAATAGCGTTCTAAGAGTATTATCGTTTGAAATGATAATAACAGAGACAGCAGTCTTCTATATAATTTGGCTATATCAACTTTATCTTGAAGCATTACAATTTCAATTAATATTCTTTGGATTCATAAGCACATCAATGACTTTAATACAGATAGTTTTTAACAACATAGTTATAAAACTTGAAAATAAATGCAATAATAAGAAACGGTTCTTACAATTTTATTCGATAATACCAGGAATAGGATTTATTCTTATGTCAGTGATTTTCTTCATCCCGGTTAGCATTCCTTTAATTCTTATAGTAATAGGATTCGGTTTTTCACGGAGCTTACTGTTTACTAAGGCGATAAATAGCCAAATTGAGACACAGAATAGAGCCACAGTGATAAGCACAATAAATATGATAGCAAGTCTTATAAGAGCGATTCTTTACCCTTTCATTGGATACTTTGTAATGATTAATTTAAGTATAACATTTCTATTTCTGGGTGCCATGATAATCGTGTTTGCATTGTTCTCAAGAATTAAGAGCGAATATTTATAATAAACTTGTTTTTTTAATTTTGAATATTTAATTTTTAAGGAGATTAAGAATATGGGAGAAAAAAAAATCCTTATCATAAAATATTATTTTCTATTTTTGTAATAGCAAATTCTTTTTATTTGATTAAAAATGAAAAAGTAAGAGGTATCGAAACATGAAAAGAGTATATATTACAACTCCAATATATTATGTGAATGATGATCCACATATTGGGCATGCTCATACAACAATTATGGGTGATATTCTAAAGCGTATTTTAAAAATGCGTGGAGTTCAAGTTTTTTATACAACTGGTGTTGATGAACATGGACAGAAGAATCAAGCTAGTGCCCACGAAAGCGGTTTTTCTGTAAATAATTATTTAGACCAAAAAGCTACTGTTTTTAAATCTGTATTTGAAAAATTAAATATTTCTTTTGATTTTTTCGTCCGAACATCACGAGAGGGTCATAAAAATTATGTAAAGCAGGTTTTGGATGAACTTTTTAGCAATAAATTGATTTATAAAAAATATTATGAAGGGTTGTATTGTCTTGGATGTGAACAGTTTAAAAAAACTTCAGATTTAGATGAGAATGGGCTGTGCCCTGATCATAAAAAAGAACCTGAAATTCAAAAAGAAGTGAATTATTTTTTAAAAATTAGTGAATACCAATCCTGGTTAATAAATTGCATAAAAAAGAATAAAACTCTCATTCAGCCCACAGTTTATCAAAAAGAGGTTTTAGCCATGTTAAATGAGCCATTGGATGATTGGTGTATTTCTCGCCCAAAAAGCAGGGTGACATTGGGAATTGATTTCCCATTTGATAGTAATTTTGTTACTTATGTATGGTTTGATGCACTTTTAAATTATATTTCAAATCTCAAGCTAAATTTTGAAGGAGAATCCGAGTTTAATAATTATTGGGCTAATTTAATTCATCTCGGGGGAAAAGATATAATTAAAACCCATTGTATCTATTGGCTTATAATGTTAAAAATTCTTGATTTAAATCTACCAAAATCTATCCAAATTCATGGACATTGGGTCGGTAAAGGAGGAATCAAGATGTCAAAATCGTTAGGAAATGTTATAGACCCATTAAAACTTCAACAAAGAATTGGAACAGATGCCATTCGATTTTTTTTATCTAGTAAAATGACAAATAAAGATTCTCGGATTAACCCCTCACTTATTAAATCTTGTTATGAGAATGATCTTGCAAACAATATCGGAAATCTATTGTATCGTGCCTGTAAATTTACACTAAAGAACTTTGGTGATAAAGTACCAGAACCTGGAGATTTAATTGAAAGAGAAAAAATTTTACATTTATTTTTAGAGAAAATATTGAAAGTAAATATAAGTCAGCCCAGCTTAAAGATTTCTTATGAATTAGCTAATTCAATCCTAATTATTGGAAATAAACTAAATAAATATTTTAATGATGCAGCCCCTTGGAAACTCATAAAAGGAAAAAACAAAGAGAAAGAAGTGAAAACAGTCTTATATACTGTTCTGGATGGAGTTAAAGTTCTCTTTGAATTGGCATATCCAATTATTCCAAATACTGCAAATGAAGTTTTAGAAATTATTGGAGCAAATAGAATACCTGATCGAATTATTAATCACAATATTCAAGTGGGTAAACTCAAACCAGGTTCAAAAATTTTAAGTCCAAAAATAATCTTTCCAAAATTAGTTTAATCTTTTAATTCATTTAAAATAATCTCAGCTAATTTTTTCCCCACTATCTGAGATAATTCTTTTAAAGAAGCCCTTTTTATATTGATAACACTCCCAAAATAATTAAGTAATTTATTTCTTGTAACTGGACCTACTCCTTCAATATCGTCTAAAATTGAGCCTGTCATGCGTTTTTTCCTTTGCTTTTTGTGGAGTCTTACAGCGAAACGGTGAGCTTCGTCCCTCACTCTTTGAAATAATTTTAAGAGTGGTGAATTTTTAGGAAGGATAATAGGGTTTTTATTATTAGGTATAAAGAGTTCTTCATACTTCTTAGCTAATCCTATAATAGGAATTTCAAGACCTAGTTCTTGTAACACAGAAACACCCGCGTTCAATTGTCCTTTTCCCCCATCTATTAATATTAAATCGGGAAGTTCTAAGTTTCGGTTTAATAACATTGTATATCTTCTTTTTAAAACTTCTTTCATCATTGCAACATCATCGGGTGTCGATTTAGTTCTTATTTTAAAGTGCCTGTAATTCTTATTATATGGTTTTGCTTCTAAAAAATAAACCATTGAGCCAGTTGCGTCTCTCCCTTCAATATTTGAAATATCAAAGCCTTCAATGATCCTAGGTTCTTTTTGTAGTTTTAAAATTTCTTTTGCTTCTTTTAATACCTCTTCTCTAAAATCTTCTTCATCCATTTTAATCTGTTCCATTTGAACCTGCTGATTAACCATAACTTTAGCATTTCTATTAGCAATTCGTATTAGGCTTATTTCATAGTCATCTATAGGAGATCTTATTTGTATCTCTCCTTTTATATCTTTTAAATACTTAATTAGAATATCAAATCTTTCGCTTACTTCAGCAATAATTATTACATCTGGTAATTGGGTTTTAAAATCTTGATAATATTGTTCCAAGATAGAAGAAAGCAACTCACCTTTATGAACTAGTTTTTCTCTTAAATCGAAATTAAAAGAATTTTTATTTATTATTCTACCCTCTCTAATATGAATTATTATCATTGCCACATAATTATCTTCAGAATGATATCCAATGATATCCTTATTCGCATCATGATTTAAGAATACATGTTGCTGATCGGTAGCATGATCAATATCATCCAATTTATCTCTCCAGAAAGCTGCTAATTCAAATTCTTGGGATTTTGCAGCATTTTGCATTTTTTCTTCGATTTGTTTTTTTAGTTCACTTGTTTCTCCTTTTAAAAACATTTCGATTCTTTTAATATTGTTGCGATATTTTTCTTTTGTTATTTCAGTGAAGCATGGACCCAAGCAAAGTTTTAATTGATAATATAAACAAGGGTTTTTTTTCTTTCTACCAGGTTTTTTACAAGAACAGTAGGGGAATATTTTCCTTAAATCCCTTAGTATTCTTACAATTTCTTTTTTATCTGTATAAGGTCCTAAAAACAAATTGTTTTGGGAATATTTTTCTGGATTTCTAATTACACGGATTCTGGGAAAGTCTTCTGAGTAAAAAATTGCTACCCAAGGATATGATTTAGAATCCCTCATTATTACGTTATAGCGAGGGAGATATTTTTTGATTTGGATATTTTCTAAAAGGAGTGCTTCTTTCTCATTTTCTGTTATAATATATTCAATAGAACGAATCTTATTTATTAATTCTTTAATTTTTTCCTCATAATAGGGATCTGTATAACTAGTTTTTAAGAAATATTGATTTACTCTTTTTTTTATATTTTTAGATTTTCCGATGTAAAGTATTGAACCTTTCTTATCTACAAATAAATAAACTCCAGGTTCGTTAGGTAAACTTTTTCTTTGTAATTCTAAGTCCTTCATGAATAAATTAAAATCTATTGATATTTATGATATAATAGTTTGTTGAATTTTTTATTTTTATCAACAAAAGAATCAAGATATAATTAATAATTAAAGAGAATAAATGTTATTTATTATTATTAAACATAAGCAGTAATAGGTTTAATGTGAAAAGTAGTGTTTTTATGGTTAATATTAGAATTTGTCCAAGATGTAAAAAGCCTACATTAAGAAACGCAACAAATGTTAGTGGTTGGCTTGCTCCCGATTTATATGAGTGCAGTGATAAGAAGTGTGGTTATATTGGTAGATTTTATATTGAAGTTGATTCAGAAGATTTTAAATTAGATCAAGAAGAAAATTCTTTTAATTTAGAAGAATAAAACAATAATTTGTGATTTTTATGGAACAATTATTAAACGATGCTGAAAGAATTAGGTCATTAGAAATACAAGGTGCTACTAATGTAGCACTTAGAGCAATTGACTTTTTAAGTGATTATGCTAAAAGATTAAAATGTGAGAATATTGACAAATGTTTTGAGAGCCTTTATAATGCAAGAGATATTTTAATTGAAACAAGGCCCACGGAACCTGCTATGAAAAATGGTTTGAAATTTATTATGAAAAAATTAGAAGAAGATAAAGAAAACTTATATGCTGAGTATATTTCTGATTTCATTGAAAAATATAAGAATCAATACTATGATATGATTCAAATATCAAAGAAAAGAATTGCTGAAATTGGCGCTCGACGAATTCCTGCTACCAGTAAGAAATATACTGTAATGACACATTGCCATTCATCTTTAGTTGCTGCGATTCTATTAGAGGCTAAAAAGCAGGGAAAGAATTTCAAGGTAATAAATACAGAAACTCAACCTAGATTGCAAGGTCGGAAAACAGCAAAAAAGTTATTAGATGCTGGAATTGAAGTCACTCAAGTTATTGATAGCGCAATGCGATGGGCTGTTAGGCATTTTCAAGTAGATTTAATTTTAATTGGGGCAGATAGTATTACTTCTGAAGGAACAATTATCAATAAAATAGGATCAAGATTGCTAGCATTAGTAGCTCATGAAGAACACGTACCTTTTTATGTGGCATCTCCATTATTGAAATATAATCCAGAAACCAATTTGGGTATTTTAGAAATTATCGAAATGAGAGAGCCAAAAGAAATATGGGAAAATCCTCCAGAAGGTATAGAGATCCTAAATCCTGCATTTGAGACAGTAAGTAGAAGGTATATCGATGGATTAATTACAGAAGCAGGAATATTTGCTTCAAGTCATGTCCCAAATTATTTCGCGAAAATATATCCAGAAATGGTGTAATGTTCCAATAGTTAGTATCGAGAATTTCACTAATTCTATTGAGGGATTTCATTAATATTGTAAATAAGGATATTAATACTTGCATTTATAAAAATCGTTAATGAATAATTCCCCGTTATCTGATAAGACATAAATTTTATGTATTGATTTTTAGAAAATCTTTATACTCCAAATTTGAATATACTGAATAGAATTCATATGGATTAATTTTGCTATATAAGAGAAAGAAAAATATCGTAAAAATAGTATATCGTGTTGATTTTTTAATGATTTAGACGGACGTATCGTTGAGTCTATTTACACACTTGTGATAAGTGTATTATTAATAAAAAAGATAAAAAAAAAATTTAATTTGAAAAATAAGAAGTATAAAAAATTGAAATTAAAAAATAAATAAGAAATGTTTTTAGGAGTTTAGTTTGACAATTGAAATCTTTATTAACTTTTGTAGAGTTGTTACTGATTTTATAAAAGAAAATATTGATGCTAAAAATAATGATTTTGATAATTATATAAAGTATATTAAAAATAAAGGAGTCAATGGTAATTTAATTCTTAAAGAAATTCTCAAAGAAGATAGGTTAAAAGAGTTTATTATAACAGCAGGAATAAGAGCAGATAAAAGAAAAAAACTACAACTCAGAAGATGCTCACAAGTTATCTCTCTAGCCTTAATTAAATGTCCTGAATACAACAGTCTTAAAGAGAAGTTAACCAAATTGACTAATTTGAGTGATACACAAATAAGGAACTTAATAAAAAGATATATCCCCCTTTTAAAAGAATTTAACCCTAATCTAAATTTAAGCAAATGGTTGCCTAAATCTTATATTTATACTTATACTAAAGTTAAGAAATTAGTGGAGGAGGTAGGTTTAGAGAAGACTAGTAAAAAGGGCATCTTATTAAAACCTAAACAAGAACAACAATTTGAAGAGTTAGCAAAGAAGCAAAAGCCATCTCGAGTTCCGCTATTGGTGAAATGTGGAGCTTGTGGATATAAATGGTCTACTAATGCATTTAATTTACAACAAAAAAATTGGTGTAAATACTGTGTTTTTAATATATATACATATGATAAAGTTAAAACATTAGTTGAGAATAAAGGTTTTGAAAAATCAGGTGTAAAAGGAATACTACTAAAACCAGAAAGTAAAAATGAATTTAAGGAATTAGCAAATAATAGAAAGCCAAATAGAGTCCCACTTTTGGTGAAATGTGGAGTTTGTGGATATATATGGTCTACTAATCCCGATCGTTTACAACAAGGAAAATGGTGTGAATGTTGTGGTAAAGGAATGTACACATATGATAAAGTTAAACAATTAATAGAAAATGTAGGTTTTGAAAAGGCAGGTAAAAAGGGAGTATTAATAACGCCAAAAAATAAAAAAAATTTTGATGAACTAACTCATAAACACCCTCCAAGTCGAGTTCCTTTATTGATAGAATGTGGAGTATGTGGGTATAAATGGTCATCTGATGCAGATCGTTTACAAAGAAAACATTGGTGTCCAACTTGCTCCGAAGGTGAATTCGAGCAGATATGTCGTTGGTATATCGAAAAAGTTTTTAGTTTTATATTCCAGTCAAAAATAACTTTCCCGAAAACGCAATTAAACAAAGTAATTAATTTCTATAATATAAAATACTATACTGAAGCAGAAAAAGATTTAATCCATGATCTGATTAAATATGGACATTTAGATGGTTATTCTAAAATTAAAAATAGAATAAAAACTATAAAAATAGCATTTGAATATAATGGTGAACAACATTATAAGTTTCTAAAACATTTCCATAAAGATAAAGCGGATCTCATACATCAAATACTTCGAGATAAAGTAAAATAGAAGCTTTGTGAAGAAAATAACATAATTCTTATTGAATTTCCCTACTATATTGATAAAAAAATGAAAAATTCGAAAAAAATTCAAAATTATATTGTTAAAGAGCTTAGGATAAAAGCTAGTATTGAAATACCTTATAATTTACCTAAATACAACCATAATTGTCCAGATTTTGGACAGTATAGGTTAGATCAATATCTTAAAGATAATAATCAAAAACTATTTTGAGATATTTATAGCTTTTTTTTAATTTTAATATATTATATAATTATTTCCCCCATTTTTCAATTGCTTTTTTCAATTCTGGTGAAGTCTTAGCTTTTTCTTCTAAAGAAGAACCTTCTAATACAGAATCTATCGCCTGTCTTATTGCCTTTGCCCCTGCTTCTGTACCGTTAGGGTGACCGTGGCAACCTCCACCAAATTGGAATACCATATCTTTGCCTAATATCTCAATTAAATCGGGGATATGCAATGGACTTAAGCCTCCAGAAGCAACAGGTAAAGTTGGTTTAATTTTTCCCCAATCTTGATTAAGAATTGTTTGACTATTGTCTTCAATTTTTGATTTAGTAATTACATTATTAATTTCCAATACTTCTTTTTTAGCGCCCTCCATTTTTCCCACTACCGTTCCTGTGTGCAATTGATCCATACCAATTAATCGCATTAATTTAGCTAAAGCTAACATAGTCATTCCATGTTTTTTGTTTCGAGTAAATGCTGCGTGCATTGCTCTGTGAGCGTGAATTACTAAGTCTTTATCATCGAGGTATTCTCTAATTTCTTGTAAAGCTGAAAAGCCTATGGTCACTATATCTACCATTACATATTCACCACCATTATCCTTGATAAAATCAGCCCGTTTTTTCATTGTGCTGAGAGGTGATGTTATGTTCGGCATATAGAATTTCCTTTCACCAGTCTCGCTTTCAACTTTATCACGGATTTTCAACGTTTCTATAATTCTTCTCTCAAACTTATTAAACACCATACTTGTTAAGTTTTCATCATCTTTAACGATGTCAAGTCCTCCTCTCCAAGCTTCTCCACACACTTTTGCATGCTCGGATTCATTCAATCCTACCTTTGGTTTTACAATTGTTCCTAGAAGCGGACGATCTCTGATTTTAGTCAATTTTCTAATGCCTTCAATTCCGAATTTTGGTCCCTTATATGCATTTATGACATCTCGAGGAAAACTTATATCTAATAATCTCAAATATTTTAGTGCTTTCATTCCAAAAATATTTCCAGCAATAGCACTTAGTATCTGAGGTAAATTATTGATTTCGAAAAGTTGTTTAGTATAAGCAATTTTTACTACATTGTTTTCAGGATTAATATAAAACGCCGCTGGTTTGAGTCTTTCAGCGATATCAACAGATAATGTTGCTATTTCAGTCCAAGTACCAATCGAACTTTCTTTTGCTATTTCTTCACATGCTTGTTCTATATCCTTACAATCTAGTGCTTTTTCTACATAATACATCGCGATAAGATCATTTTCATTTGGTTTATACTTTAAATTTACGTAGTGTACCAATTAATTTCACCAAACTTGATTTTGTTTTCAATTTAAATAAATAGATGAATATTTCTTAATAAGAAATGAATTATAATTATAAAATCATAAAAAATTAATAATATTTTTAATTATCTTACAGAGTGAAGAAACTATGAGTGAAGCAAAAAGCAAAGTTATGACTATAGACGTTAAAGATCTTAGTTTTAAAAATGAACAGCACGTTCTTGATATGATAAGATTCTTATCAGAGGCGCTCCCACAAATAAATCTTGATCGTAATGGAAATGATATTAGCGTTGAAATGCCAATTGCATTATCCAAGAGAGCTTTAAAACTAAGGATTAAGAAATTTTTGTATAAAAAAGGTTTAAACAAAGATTTCAGACCCATTTCCCATAAATCAATAGAATCAGAAGGATATATAGTAAAAGAAAAGAAAATTGTTGAATTAAGTTATTATTAAACCTTATTCTCTTTAATTATAATTATATAGTTAAAAAACTATACTTAGTTGTGTCTTTGAATAATACAAATCTCAATTTATCAATCGAATCTATTGACGACTTAATGCGATGTATTAATTTAGCAAGTCTCTTAGAATTATCAGGATGGCCAAAACCTGGAAATATACATCGCACTAAAAATTATGAAAATACTAAATTTGAACATTTTTTAGCAGGAATTGCTGCGATTCAGCCAAATTTTAGAGAATTTTGTAGAAGAATTTCACAATATTCATTTGAAAGTAATAAAGAGTTTAGAGAAATAAATTTAGGGCTCTTCTTCAAAAAAGCAGCAAAAGAAATGATGAGATGGCAAAATGGAGGAAATGTTTTATTGGGACATATTTTAATATTAAGTCCCCTCGTAGCTGCCGCTATAATTTGCTTAAAAAAAAGGAAAACTGACTTTGCTAATTTTAAACTCTATTTAAGTAAAGTTATTGAAGAAACTACTGTTGATGACACAGTTAATTTATATAAGACCATAAGGTTATGCAACCCTGGAGGATTAGGGAAGATTGATAAATATGATATCAATGATGACAATGCATTAAGAGATATAAGATCAGATAAAATTAAATTAAAAAAAATTTTTGAACTATCCAAAGATTATGATTTAATAAGTTTAGAGTATTCGACTAATTTTAAGATAATTTTAAGTGAAGGTCTTCCATATTTTATAGGAATATATAATATTTTTAAGGATCCAAATATCGCAATTGTAAATACATTTTTAAAGTTACTTTCAGCGCATCCTGATACACTCATAATCAGAAAATCAGGACTAGAATCCGCTTTATATGTTTCAAAATCCGCATCAGAAATTTTGGAATTTGGAGGAATTTCTTCAGAAAAAGGGTTTAAATTGTCTACCCAATTAGATATAGAACTCCACGAAAAAAAAGGGAAAATGAATCCAGGAACTACAGCTGATCTCATTTCTGGTGTAATCCTTTGTGCATTGCTTTTTGGGTTTAGATTTTGAATTAAAAAAAATTATTTGTTAGGATTATTTTATTATGTTTAAGAGATATGGACAATTATTTTCTGTTTAGGTTTAAAAGATTATGGAATTCTGTGATGAATGCGGTAGTATGATGTTACCTTCAAATGTAAATGGAGAAAAAGTATTCAAATGTAAGTGTGGAGCAATTAAGCCTTTTTCTAAAGATAAATCTGATGCATATAAAGTAACCACTAAAATAGAACATTCAATAAGAGATGAAGTGACTAATCTTACTGAAGTCATGAAGTGGAAGGAAAAAAATTTAAAAAGTACTATTAAAAATTTTAAATGTCCTCGTTGTGGTTATTCAAAAGCGCATCTTGTGACGCGTCAGACGCGTAGTGCTGATGAGGGTATGACTCATTTTATCATATGTTTAAAATGCGGCCGCCATATAAAAATAGGAAGTTGATTTATGAATTGATTAATTAAAAAGTCTTCTTATTATTTCTATTTTTTCTATATCGTGTAAAAAATCAATTTGAATTAACTTATTAGAATTCCTTATTCCTGAGATAATTTTAATCTGCTTTGAAGAAACTTTAAGCTTTTTCTTAAATAAGTATATTAATTCATTATTTGCTTTATTTTGAATCGGTTTTGAACGAATAGAAATTGATAAATAATCACCATGATCAATTAACTTTTGTCTTTTTGCATTTGGCTTAACCTTTAATTTTAATATAAATGATTTTTCTGAGTTTTTAGTTAGAAATGACATTACAATTTTATTAATTCTTGCTTATATTAAATTATCAATATTGGTTTTCAACCGATTATATGAAGGTTTTGATAATCTAATCCCTCCAGCTAATTTGTGTCCCCCACCTAATCCTCCTAATTCATTTTTTATATTAGAGATAATTTTATTTACACCACTCTCCGAATTTTTTTCAAGAAATTTTCTTGAACATCTAATACTTAGCTTAATTGTCCCTGACTTCTTTTCAGGACCACCTAATAATAAAATTTTATCAGAATCAAAAAGTTCATTGACAGCACTAAAACTTGCTGTATCTGACCAGTTACTTGGTGGAATTTTCCCTTTAACTTCTATAAAAATAGCTTTTTCTGTTTCATAACGAGGTAATTCATTAGTACAAATTATCAAATTCTGTGAAAGATTTTCAATATATTCAGAATAAAGATTTTTTGCATAACGTGTAATGTTCCTCGCCTGTATAATTGAAATAGCAGCACTTATATTTTTGAAACATAAAATATTTAATAAAAGCGCATGTTCAAAAGCAAAATTTAATAAACCTGATTTATGTGGGATAAGCGCATAATGACCAGTATTGTTTATGTTCAATTCTTTCTGAATAACTTGAATTTCATTGTCATTTAATTCAATAACTTTTTTTTTTGGATTTATTTGTAGTTTGTCTAAAAACATATTAATTTTTTGATCTGATTCTCCACTTAATCCATTAATGAAAGGTAAAATACTATGTTTTAAACCATTTTTAATAGAATTATGCATGTTCCCAAAAAGAATAAGTCCATCTTTGTCCTCAATGAGCTCTTCATCAATTAATTCTTGATATACTTCACGATTATATGATTGAAGTTTATCCATTGACTTTAAAGAGTCTCCAGCAATACCTATAACTGCTAACCATCCCTGCTTTATTATTTTTGGATTTATTTCTTTTGCAAACATGTATGCTAATGTGGCTCCTGCGATATGTTCAAGTCCATCATAACCATGAATAGTTGGGTTGACGAAATATAAATTTTCAGGGAATTTTATGGTTTTAAAATCATCGTCTACTTCGTGGTGATCGAGAATAAAAAAAGTTTCTTTTCTGTTTCTTATTATTGGTATAAGTTCTGAGAGGTTAGATCCAACATCAGTAAATACAAGGGCAGTTTTAGGACTTTGTCTATTCGATAAAATACCTCTTAAATAATTTTCCCAAGAAACAGATCTATTATAAATAAAATAATCATAATTTAAATTTATTTTATATAATAAATTTTGGATTATATGAAGGCTACTAATTCCATCAGCATCATTATGAGATATCGTAATAACTTGTGAATAGGCTCCATCGATAAATTGGTCTACGGCTTTATTAAAATCTTCCAAGAATCTTATTTTATTTGGCTTTTTGACCATTTAAATCATTTTACACCTAAAATTCAATAATCTATAATAAATCCTTCTTGTCAAATTGAATCGAATAAGTTCTACTCAATATAAAATTAATAGAAATACAAATATTCAAATATAATTTTACTAAATATACATTTTTTCATTAAAAATCTTATAAATTCCAAATAAATTTTATGATTATAAACATTCCGATTTGTTTGGGCTTTTTAGAGGAAATTTTGATAAAAATTAAAATCTGAAGAAAAATTATTTAAATTTAATTTTAATTTTCTGTTCTAAATATCTTAAAACAAATGGCTATGATTAATATTAATCAATCTAGAAAGGTAAAATACTTAAGTATTTTTACGGTTACAATTGTAATCTTTTCCATATGTCTTCCAACATTATTACAAAATTGGAATGGTAATTCTAACTCTCTTTTCAGTCACAATAATGCTTTGAAAGATCATATTAATATAAGTAATTTCTCAAAGGAAAATTATAGTGCAATACTTTCAGAAGAAAAACATGGTTTAGGAAATATCACTGTAACTGATTTGTTGTTTAATCAATTGGAGTTAGGTATCTATAGCTATAATGATATTTATCCTCTCCTTACAGAGGATTATAATTCTACTGCTATAAATATGACTATCGAAGATTTCAAATTTATCAATGTTACAACACCAGCTAAACATGACAATCTTGATAACATTATCTCAAATAAAAATAATATTACTTTAATGCTTAATGAAAGTTTATATTTTAAGTATAATGATTCAAAAACGGGGTATTTAATTTATCTCTCTCGTTTATTTAAGTGCCGTCTTATCGATTTTTATATACAAAATGGAACAGATATTGTAAAGCTTGAAGAAAAAATAGATTTTTACTTTGACAATTATGATTTTATAGTTTTTCACTATAAGGACTTTCTCCGAGAAAACCCAACGTTTAACTTTTCTGGCGCGATTTTTAATTTTTCAATGCATTTCATTTGGGAATGGGACTTATTGATAGAAGATTGGGAGCTTATCCAAAATAATGGTTTAACAATAGAAAAAGCATTAGAAGATTACCCAGTTGATTTTGCTTATAGTTTTCATTTAACTGGAAGAAAGTATAATCAAAGTGAAATAGGTCAGTATATTTTAGTTGATAATTTGTTTGTTGCCTTGAGGATTGATTTATTTGATAAAGATTTATTAAATAATTACATATTGGAATTAAATGATGAGATAGTAGACATTAACTCTCATTTAAATCCAAATAATTCGATTAATGTTTTATTATCTGATTCGTTCACACCGAATTATAACAATTTTAGATTAAATTTTACTACAATATTTACTTTACAATTTGATAATCCTGTTGGAAAATTATGGAGTATCGATAGACTTGTGGCTAAACGAAATATACGAGAAAGAATTTATTTTGCTTCAATAACTGCAGGACCAAAACATTTTTATTTAAAATCTTTATCGTTTTATGAACCTAGTATTCTTTTTGAAGAAATGATTAGTGCATTCTCATTATTCGATAGACAAGTAGATTTTGAATATATCAACACTTCTACTCTTGGCGAAACAAGGTTGATAGTGACTGTACCTTATTTGATTCTAGGGGAAACATGTCCTTTCACCCTTAAATACGAAACTACAACAGCTTTGAAGATTATTATTACCGATATCATTCGTATGCCATTAATCGGAGCAAAAATCAAACTTTTTTATTATGGTAAAGAATATGGAACATATATTTCATCTAATCGAGTTCAACCAATATCACTTGGAAAAACAGATGAGAATGGTGAAGTCATACTAAATAACGTTGTTATCGGAAACTACACTGTGAAAGTGTATTACAGGAATTCATTTCTAAAGGAGGCTTCTGTCAATACTTATAAGGAGAATAATTATGTACGCACAAATATTCCTCATTTCCCTCTCTGGATAGTAGTTTTTGGAGCATTAAATGGGATTATTATTGTTATAGGTGTTTTATTTTATTTCAAAAATAAAAAACTGCGATAAATTACTTTGATAGTTATTTTCTGTGATAATATAGAAGATTTTATTATATTTCTAAAGAAACGAATTATGAATGAGATCTTTTATGAATTCAAAGAAATTACAAGTGATTCATTATCTATTAAAGGAAATATTGAAATTGTGCTTCACTTTTTAGCAAAAATTGAAGAAATTATAATACTTTATGAGACTAAGCAAATTATAGCAAAATCAAGTAATTCTAATATTGATGGACAAGTAATTAATGCTTTAAAAAATATTTTTCAGGGAGTTGATCCCTCATTATCTCTTGTGAAGGGAAAAATACGAGAGATATTCCTGAGTTATTCTTCATAAATTCGGATGTAATATAATAGGATTATCTAATTTTCCTAATTTAATTATGGTCGATTTGTTCCCCATATCCTATTAATCGATAACGTCTATTAATAATTCGAGAAATTGCATAAATGAAATTTTCTGGTGGACAAATAGGAGGTGTTAGTTTTATAATGACACTATTTTTTAATATTTTTGTAACAGTTCCCCCTGTTTTTTCAGTTCCCACAACTAATAATAATTTCTCTCCATGTTTGAGAGGTTGAACTTTCATTTGAACTTCAGATCCAATAACTCTATCTAAAAGATTTACATTTAGCTCAACTTCACTAAGAATATTAGGTAAAGTTCCTGTTCCTCCAACTAAATGGCCAATTAGATGATCTCCTTTTGTTAACGCGGGATCTAGTTTTGTTCCTAAGCCTATAAGACCGCCAGGTTTAGCATTTTCTAAAATGTTATTTCCTTGGCTAATACTTACGACTGTAGATTTTAATGGTACATATTGATCTTTAACACGTATACCAGGGCTAATTTCGATTTGATCTCCAACTAAAATTTTTCCTTTTAAAACAGAACCTCCTATTACACCACCTTTTAAATCTTTAATTTCTTTACCTGGACGATTGATATCAAAGGATCTTGCTATTAAAAATTGAAATAATTCGTCCTCTTTAAACTTTGGAGAAGGAATAACCTCTTCAAAAGCTCTCACAACAAGATGCATATTCGCTCCAAAGACTGCAGATACGGGTATAACTGGAGCATTTTCAGCAACAGTTCCTTTTATAAATTCTTTAATTTGTTGAAAATTCTCTAAGGCTTGTTCTCGAGAAACAGCATCAATTTTATTTTGTAATATGATAACATTTTTTATCCCAGCAATATTTAAAGCTGCTAAATGTTCCCGTGTTTGGGGTTGGGGGCATTGTTCATCAGCTGCAATTAAGAGGCACGCCCCGTTCATTAATGACGCACCACTTAACATAGTTGCCATTAAAATCTCATGACCAGGCGCATCAACAAAGGAGATATTTCTTCTAAACTCTAAATTTCCTTGACATTTCGGGCATGAAAATCGAAGTTTTCCTTTCTCTCTATTTTTCTCTGCAAGATGGGCTGTTGTATATTCATCACATTCAGGACAATAAAGAATTGAGGCATTAGAATATCCTAACTTTATTGAAATACCTCTTTCTTGCTCTTCAGAGTGTCGATCAGTCCAATCTCCTGTTAACGCCTTTACTAGAGTAGTCTTCCCATGGTCTACATGCCCAACAAGTCCTATATTGCATTCTGCTTGTTTTTTTATTAATTCTTTTATTTTTGTTCCTTTTTCCTTAGAAATTAATTTTGGTTTAGGCTTTGGTTTAGATTTTGGTTTAGATTTTGATGGAATTTTTTCATCAGTTATTTCTTTAATTACTGTTGAAGATTTTGTTTTTGCATCTATTTCTTCAATTACTTTTTTAGCGTTTGTAATTATTTTTTCCGCAGTTGCTTTTCCCACGCCTTTTATTTGTAATTTTATTAAATCTTCAGGTTTTACAGTAGCTAGTTTTTCAATTGAACCAATTCCTGCCGCTTTCATTTTTTCTGCGATAGATTTACCAATTCCCGAAATATCTTCTAATTCATAGGACATGTTAGTATAAAATTTAGGTATTATAACTGCTGTATAAATATTTTCCTATGAATCATTAAGAAAAGATTTTTTATTAAATTAATCAATAAAATTAAGAGTTTTAAAAAGAAATAGAGATAAAGTTTTATTTAGTTTTTATTGTTTTAATCCCACCAGACTTTTTCTCCAGCTCTTTAAATGAGACTCTCAAAAGACTATCAACATAAAAAGTAGATGTTTTTTTACAATGTTTACACATAATATAGACTGGTGCGGGATATTGGGTAGGATCTATATCTTCCATATCAATTTTGAATGTAATTTTGCTTTCGCAATGTGGGCAAAAATTAAATCGAAGAGGCATTTTCAGTTAATTTAATTTTATAATAAATAGATTCTTATTTCTATTATATTTTTTTTAATATAAAATAAATAGTTATAATTGCTTATTACTGATTCTAAATGGTTAAGTTATCATTAAAAATAGTTGTTTATTCTTATCTTGGATTATTGATTCTTTTTCCATTTTTGAACCTTTTTTTAGATTATTATTCGGATAATTCAAATGATTTAGATTTTTCAAGAATCGAAATTGATCTTAGTAATGATACTGAAATTGATTTATCCTTATTACCAAAAATTGATTATGAAACATTAAATGGTATATGGTACAATCCAAAGATTGAAATGCTAATTATATCACCTAACAGATCTGATTTTATTAATGTATTAAAACCATTGGTGGATTGGAAAAACGAGAAAGGTGTAAAGACAATTATCTTAAGCAATTATTCATTATATTATGGTGTAGATGATGCTGCTAGGATTAGAAATATGATAAAATCTTACTATGAAAAAGAAGATATTAAATGGGTTCTTTTAGCTGGTGATGCGCAAGATGACTTGATCCCAATTAGAATGGTTTATAACCCTGATGTGTTAAGATGGGGTGAGGGCGCAAGGGAATCAATTCCAGGAGATTATTATAAACCTACTGATTTTTATTATGCGGATCTTACAGGTAGTTGGGATAGTGATGGTGATGGAAATTGGGGAGAAGCTCCTCAAGACAATACTTATGGTTTAGATGAGATCTCATGGATTCCTGAAGTCTATGTTGGTCGATTTCCAGCTGATACAGCTAATGAACTTGAAATTATGGTAAATAAAACATTAAAGTATGAGGTTGATCCCAATATTGGTAATTGGATGAATAGAATGCTTTTGGCTGGTGGAATATCTAGTTATGTTCCCCAAGAATATGAAAGTCACTTGACAGATTATATCATACAAAATTATGCAAAATTTGAATTAAGTTGCACTCATTTAATAGAAGAAGGTAATCTTACCCGTTCAAACCTTAAAAATTATTTTGACGATGGATATTCAACAGTAATCATGGCAGGTCATGGAAGTCCAACAGCCTTCTATCGAAATCCTAGTAGTATTGGTTATACATCTTCGGATGCTAACTCAAGTTCGAATTTTCACATGCCCTCTTTAGTTTATCTCGATGCCTGTTCAACATCAAGCTACGATTATAATGATAATAGCTTAGGAGAAGTATTAATAAGAAGAATTAATGGGAGTGCTATTGGTGCAATTGGAGCTCTAAGATTTAGTTATTATTTCGAAAATGATGAGAATCTTGAAAAATTAAATCGTGGGAATGCAAAATTATTTTGGGAAGAATTTTTTCTTAAAAAGAAGTATCAGCAAGGAAGAGCGTTATATGATTCAAAAGTTTCTTATATAAATAGTGATTATTATAAGAGAGGGGAAGGCTCAACAGATTATGATTTTGAACGGAAAAATATTTTAACTTATTGTCTTTTAGGAGATCCTGAAGTCGATATTTACACTAATAGACCAAAAAATGCATTAGATCCTTCTTTTGGAGATATTTATGAAGGTCAACTAGTTTCTGCAATAATAAAAGACGTAAGTGGTAAAATTGTGCCTTATGCCAGAGTTCATTTTAAGACTATAGATGACAAATATTATACCGCATATGCAGATGGTAATGGAGTAGTAAAATTTCGGGTTCCTTGCCAAACTAGTCAAATATATAATGTAACAATCACGGGACATAATTTAATATCTTCTTATTTTAATTTTACCACTTATACCGATAATTCTATGCCCGAATTATTAAAAGTAGAACTTTTTCCTGAAAATCCTGGAACATCGGATACACTTCATTTTAATATTACTACGTTTGACGATCATTCAGGGATAGAAAGTGTCTATCTGTTTATTTCTAAAGATAATTTCAAACATTATACAAATTATAGGATGATAAATGGAATCTTAGATGATGATAGTATTTTTATGCTCGAGACTGATAAGTTGAAACCTGGAAAATATTCCTACCTTATTATTTCAAGAGATTATGCTAATAACACAAATGTTTTTTATGAAAAAAGTTTTAAATTTACAATACCTAAACCGCTAATCGATTATGTGCTTCCTATTTCTTTAATGTTAATTATAGGAGCTGCAGGAATTTCAATTTTTATCTTTTATAAAGGGTTGCAAACTTATTTAAAAATAATAAGAAATTACGAAAGAAATTTATCATCTTAGTTTAATGTTCTTCATTTTGGATTTTCTCCTTTTTCATTTTTATTAGATATAAAATTGAACTTACAGTCCCAAAAATACCTTGGATAATTAAGGCTAAGGATATCAATAAAACAGCAAGAAGATCCTTGAAAATAAATAAAAATATAATAATAAAGATACCTGCTACAGTAAATCTCAAAATAGAGGAAAGTTCACTGAATACAATTTTCCAGGTTTTAGATTTTTTTACTCGTGCTTCTAAGTCTCGATGATATTGATCTTCTCCAATTTCTTTTATATACCAACTCCCTTCTATGTTATTTGCAAAAATTAAAATACTCCACCATAAAATAAAGAAACTAAAATAAAAGTCTAATGAACCTAATACTATAATAGGTATTTGCATTAAGATCATTCCTTTCCAGCCAACACGTTTAGCTATTTTATTTGTTTCTAATTTCAATTCTTTAGAAACATATCGTGTGCTAAGTATATCAAGCGATCTCCCAATGAATGTTAAAAATGCGTTTATCAAATATTGATACCATTGTACATTACGTATAATTAATTGAAAAATCATATTCTTCAGCTCATCTTACGGTATTCCTTTTAAATTTAATCTTTTTAATGAAAAACTTTTTTTATTAGGCTTTATTATTTCTAACTACACTTTACCAAATAAGTAAAGATTTACATTGTAAATAATTATACTTATTAAATGGTATTAAATCGTGGTTTTATAACCACATAAATATATAGCATCTTGCTAAGCGCCGGACGTTAAACTTATAAGCGTTGCAGGATAGTACTGCAGTTGCGATCTGTGGGAAACCTCAAACTGTGAGTTCGCTCACGGTCATGGCTTTAAAGGATAATACCCGGTCCCATCCGAACCCGGAAACGCTTATTTATGTGGTTATTAATGACATTAAACCTTTTATTTCTCTAAAAATAAGTTTTTATACGATTAATTATAAGTTTAATTAATATTTCATAATAAATTACCTAAAAACACGTATGCCAAAAAAGTATATCGTTCTTTTTAAAACTATTGGTAGAAAGTGGTTTCTATTTCTTATTATTATAATAATTATCGTGGCAATAATTAACCCCGTAGCAGCAATTTGGATGACCGGCATCACTTTAGTATTATTCCTTTTATCGTATGTTCCAAGAATATTTTTTAAAAATAGATTGCATAAATTCATGAATAAATTTTTTAAAATAGAAGATGAATTAATAGCCAGAAAACTAAAGAAATCTTTGAAAATAATTCAGGAAGATATGTTTGATTTATCCCAAAAACAAGATAAAAAGAAATGGTTGATTGTTTTTCTAAATAAACAATATATTTTTTATCATCAAGAAACTATTCAGGCATTTAAGGATCTTTACAAAAAAGGTTATAGTGAGAAAGAAATCCTTGATAATTTAACTAATTACAAAATTGGTATTAGAGCTGAGGTTAAAGCAATAAAAGATACTTTAATTAAACTTAAAAGAATAAGTGAAAGGGAAATTTCTGTAAAAGAACATTACGAAAAGCAAAGATTTAATTAATCTCTTCAGAAAGAAATTAATAAAAAAAAAAAAATTAATATTTAATCTATAGTTCCGAATTTTAAATCGAAGCTAAAATATTTTCGAACTGGTTTTTTAACATTCCAAACACACTTTAAACCTTTTTCGAATTGAACAAGATCCCCTTTCTTGAATTCTATTTTCTCTTTTGTTTCTGGATCTGTGACTTCTACTTCTCCCTCAAGTATATAACAAGTTTCAGTATCTCCATAAGACCAATCAAATTCACTTACTTCTTTGCTCCAAGTCCCCCAAGATTTAACATTTAATTGCTCTAATTGCTCTTCAGACGGTATTTTCTTTTTCATTTTCATTTTAATGCACCTAATTTAAAAATTAAATTTTACTTAATTAAATATTTTTTAAACAATGAATTGAGAGAAATTATTGTTCCTAGATTAATAAAATTTATTTTGAAAACCTTAATTAATGAATTATATTTTCAAAAAAGAATAAAAAACAAAAATAAAAAATTATTATACAAATAAATTACATTTTAAAATTCCGATTAAGTAAACAATATTAAATCAAAAAAAGATTATAATTATAACAAAAAATTATTAATCTATTCTAAAAGCGTCTATATCTAATAATTAAAACAATTCGCCTAAAAATCAAAATGAGATTATATTAATGCCCAAAAAGTTTATCCTAAAGATTCTTACTGCCGGGGAGGGAGGTGTAGGAAAAACCACACTCCTTCATAGGTACGTGGAAGGTAAATTCTCAGCGGAGACGAAAATGACAATAGGTGTTGAGTTTTTCCTGAAAGAGGTTGAGATTGATCAAAAACATTGCACTCTGCAGCTTTGGGACTTCGGGGGACAAGAAAGGTTTCGATTTTTGCTTGAAAGTTATGTATTAGGGGCAAAAGGAGCGCTGTTAATGTTCGATCTCACAAGAGTATCAAGCCTTGAAAATTTGCATCAATGGATAAAGATTGTTCGAAAGGGAAATCCGAATCTTCCTGTTCTTTTTTTAGGGACCAAATTAGATTTAGAAGATGAGATACAAGTTGATGATGATTATGCAAGATCATTTCTAAATGAATTTAACTTAATTGATTTTCTTAAGATTTCTTCAAAAACGGGCGAGAATGTTCATGAAGCTTTTAGTATATTAACACAAAAAATATTAGAGCGACAAACTTATTGAACTCCAAACTTGCATTAGTAGTTGTTGATTCTAATTTTGTACTTCTTCCTTTTCAGTTTAAAGTGGATTATTTAAATGAAATAAGGCACATGGTTGAAGGCAAACTTAAGTTTATAATATATCAACAGGTTTTGAATGAGCTTGAATCTAAGAAAAAAAGAGAATCGCAAGCAACGAAATTTATTAGACTTCTTGAGTCAGGCTTATCTTACCTAGACAAACATAAAGCGGATTATGATATTGATTTTATAAATGATATTAAGAACATTGAAGAAACAACAGATGATTTTTTATTGAGAAAAATTATTTGTTTGAAAAAGGAAGGAAATAATGTATTTTTTGCAACTAACGATTCTAATTTACGTAAAAAAGCAAAAAAACAACACATAAATACAATTTTCCTTAGGCAAAAAAAATATTTATCTATAGAAAGAATTTAATTTAAATAATTTGCTATATCCAAACAAAAATTTTAAAATTTTATAAAAAGATGTAGATAATTAATAAGTATTGAATTCAACATTATAAAAAATTAAATCTTATTGTCTATTTTAATGCAATAACAGAATGTCTAAGCCAAAAATTTTAAAAATAATTACAGCAGGAGAGGGTGGAGTGGGTAAAACAACACTCCTTTATCGATATGTGGAGGGAAGATTTTTAGCAGATACACGCATGACCCTAGGCGTAGAGTTTTTCATCAAAGAAGTTGATGTTGGAGGGAAAAAGATAAATTTACAGGTGTGGGACTTTGGAGGTCAGGAACATTTTAGACCATTATTAAAAAATTATGCATTGGGAGCAAAAGGTGCACTATTACTTTTTGATCTTACCAGACCATCAAGCTTAGAGAAAATTAACCAATGGGTTAATATTTGCAGAGAAGATAACCCAGATATACCTATTATTTTTTTGGGAACGAAATTGGATTTGATTGATTTAATATCTGTTGATGATGGTTATGCTCTGAGATTTAAAGTAGAATATAATTTTTTTGAATATTTAAAAATCTCCTCGAAAACTGGTGAAAATGTGAATTTAGCATTTGAGTTGTTAGCAGAAGAAATTGTAAGGAAGTTATAAAATTTTAGTATGATATTAAATCCTGTTTATTAGAATACTTTTAATATTTTCTTTATTTAAATTAACCGGATTATTCTTTAATCCAGTTTTCTCTGCAATTTTATCAACATCTTCTTCTTTTATGGCATATTTAGCTAGCCTATCAATTTTTAATTCTTTTGTCCATTTTTCAAGTGTTTCAATTAATATCATGATATAATGGTCTATTTTTCCCTCTTCTATCTCTTCTTTACCTACTAATAAAGCGCCAATTTTAGCATGTTTTTGCAACCCTTTCTTGCCTGATGGTCCAATTTCTCGTAGAATTTTAATATTCATTCTAGTAGCTTCAGCAAGAAGCGTACCACATACTACACCATGAGGAATATCAAAGAAACCGCCAATTGACGAAGCCAATCCATGAACAATTCCTAAACCTGCATTTGCTAAAGAAATTCCAGATATTAGTGAGCCGTATGCCATTGCTGCTCGAACCTTAACATTCGATGCTCCAGTTGAGCATGCTAATATTAAATTTTCACTTATATATTTCATCCCACTAAAAGCTAAAGCATCAGTCATAAGATTAGCTTTAGGAGATACATAAGCTTCAAGTAATTGTGTAAAAGCATCCATTCCACACGCGGCAGAAATAGTTGCTGGACAGGAAATCATTAACTCAGGGTCGATTATTGCTACATTTGGTATTAAATTATCATGACGAAGGGATTTTTTAAACCCATCTGGACCTATCTCGCTAATAACCGCATTTTTAGTAGCTTCACTTCCAGTACCTGATGTAGTTGGTATTGCTATATATGGAATTTTCTGACCATCGTGAGCTTTGTCACCTACTCCTTCTAAATAATTTTTAATTGAATCTCTTTTTGGAATCATTGCGGAAATTGCTTTACCTGCATCTGTGACGCTTCCTCCCCCTATAGCAACAACTAAATCAGGCTTTTTATCTCTATATTGACTTGCAGCATTGTCAACTATATTAGGTGAAGGCTCACCTGAAATTGAAATAGTTGAATAGTTAAATGATTAACTTTCTAATATTTTTATTATCTCATCCCATTTTCCATATCTTTTAAGTGATTTTTCACCTATTACAAAAAGTATATTCCTTCCGTACCTAGGCATAATATCAAAAAGTTGAGTTAATGCACCAGAACCAAAAATTATATGAGGAATACTAGCAAAATTAAAAGGAGGACCCATAATATTCATCATTTTTGATTTTACTTTTAGCTTTATTATAATAATTTCAAATTAAAATATAATTTTATTGTAAGTAACATTAAATCATTAATATTGTTATAATAAGATTTTTAACTTAAATTAGATAATTTGTTTTATAACAGACTAAAGAGCAATAATGATTTAAAATGAAACAAGTCAATGAAAACGATTTTGAATATAGAAAAGGAGAAAGTGGTGTAAAATACTTAATGCGAGGACCAAGCATTGACTGGGGAGTAATATTGCTCAAACCAGGTGAGATGATGGGAGATAAAGCACATGGACATAATTTCATTGATGAAACCTTCTACTTTGTAGAGGGTAATGGTGTTATGATCATTAATGATAAAGAATTTCCAGCGTCTCAAGGTAGCGTGTTTCTCTGTGAACCAAAAGAAATGCATAATATTAGGAATGATTCTGATAAACGTGTTAAAATTGTGTTCATTAAGGCGGAGTATCGTCCCGAGGATAAAATTGAATAATTAATTTAATATTTAATATAGCTTAATTGAGAGTTAATATGGCAAAAAAAAAAGGAAAAAAAGGAAAGAAAGGTAAAACATATGATCAACCAGTAATTACAAGGGTTAAATACCCGAGTAAAGAACTGGGAGAGATTTTTGCAATTGTAGTTGATATATTAGGCGGAGATCGAATGAGAGTATTTTGTGAAGATGGAAAGCATCGGATTGGTAGAATCCGTGGAAAAATAAAAAAAAGAGTATGGATAAGGCGTGGAGATTTGGTAATTGTAAATCCATGGGAATGGGAAACCGAAACTAAAGATGGATTGGGGAAGGGTGAAATTACATGGAGGTATACTAGAGCTGAAATCTCGTGGCTTGAACGTAAAAACAGAATTCCAGATATATTAGATATTAATAATATCTCATTTTAATTAAATTAGTTTTAATAGGCTCTCTATTCTAGTGCTTAAACCTTTTTCACATATCTAGCGTTAAGAATCTCAAAAAAGCAAAATTTTATAATTTAGTAATACCTAATAAGCTTATACTTTTTTTTCTGTTTATGTTTTATAAACCCAAATTCAAATGAGATTCGTGATAAAAATTGTCTGAAAAAGAAGAGAATTTAAACGAGAGTGAAAGTAAAGAATTTGAGATCGATGAGAGTCCTATATCGGGATCTGAAGAAGAACTAACAACACTTTTTGCTGTAAGGACAACTATTAATCAAGAGAGCAATATTCTTAAACAAATTTTTTATCGTTTCCGCATATTGGACATAATACCCGATATTCGGGCTATGCTCGTTTCTCCTCTGCTACCAGGCTACATATTCTTCGAGGCTCCGACTAAGAGGGAAGTCCAAATTGCTGTTCAAGGAATACCTCATATTAAAGGAAGAATAGTTCAAAATATTGAGTTAAGGGAATTGAAACATGTCTTACTCCCAAGAAGCGTCACTGAGTATTTAGAAGAAGGAGACACAGTTGAGATTATTAGTGGTGTATTTGAAGGTGCAAGAGCTATCGTAATGCGAATGCCTCATGATACATCAAGTAGTGAAGAAGTCGTCGTTCGATTGTTACAAGAAGAAACTCCAATTACAATTAAAATTCATGGAGATTATTTGAAATTAGTTGAAAAGAAGAAACCTGTCCTAGAAGCTATGCCAGAAATAAAAGTTTCAGCAGGTACTGTCACTGATATGGAAAAAGCAATAACTTTTGAAGATGAATTTGAAGAATTTGAAGAAGAATACCCAGATAGTTTGAGAAGTGAAGAAACTGAAGAATATTCTGATGATGAAGAAGAACTCGAAGAAGAAGATGAATGGGCTAAATTTGATGGTTTCTAACACGAAATTACTTTTATTCAGAATATTTTCTTCAAAATAAACATAATTTATATTAATTAATCAACTCTAGTGTTGTCATATAACATAGCAATGGAATTATAACTATTCGTTGCGTTTACCCTAAGAATCTACTTAATAAGAGGATTTTTATATATAAACTTTTTTTAAAGAAATAATAAAGATTTGAAATTTAGATAAAAAATCTTCTATTGAGTTAAATGATTAAAAATATCTTTATCATGAAATCCACAGGGGAATTAATTTTTTACAAAACATATGAAGATATCTTTAATGTAAAACTCACAAGTAGTTTTTTAAGTGCAATCTTCTCGTTTGTAAAACAGACATTAAAAACTGAAGAATTATCTGAAATTGAAGTAGGGCTTTTTAGGTTTATATTTGAAATTGAGAAAATTAGGAATGATGAATTACTGTTTGCGCTATTTAGTGATCGAACTGAAAATTTAATTGAGTTAAGAAAGCAACTAAGAGAAATAAAAAACCAATTTCTAAATAAATTTGATGTAGATTTATTAACTGATCATTATGATGGTGAGATTTCAAAATTTCTCGATTTTGAAAATAATATTAATGACATCATGGAAAGCAGTAAACAATTAATTTCAGAAGAAATCCAAGAAGATTTAATAAATATTTTTAATGAATTGCATACATTCTCTTCTTTTGTCGTATCCTCTGCAATTTTAACCCAAACGGGAAGGGTAATTGTTTCCTATTTAGAACATAATGTTCTTACAGAGATTATAAGACTTCTAGAAGGAAGATTTCTCGCTGGTAATTATATAGTTAATGAACTAATCTCCTTAGAAAAATTTGGTGTGCTTTCATTAGTAGGAATCAATGATAGTTTCATATCAGTAATTCAATTTAAAAAAAATTGCCCTTTTGAGACAGGACTTGTCATTTCAAAAAGATTCTCAAATAGACTGCAAAAATTAATTTGTTGAATTTTGTGAGATAGATTGTTCAAAACATAGTAATTATTATCTGTTTCATAAAAATTTTTAAAAAAAGAGTAATATCATTTTTGATATCGCTAATCTGTTTTCCAAAAATTAAAAAATAAATTTACTTTTTACACTAGTATAATTACTTATCTAATAATTTAAAAATAATAATAATTAGGGCTAAAAAAATATGTCACGATTTATAGATCAAGTCATTAATGATGAGATTCTAAATAAACTTAGCTTAAAGAACAGATATTCCTTTTTAAACAATAACCTAATGGCAGTTTTGTCTTCAGAACAATTTAACTTTCTTAAAAAGGTTCAAAAATTCTGCATGAGGTTTGAAAAGAAAAATGGAATCACTCATGGCCCGGATGAAGACGTATACGATTGGATACCAACTTTTGGTGCTGAAGGTTATATCACACGAGCACATAATTTTGAAATGATTGACATTACTTATGAAAATTATGGAGCTGTATATGATTTCCTTCGCTATTTAGCTATCGACATGTTCGATACTCAATTCGCCATGGGGAGTGGCGCAACAGTATTGGCAATAAATCCAATTTTTGAACACCATGAAAATGTTCCTGAAAGATTAGAAGCATTGAAAGACTTAGCTACTGGTAAAGCACCTGGTGCAATGCTTATTACAGAACCAGAAAGAGGTTCTGATGCGGTCCATCAGTTAACCACATGCGATGAACAGGAAGATAGTAGTTTTTTACTCAATGGTGAAAAAGTTTTCAACGTCAATGCACCAAAAGCGAAATGGGCAGTTGCATATGCTACTGCTGAAAAGAATAATGGAAATTTAATGGCACAATTCTTAATCAATACATCTTGGGATGGGTGGTCCTGTGAACGTGTAGGGGTTCCCTGGGTGCCAAAACTATATATAGGTCATGAATGGTTTGAAAATCTCAAGGTACCAAAGGAATATATATTAGGACCGGTTGGTAAAGGGAGGGAACATCTCTTTGAAGGATTGGTCCCTGAAAGAATTGGTATCGCTTGTGGAGCTATTTCTCAATGTTGGGGAGCAGTATCTCATGCTGCGATTTATGCTAACATGAGAAAGCAGTTTGAGCAAGAAATTCTTAAATTTCAAGGAGTTGGTTTTCTTTTAACAGATTTATGGGCAAAAACTACTAATTTAACCCTCGGATTATTAAAATTCTGTGAAGCCTATGACGAAAAAATGGAAAAATTTGAAGGAAAAATCCCAACGAATATCTCTCGTGTAATGGTTGCAAGTGCTTCTCAACTTAAGTATCATTGTACTAAACTCTCCAAACAGGTCTGTTATGAAGCTGCCAATTTAATGGGTGGTGCTGGTGTATCAGATAATACAGCAATGGAAGATTATATAAATATTTCTAGAATCCAGGAGATTATTGGAGGAACCCGACAAATTCAGCAATATATCATGAGCATGAGCCTCCGCCAACTTTTCAAAATGCTCTAAAATCTTTTTTTTTTTCTATTTCTTTTTTAATTGGTACTCCTTTTAGCTCATGCAAGATTAATAATTACAAATTCTAATCTGAGAAGAGTTAAAAATGGAAGAATTACTTAATATTGCTAAAAATGCCTTTCCACCCATATCAGGATCAGAAAAGGTAAAGGGACTTCAAGAAGAGGTTGAAATTTTATGGGATAAATGGGGTATCCCGCATGTCTATGCGAAATCAGTGAGGGATGCATATTTTACTCAAGGTTATATCCATGCAAGTCATAGATTATGGCAAATGGATACTTTTAGACGTTTAATATCGGGAAAATTATCAGAAATATCGGGTGAAGCAGCACTTCTAGGTGATAAATACTATAGAACAATTGGATTACATCGATTAGCGAAAATATGCGCGAAAAAAATAGAAGAAAATAAAGATTCAGACATGTATCGCTGGTTAAATGCGTATGTGAATGGTGTAAATCTAGGTATTAAAAAAGCCCAAAATAATCCCCCTATTGAATTTTCTATTTTGGATATTAAACCTCGTGAGTGGTTATTAGAAGATTCTTTTAAAATTATTAGTTTGATTGAATGGGGATTAAGTAGTTGGAATTATCCTCTAGAAGTTTTGCGAGAGCACTTAATAACCAAACTAGGATCTGAAAAGGCTAAACAATTCATCCCTTTATTTTCAGAAGTAAATGTTAGTGAATCTTTAGGTAGTAATGCTTGGGTTGTAAGTTCCAATAAATCAGAATCTGGAGCTGTATTACATGCAAATGATCCTCACCTTCCACTTACATGTCCTGCTTTATGGTTTTTAATTCATTTAAATTGTCCAGAATTAAATGTAATGGGTACTTCGCTTCCTGGATTACCAATGGTAGTTATAGGGCATAATGAGAATATAACTTGGGGTTTAACCAATGTTACTGCCGATACAATTGACTTATTTAAATTGGAGTTGAATCCTCAAAATCAGAATCAATATAAATATAATGGGAAATGGATTGATTTTGAAGCAATTGAAGAGTTAATAGGAGTCCAAGGTAAATCTGAACCAATACCTCATAAAGTTCTAATTTCAAAATTCGGTCCGTTGGTTGATTATTATGAAATAAATTTGAACTATTATAATTTCAATCTTCCTGGAAAATATGCGTTACGATGGTCAAGTTTTGAACCAGAACTCCAGAACAATATCATGGGCTTTATCAAAGTAAATAATGCTTCAAATTGGGAGGAATTCAGAAATGGAATAAAACATATAACCATCAATCCTCAGAATTTTATTTATGGTGACGTAAATGGGAATATAGGGCATCAACATGGTGGAAGAATTCCCGTAAGAAACTATGGGGATGGATCTAAGATAACTCCAGGCACAGATGAAAAATATAATTGGAAGAGTCTATCATCTTTTGAACAATTATACTCAAATTATAATCCTAAAGTGGGTTTTATATATACCGCTAACTATAATGAGGATAAGGCGCCAAATGGTCTATTAATAGCACAAGACAGGATTGAACCCTTTAGACAAATCAGGTTAAAGAAGTTATTACAATCAAAAGAAAAATTTTCAATAGAGGATTTTAAGAAATTTCAACTTGATAGATATACTGAAGAAGCTGCAGAATTATTGCCTATAATGTTAAAATATTTAAAATCTGCTAAAATTTCAGAAGAATATTCTCACTTTATCACTATTTTAGAGGAATGGGATTATCATTTGGCTAAAAATAGTATTGCTGGCACAATTTATAAAATATGGCATCAAAAGACGCTTGAATTCATTCTAACACCATTAATTGGTGAAGATTTATTAGAAACATTTCTGGGTAGTCGCCCTTTTAATCTAAAAAGAATTTTAGATTCCTATGAAAAAAATGAAAATGAACTTGAAGATATTCTGCTTAATTCCTTTAAAAATACGATTAATTTTCTAACAGATAAATTATCATCTGATTATAAAAAATGGCAGTGGGGAAATCTACATAAACTTACACTTGTCCATCCATTTTCACTTGTTAATGAGGATGCAAAAGTATTAAATATAGGTCCTTTTAAAATTGGTGGAGATTCAAATACGCTAAATAATGGTTCTTTTGACCCTTTAGACAATTATAATGTCGTAGTAGGACCTTCATACCGTCATATACATGATTTATCGGATTGGGATAAATCAATAACAGTCATTCCAGGAGGACAATCTGGATTACCATTTCATAGACATTATAAAGATATGATAAAGTCATGGGTAAAAGGAAAATATATTCCTTTTTTATTTACACGAGAAGCTATCTCTGAGAATTTAGAAGGCACTTTACGATTAATACCGGAATAAAAAGAAAAAGGAATTAAGGAAAATAATAAATAAATTGTGTTTTTATGACACGGACATCTGATTTCTTTAAATCTTTTTATATTTGAAAAATTAAAAGGATAATATCTTAATTAAACATTATTAAAATTAAAAATTTGAATATTTTATTAAAATGAGTGAAAATAAACGTTATAAAACTCAAGTTATTAATGACGAAATTTTAGAAAAATTGAGCCTTGACAACCGATATAATTTTGTAAATGATAATCTAAGGGTAATCTTAACTGATAAACAATTAAATTTCCTTAAGCAAGTTCAGGATTTCTGCGTAAATTACGAAGCAAAAAATAAAATAACTCATGGTCCTAATGAAGATGTTTATGAGTGGTATCCTGATTTTGGAAAAGAAGGGTATATAACTCGTCAAACTCCATACTCATGTATTGATTTGAATTATGAAGATTATGGAATGGCTATTGAATTCATGAGAATCCTCGCCCTTGATAACTTCGATCCTCAATTTGCAATGGGTTCTGGAGCAACTGTTATTTGTATTAACCCGATTTATGCCCATCATGAAGATGTTCCTGAAAGATTGGAAGCGTTGAAAGAACTTGTCACTGGTCAAGTGGTAGGATGTTTATTAATGACTGAACCAGAAAGAGGGTCTGATGCGGTTCACCAATTGACCACATGTGACGAACAGGAAGATGGGAGCTTTTTACTCAATGGGACCAAGATTTTTAATACGAATGCTCCTAAATCAAAATGGGCAATTGCCTATGCTACTGCGGAGAAAAATCAAGGAAATTTATTGGGACAGTTTCTGATTAATACCTCTTGGGAGGGATGGAACTGTGAACGCGTAGGAATACCTTGGACACCTAAACTATATATAGGAAAGGAGACCCTTAATAATCTAAAAGTTCCAAAGGAATATGTATTGGGAGGAATAGGGAAGGGAAGGGAGCATCTTTTCGAGGGTTTGATTCCTGAAAGGATAGCTATCGCTGTGAGATGTATAAGTGCTTGTTGGGGTGCATTAGCACACGCAGTTATTTATGCAAATATGAGAAAACAATTTGATAGAGAAATTTTACTTTTTCAAGGGGTAGGTTTTTCCTTAGCAGATTTATGGGCTAAAACAACAGCATTAACTCATGGAGTGCTCAAGTTCGCAGAAATTTATGATGAAAAACACGAAAAATATGGAGATTTACCTGATCCAATAGCTCAGTCAATGGTTAACTCAGCAAGTCAATATAAATATATATGTGCCAATTTAGCTAAAAAAGTATGCTTTGAAGCTGCAAATTTAATGGGAGGAGCTGGAGTATGCGATAACACTTTAATGCATGATTATATTAGCGTATCACGGATTTTAGAAGTAGTAGGGGGTACAAAACAAATTCAACAGTTTATTATGTCGAGAGGTTTAAAGAGACTATTTAAAAACCTTTAAATTCAATTTTTTTTAAAAAGAAAGAAATCCAAAGAAAATAAAAATTAAGTTTTTTATTTGATTTAATATAGTTTTATTACTCCTCTTCTTCTTCTCCCATCAGTTCCTCTATTTTATCTTCTAATTCTTCAATTTTATTGTCGAGTTCAGCTATTTTTGCATATGTTTCGCATGTTTCGCATCCATCATCTTCTTCACATTGAGGAAGGGTGTCACAAATTTCTTCTACTTTATCTCTCTCTTCTAATAATTTTTCAACTTCTTCTTCTAATTCTTCAATACTCATACTTCACACCTATTTATGTTAAGTTAATTAAGAAGAGATAATTTAATTTTTTTTCTTTAAAAACATAAATTAACGAAAAAAGTAAAAATACACGTATATAAGTAAAATTATCACAATTATTATTAAGAGAATAATAAAATAATATCTCCTTGTTTTTTTTGCTTTTTTATCCTTTTCCTTGCCTACTATACTATCATTTTTAGGAATAGGTTCCGGTTCTATATTTTGAATTACCTTCTGTTCACTACTAATTTTACCTATCTCTAATTCTTCTCTCTTATACAATTTTTTAGTTAATTTTTTAAATTCCTTTACTGATTTTTTAATCAATTCCAGAGTTTCTTTAGGTAAATCATCATCCTGGATTTCTTGATCTTGTGTCATAAAATCTAAACCAACGGTTAATTTGTAATTTTCTTCAAAACTTTTTTTGACAAAAGCATTAATTAATGAAGATTTACCGACAGCCGCCGCCCCAACAAGCAATATTTTAAACCTAAAATGATTTGAATCAACAATTTCGCCTAATCTCCCCCTAAAATCTAATAATGAAATTAAAGCTAACCTATAGAACAATTTATCCACATTTTTATGCTCTAAGGCTGATGTCTCCATAAACTCAAATAAATTGTATTGATTTACTTTCTGTATTATTTTTTCTCTAGATATAGCTTCACCTATATCTTTTTTTAAATCATTTTTATTACCAACTAATATAATTGGGATGTTTCCTGAACGTTCACGTAGATCGTTAAAATATTCGTCTATATTTTCAAATGTATCAGGGCGAGAAAGATCAAATACTAATGCTACTGCTGTAACTCCGTTGAAAAAATCAGTTTTAAAGAAATCAAACCGCTCTTGACCAGCAATGTCCCATAAACTAAGAGTTATCTTCAAGATAAATATGGACCTCTACTATTATTATTTAAGAGAAAACTGCGATTCCTAAACAAAATTATGATTATAATTATAATAAATTCCAAATATTAAGTATTGAAACTTTACTGTTAGAAAATATAAAAGAAAGATATATATTAAATTTTAAATATTGATTTAAAATTATGTAATAAAAAAATTGGAATTAGTTTTTCTCCTACATCTTTTTCTCTAAGATTTCAAGCAAATCTTCTTCGAGAGTCGAATGCCATTTTGGATGTTCCACGATGATCCCTATAAGATCACCAGTTTTGTTAAAAAAATAGAACGTTGGGATAGCTTTTAAGCCAAACTTAGGATGAATTGCTTCAGGTGGAGAACGCTTTTTATGCTATATTACCTCTCCTGGTTTATGTAAAGCATTTACCATAATGCCATATAAAATTTGCAGGGTTACATCTTCAGAGTTTAAAGTTTTTATGATTTTCATCATATGAGGCACATTCATTGAGCAATCAGGGCACCAATCCGCGCCCAATGCAATTATCTTTAATTTTTGGTCTTTTTCCTTTAATATTTTTTTAATTTTATCAAGAATTTTCAACTTTGGTGTATAGCTTTCAAAATTACTTTTTATTACTAGCTTAGCTTTATATAATTCAAAATAATCATCAGGTGATAAAGTTGGAGATATTAGATCATTATATTTTAATTCTCTCATATATAACATAGTGATAGTCTTTCTTAAAAAAATTCTTTTAATAACCGAGAAAAATTCGTCTGATAAACATTATTAGGAAGAACTTAGTGAAAAAAAAATTAATAAAAATTTACTTTAACCACTTATTCAATTGAAATAATAAAAAAAGTGAAATCAAAATGATAAAAGGATTTAGAGGGAGTTTGATATCAATAGATTTAACAGAATCTAAAGTGAGTAAAATACCATTAGATAATGAAATTGCTAAAAGTTATCTTGGAGGTGCTGGTTATGCTTGTCGCTATTTATACGATAAGTTGGATAAGAATACAGATCCTCTCTCACCTGAAAATATATTAATAATAATGACAGGTCCCTTGAACGGTACTTTTGCACCAAATACAGGAAGATGGGTTGTATGTTCTAAATCTCCTTATACAGGTATATGGGGGGAATCTAATTGTGGTAGTTGGTTTGGAGCAGAGATTAAAAAAGCAGGTTATGATGGTATAATAATTTCTGGAGCTTCAGATGTTCCAGTTTATTTGGAAATTAAAGATGAGGATGTCAATATTAAAGATGCAAGTTTCCTATGGGGAAAAGGTACTTATTTTACTACAGAGAAACTTAAAGAAGTTTTTGGAAATCCTAAGGCAAAAGTTGCTTGTATAGGTCAAGCTGGTGAAAATCTAGTAAAATATGCTAATATAATCTCTGAAGAAAGAGCTGCAGGAAGAACTGGAATGGGTGCTATTTTAGGAGCAAAAAAGTTAAAAGGAATTATTGTTAAAGGTAAGAAGACTGAATTAGATGTAGCCAATGAAGAAAATCTAAAAGTGGCAATTAAGAAAGCAAGAGATTATGTAATATCCTCTATTACTACTGAAGCTCAACGTTTATTTGGCACATCAGCTTTAATAGATACATATAATATTACAGGAGAATTAGTTATTAAGTATTTTAATCAATCAAAATGGAAAAGCGCATATAAGATTTCTGGTATCACTTTGGCACAAGATCTACTGGTTAAAAATAGATATTGTCACTCGTGTGTGATAGGATGTGGTCGTAGAGTTGCTATTAAAGAAGGTATATATAAAACAGAAGAAATTGAAGGGCCTGAATATGAAACTATTGTAAGCTATGGCAGTTTACTTTTAAATGATAACTTAGAATCTATTGTTTATATGAATAAAAAATGTTTTGACTATGGAATAGATACTATTAGTTCTGGAGGTATAATTGGTTGTTTAACCCATCACTATCTTTTAGGGAATATATCTTCCAAAGAAATCGATGGTATAAACCCTGAATGGGGCAATATTAAAGTTGCTGAAAAACTCTTAGAAAAAATTGTGTATCGAGAAGGGATAGGTAATGTCTTAGCAGAAGGTTCTAATGCTCTAGCTAAAAAATTTAATATTTCTCAAGATGAGATTGCTACTGTAAATGGATTGGAAGTTACTTACCATGATATCCGATCTAATTATGGGATGGCGATTGCGTATGGAATAGGAGGTGCACATAAAGGACCTTCACATAATCTCTGTGATATGTATTATGTTTTAATGGGTATACCATTTGAAGAGATTAATGCTCCAACACTTACACTTGACAATTTCTCAGAGGATGAGGAGATGGCAAAAACTTGTTCAATAATTATGGATTATAGGGCATTATATAGTTCAATAATCTTGTGTTCTTTTTGTAATCCATTACCCTCTCAAGTAGCAGCCTTAATAGAACATACTACAGGTTTGAAATTTGGTTTAGATGAAATTAAATTATATGGAGAAAGGATTTTAAATATGAAAAGAATGTTTAATATCAAAATGGGTTTAACTCCTGCTGATGACAGATTACCACAAATTCTTTTAAGACCCTTTTTAGAGGGGGGATCTGCTGGAAAATCACCTAATTTTGAAAAGTTAAAGAGACTATTTTATAAATATCGGGAGTGGAACCCAGTAACTGGAAAACCAAGTGAAAATAAGGTGAGATTATTAAATATAAGATAAAATTCTAATGGAATTATTGCGGTTATTCTATTTTTCTATTTTTTAAGATTATATTGGTTAATAAATTAAATATTTTGTGGACATTTTCTCCAGTTTTAGAACTACATTCAATAAATCCATCTGCGTTTTTGAGTTTTGCTATTTGCATTGCCTTTCTAGTTGAAATCTCTTTAAGATGAATTAAATCCGTTTTTCCACCTACAAAAATAATTGGTAGATCATATTCAATTTCTTTTTCAACAATTTCAAACCAATCATCTATATGAGCTAATGATCCATAATTAGTTATGTCGTACATAAAAATAGCTCCACTTGCTCCTCGAATATAAGAAGGAAAAAGAAATCTAAATCTTTCCTCTCCTGCAAAGTCCCAAATTTGTAACTTTACCATTTCACCATCCACTTCAATTGCTTTTAATAAAAAGTCTACTCCTAATGTCATTTGAATGTTTTCTTTAAAAAGATTTGTTAGGAATCTATGAGCTAAAGTAGTCTTTCCTGTTTGACTATCTCCAAAGAGTACTATTTTGAAAGTTGAAGTATAAGATGCCAACCCAATAAACCCAATATAAATTTTAAACCTAACTTTATAGGTATCTATTTGATAGCATAATTAATATAATTTTGTCCTTTAAAAATTTTATATTAAATCCAAAAGTTAATTTTAGCTAAAGATTATTATTAAAACAAATAAAACTTGCTTTTTATATGTTGAATCTCTTTATTATTGAGGTTTATTATTAATTAAAAAAAAAATAAAAACCATATTCATTATCTGTTTTAAAAGAAAAAATGATGACTCTTTTGGGGCAATATGAAGAAGATATTTGGGGGATTGAAGCATTAATAGAAGCAAAAAGATTAATTGATCCATTAAATATTGTTAGATGTCCTGTTTGTCTTGAATTAATCGGCGATGCTCCTAATAAGGATAATTGTAAGTTATGTAAAAATAAACTTCCTGAATTAGAGATCTCCCAATTTGAAAACCCTACAACCGAACTCTCAAGATTAAAAAGAAGATTTAATGAGATACTAACTGTTATTGAAGATTTAGAAAGTGAAATTTCAGAATTTGAACATAATATAAAAATTGATGAACTAGACTTTTCTAAGAAATCTATTGAATTAGAAAACAGAATTAATTCGTTGATATCTCCTATAACTATGCTAAGGGAACAGAGTTATTCAAAGATTCAAGAAATTAAAATAGAAATTAAAAATGTTGAGGAAAAAATAGGTTATTATAAAATTCTTGAAGATTATCAAAAAGAGTTTGGAAAAATCAGTAAACAAATTGAAGTATTAGATAAAAATATTAAAATGTTGAAGAAAAAAATAATAAAACCTTATGAAGAAATTTTAAAGGATTTCTCCAATTGTTTTTATGAAACTTTATCTAAACTCAAATTTCCAAAATTGGATGAAAATGTAAAGATAGATAATGATCTTACTCCTTATGTAAGAGACACGAGTTATCAATCTTTAGGTAGTCTTGGAGCGACAGTAATAATAACTCAAGCATGGCATATAGCTTTATTTAAAATTCTAGCTACTTATGAGTCTACTCATCCAGGATTTTTCTTAGTTGATTGTCCTCAATCAAATATAGGATTAAATACTAAGGAAGAAGATTATAAAGATGAGGAGATAGTAAAGGGTATTTACAATGAATATAAGAAACTTATAGAAAAAAAATTTTTAGAACAATTAATAATAGTCGATAATGTACCCCCTCCTGAATATGAAGAATTTACTTGTATTAAATTTACTAGAGATCCAAATATTCCCCCTTATGGTTTAATAGATGATGAAATTTCTGAATCCGAAGAATAATAGATATATGTTTTAAAGGAATCTATTTACTTTTGACTTAATTTCTTCATTGTCCCTTTTTACTGTCCAATTTACACCAAACTGTTGCCAACTGTATGATCTATCATTTCTAATAGTTAAAAGCGTTTCATCTTCTTTTTTCTCAATGTTTTTAGTGAGAAACTTCCATTTATCCGAATTTAAAGCGTCAATTCTCCTTTTAATTATATCTAATAAGCCAAAATCTTTATTGTATCTTTTTTGTAGTAAGTTTAAAAAAATGTTATCATCTAGAAGAACTATTGATTTTCAGTTTTTCTAATATTTGTTTGGCAATTTTTTTGTCTTCATCTGAAATAGAATCTAAATAAAAAGTGATTTCATTATTATTGAAAAAAATTATATCCTCAAACGCAAATCTTGTAAAAAATCTTGATATTTTTTCACATAATACTTTTTGAGCTTCATCTTTTAATCTAGCAACAAAATATTTTTCAAGACTCTTTTCGAAAAAGTCATACGGTAAAAGAAAAAGACTTTTGAAGTCTAATAATTTTGGTTCCTTAAATAATTCAATCTTATCAGAAGGAGGAAAATAATGTGCTCTAGTATCATCTCTTATTATGCTTTTAATGCCTTTAATTCTTCTCTCTAAATCCTTTGAAGATAATCTATTACTTGGTACATTTTTAAGCTCAGCAAAAAGGATAGAGAAATCAGGACGTATGTCACATGACTGAGATAAAATAACACCATTAGCTAATGAAGGTTTGACAGTATAATTAGCTTTTTCTGGCAACTTATCTGAATTTATGGATTTTAACCAGTGTTCTTTTACTTCTTCAAAATTGATTTGATTTGGTGTAATTTTAGGCAGGTTTTGTAAAATATCTCCTTGTTTGAGTGTATTGGGAGTTTCTTCAAGATAAATCATTCAGATAGCTCACATCAATTTTATGATAATTAAGATTCTAATATCATTAATATTTCTTCTTCGAATTGTCGATCATTTTCTTTTTCTTTTTCTATCATATTTAAAAGATCAATCAAATCATTTATTGCATTAATAATTTCAATGGATGTGTTCGATAACAGTGAATTTTTATAAGAATGCAGGAAATCTCTGTCAATCCAATTAACTTGGCAAATTTTCCATTGAAGAGCAGCATTAATTTTATCAAATGTCTCAGGATATATCTCTTCTAAACCAAAAAATTGGAAAATTTTGAAAATCTGTTCAAATGAAATGGATAATTGCTTTTTTGTCTTTTTTGAATATACTAAAAGGCCTTCTATAAATTTATCAAAAATTAAAGGTAGAATCTCTTTAAAACTATTATAAAACTCCTTTAAAACATCAAATAATGGATTTAGAATTTTATAAAACAGGTTGGCAACTTTAATTATAAAACTCTCCTTCTCTTCTATGGCAGGGGCTGCAGAAACTTCTGTGATTTCAATCTCATTAATTTTCTCACACTCTTCAAAATTTTTATATGCAGTAATGACACCATTAGAAAAATTTTCAAGAAAATCTTCATTGTAAAATGAATTTTGAACTTCAGCCAATTTTTTTTACACCTAATTTAGTCTTTAAATTTTCACTTAAAATATTATAAAAATAATCAATAATTGCATCATGAGTACTGTTTAATTCATCAATTAATACTTGTTTTTTATCTATTGAAAATACTCGTTTCTTTATATAAATACTTTCTAATCGAAATAGAAAATTTTCCTTTTCCTTGTTAGGTATTCCACGTAAGCGAATTATAAATTTATCATTTTCTTGATCAATAATTGTAATACCAAGGTGAAAGTCATTAAAGTTAATATTCCAATTTTCTGGTTTATTAATATATAATTTGAAGTGATTTGCTAAGTTAAAGTCTTTTTTAGGAAAAAGAAATTCGTCGATATATTCCATTCTAAATTGCTGAATTTCATCTAAATTTAAGATTTTACATGATTTCAATACAATCTCTATTATCTGATCTTTAATATCAGCCCAGTGAGTATACTCCGTAAAAATAAATATTAATCCATCTGAAAAAAGCTGAACTTGCTCTTTTTTTTCTTCATTTAAAAATCGGATAGGCCCTATTTGAATGGGTAATTTTGCTTTAATTTGAATATCATAAGGATATTCTATTATATCTAAACTAGGAATACTCGGATAATCTTTTTTAAGAAGTGCTTCAACTTTAGCCATCATCTCAAATGAAATCTTTTCTGGCTTGATAAATTTAAAGTCAATTCTAAATGTTTTAAGAGGCGGTTTTTCAATAGTTAGCATTGGTTTTTTTTATCAGTATTTATTAATATATTATTATTTAACAATAAATTTTTTATGTTTATAAAATCCTTGAAAAATGAATTATTTTTTATTAAATTGAAGGATTTTATCCAATTTTCAAATAATTCTAAAGCTTAGCGTCAAGATTTGATTTATATAATTAGTAATTCACTAAAGAATTATCAACGTTAATGTCGTTTGAGAAAATTATATTGATTTTTCTCATGCTCTGCCCATCTTCTATGTCTTTCGAACTCATAAATATCTTTATATTCTTCAATTAATTCTAAAATTCGTTCAGGCTTCACATAACCAGCCCTCCTTGTTGTTTCTAACATTTCTTGTTCTTGTTCTCTTAAATAAAACAAAATTTGGTCTAAAGTTTCTCTTTCCTCTCTAATAAAAATGTTTTCTTCATTACGTGCTGATTTATACATATTTAATACAGTTGGAAAATTTTCTATCCAATTTTCATGTTTCTCCTTATACTTTTCTACTTGTTGTACTCGATACCTTAAATTTGAATCTCCTATATAGTATAGTTCACTTAAACATTCTTCGAAAATTGGAATTAACTCAAAATGGTCTGATACCCTTTCTTTTATGTATTTTTTGTATTTTTCGAGGTTCTTATTTAAGATATCAAGATTATTTCTACTGGCTCCAAGTATTTTTATCTTCTCTTTCTCTGCTATTTTTTTCAGAAAAGGAAAAAGGGATTCTAAAGAATATTCATCTCCATAAGCTAAGAGGATTCTTTTAAGCCCTTCAATATAATCTTCTTCTTGATACTTTTCTAAAATGGATTCAAGGATCCAAAAGGTTTGTATTTTTTTGTATATGTTTTCTAACAATTCAGATTCGTCAAATTTTAATGAAATTGCTCTATTTATCTCCAAGATTCGCCTTAATTCATTTAATTTTTTTTTAAATAATATTCGATATTGTTTTTCGATTTTGTATTTTCTTAATTTCTTCTTAAGAATTTTTCTATCTTTCCTATATATTCTAAACTTTTTTAGATCCCATAAAATCTCCTCTATTAAATCCCTCTTTTGCATGTATTGTTTGGATAAATCTATAATATTCCGTAGTTCTGGTTTTTTGTCTCTGAATTCTTCTCGTTTTAAAATCTCCTCTAAAAAATCCTCTGAAGATTTTTTTAAATTTTTTAAAATCTCTTCGATATTTTCCTTATTCACTCGTAATTCTTTAAAATTTTCACAAATTTCGTTATAGAGCCTTGTTTTTTCTTTTTTGATTCTCTTAATAACATCTAAAATTATCGTCATGTTCATTTCTCACTATTTTGATTATATAGTATATAATCTAATGATTTAACCAGATATTTTTCTCCTGTAGCACCATTAATCACTAAAGCTAATCTATTAGGTAGCTGTGTTAACATTTGCCGCTCAATAGGATCTTCAGAAAAAAGAGTATTATTAGGAAAGTCTTCTCTAAAAATAATTTTTATGCTTGGTTGAGAAACAACATCCCTAAACAAGTTGTCAGGAGATTGATCCGCAATAACAAAACCAACCCCACGGCTCCGATATTCCTTTAATAGTTCAGAGAATATTTTTGCCATTTGCTCTTTCATGATGAAATCGGTATCATCGCTGTTTCTGGTAATTGGTTTTTCTACAATGGCATGTGCTTCATCAATAACAATGAGGTGTTTTAACTCCTCAATTTCAGTATCTTTTGTATGAGTTCTGACGAGTTGAAATATCGCATTTACAATTATCGCTTTAGTGAATTTATTACACATTGACAAATCAAGAAATATATTCTTACCATCTATCCAATCTTTAAACCATTTTGGTAAATCTTTAGTTAATTTAAGAACACTCTGTACTTTTTCTTCAGAGAATACTTTAATCCTATTCCTAAGAGCTTGTAATAAGTTAGCTTGAACATCAGCGCCATAAGGATTGTTTTTAACATAATTTTCTACGCCTTTAAGTAAGGTTCCTAATAATTCTGGTAATTTCTTATTTTTCTTTATAAACGCTATGGCAGTACGATAAATTATTTTTTCAAAAACATTCTTTAACCCTAAGGAAGCACATATATAAGTTGCAGTTTCTTGTAAACATTTTTCTAAGTATTGTCCTTCAAAAAAATACGGAATCTGAAATTCATCATCAGAATATTTTACTGTTGAAAAATCTTGATAATAAATCTCTTGAGATGATTTCGCTACATTTAGAACTAAAAGACCTACATTTTTAGCTTTTTTACAGAGTTCTTGTATAAATCTTGCAAGAAAATATGTTTTCCCACAACCTGATTTGCCAAATATAACTAAATCCTGAGGTAATTTTTTAATTAGGACATAGGTAACATGGTCTGTAATTACTCCATTTTTAATATGACGCCCTATTTTGATCGCTTTCTTTTTAAATTCATCATTAATATCAATATATCTCACATTTTCATTTTCTAAAATCGGTAACCGTGGCAATGGTAGATTTTTAGGAAAATCTAAATCAATATCTTCTACAGCAACAGAATTCAAATAGTTATGGTCATTCTCAAATACATTCCCTGCTAAAATATCTAAGTGTGACACATTATTAGATTCATTAATACATGCTCTTTTTCCTGTAGTATTTTCTATATCCATTACTAGAAATTGTAAGATTCCCTTAGTCTCTGAATTTACTTTAGTTTTAGTGCGATTTGAAGTATAGGATACAAAAATCCTTAAATTATAGCTATTAGATTTCTCTTGAGAAGTGCCAAGAATAGGATCTCTCCGCCAAATTAAAATAAGTTTCACAGTTTGGTCGTTTTTATAATAGAAAGCGTTAATAAATCTCTCTAGTATATTAACTTTATTCCTTATCAATCCTTCTGGCAGTTCTATTTCCAATAGCTTAGATCCATTATTCTTTTCTATACAATCATTAGTTATTGGCTTTGCAATTACTTTTCCGTCTAAACCAGTGAATTTATATCTCAAATTTGAAAGCCATGCATGCCCAAGCTTAATCGCTTCGTCTTCTGATTTGGTTTTGGTGAAAAATATCACTTCTACTTGATTATTAGCTATAAATTCAACTCCATAAGTAGATTTAGGATCATCTCCAAAAGGATCTGAAAGAAAAGACCTAATATATTCTGGTATTTGGTAAAAAGGAACCGCATCTTTAGGAATTTCTTTTGGTTTAAAAATTTGTGGTGCCTGAGTAAGATGCACTTGAGTCTGCCAGAATAAAATTGAATTTTTCATTGTCATGAAATCTTTACACTCTAATCTCTAAATAAATCAATATAATGATTTTAAATTTAATTTATTTAAAGTTAAAGATTTTCGAATACCATTAGACAAATAAATTACTATTACTTAAATCACCCTCCAGGATAATCATCAGGACAATATGGATATACCTCAGAAGGATATCTCTTCTGTAAAACTTCAGGAGCATAATCTGAGATATTAACTATGTTAATTGGATCGTTTGGATCATACACATTTTCATCTGGACTTAATCCTGGTTCAAGATCTCCGTCATCATAATCTACAAGATCATCAATATCATCTTTATTTTCATCTATTTCTCCTATATTTTTTATATCCTCTTCATCGTCTAGTCCACTTAACGAATCGTCAACATCCTCCTCCTCATCGATTTGATCAAGACCTTCAATATCATCTTCTATAAAATCGCCTATTGGGACTTCTTTGAGATCTATATCTGGTTCTATGTCTGGTACTGGCTCAGTATCTGGTTCTACATCTGGTACTGGTTCTATGTCTGGTATTGGTTCAATATCTGGTTCTACATCTGGCACTGGTTCAATGTCTGGCACTGGTTCAATATTTGGTATTGGTTCTATTTCTGGTACTGGTTCTGTAATCGGTTCTGGTTCTATTTCTGGTACTGGTTCTGTAATCGGTTTTAGTTCTATATCTGGTACTGGTTCTGTAATCGGTTCTGGTTCTATATTTGGTATTGGCTCTATTTCTGGTACTGGTTCTGTAATCGGTTCTGGTTCTATATCTGGTACTGGCTCTATATCTGGTACTGGCTCTATATCTGGTTCAATTTTCGGCTCATATTGTATTTCTGATACTCTTTCTACTCTTATATAAGAATCCTCTCTTGAGAGAGTTTCTAATCCCATATCAGTTTTGCTCAGAATTTGATCTCTAGTAATTTCAACATCAAATTCTCTTTTCAAGGGATTTCTATCTTTCGAGAACTTTGGCTCCAACGCCTCCCTCTTATAATAATGTTGCACTTCTCTTATACTAAGACTTTCATTCTTTCTTTTAACTTCTTCCCTGACTCGCTCAAATAGTTTACTTTTATTTTTCTCAATATCTTCCCTTACCTTTGCAGAAATCCATAAATATAGATCATTAAAATCGTCCTCCTCTTCAACTTTATCAAATCTACGATCAAAGGGATGTTCTTGCTTGTTCTCCTTGATAATATAATCATAGTTTTTTTCTTTAAAAGATTCAGGAGCTTGATTTTCATCTTTGGATGATTCTTTCTCCCCTCCTTCTTTTATTCCTCCATCTATCCATTTATCTAGATTTACATCGCTTATATCTTCATTTAAAAGATACATTAATCCCTTGTTTTTAATGTAAAGTTCAAATTCTTCTTGTTGGTTTTTATATTTCTTCAATTCTTTTTTTGCTTTTTTTGCTAAGTAGTTTAGTTCTTTATAAGCTTTGGGAATAAAGCAAGCATGTCTTGCTAATTTCACAGCTCTATTAAATTCCGTTAAATGTGTCTCTGAATAACCTATAAATTTTGCAAAATCTTGATAATTCAATATTAGAATATTCTTTCTATAAGGTATTTCATTTGGAACTTTAATTGTATCTTTATTTGCTCCTAAATAAACAATAATAAGGCATTTTTCTTTACCTTGATATCCTTTTTTAACTTTTTTTTCAATATTATGTCGATCAGAACTAAGTGTATAGTCAATATTGACTAGTTTAATATTCTCTGGAATCGTGATCAAGTCTTGTTTTAATTCTATAGTTTTTTTAAAATTTAAATTTCTTATAATTGAATTATCAGATCTTTTAGATGAATTTAAATTAGAGGAAATTTCAAAATATGAATGACAGTTAAATTTTTTAGTATATTCCATAAAAATAAGTTCTAAAACGTAATGTAGCTTAACTCCAACTCTTTTTCCAATAATATCATTTGAGATTAAATCTGATTCGGATATTATATCTGAATATTTTTTTCCTTTTTTTGTTAAAGCTGCTATAAAACCCCTATAATGTTTCTCAATATGGTCGTAAAGAGGCGCTTCTTTTTCGTTTAGTGAGTATTTTTGCTTAAGTTGAGGATATAATTTGTTTTTGAAAAAATTAAGCAATTCTTCATAGGTTTTCTCATCATATAAATGCTGATATTTAGGTTTAAATCCCGCTGCTCTTAACAAACCTGTCCAAGATTTACCCAATCTTTTTAATTTTTGAATGAAACCACTATATCCATTATATCTAACATTATCTTCAGTCGGAACCGTTCCAACTTTTATAATTTTTCTTTTTATTAAATCAGGATAAATTTCAGTCATAAACATTTTAATTAAATCTTGAAATAACATTCCTTTATACTTAAATTCTTTTAGTGGTTCAAAACCAGCTTCTTTTAATATCTCTCCGTAACTTTTTTTTAATTTATCTATATTGTATAAAAAACCCCTATAACCATTAAATGTAACTTGAGATCTTGTTGGAGGTTTACCCTCTTCAAGTGAAAGTTTTTCTTTTAAATCAGGGTAAATGATTTTTATGAAAAAATTTACTAGATCTTGAAAATTCATTCCAACATATTTAAATTCATTGTATAGAGTTATTCCCAATTTCTTTTTAATATCATTCAGAGTCATTCCAATTCTCCTAACGGCAGTTCTAAACCCTCTGTATCCTATATTATCAATGTCATCTTTTTTAGGTGCTCGATTAAAATGAGGACATACTACATCACGGTAAAATAACAAAGCATTCTTCTTATTAACCCATTCCCATCTAGTTTTTAAAGTTTCAGGATTTACTCCGATTTTTTTTAGAAATAAGAGTTCTTCCTTTGTTTGATTGAAAAAGTTAACTTTAAAACCTGCAGTTCTTATCAAATCGTAATATGATTTATTTTCCTCATAGATTTTTGTTAAAAAGGATGAATATCCATTCATATTTATTTGAGTTGCAGTTGGCGGTGTACTTTCGTCAAGCGAAAGTCTAATCTTTAATTCTGGATATATAATTTTCTTAAAATATTTGACTAAAGAATCAAAATCCAATCCGACATATTTAAATTCCACATTAGGTGTAAATCCTGCTTTTTTCACAAATTCTACGTATGATTTGCATATTTTTTTTGAAGCATTCAAAAAACCTCTATAACCGAGTTTATTAATTTCCTTTATACTTGGGACTCTATTAAAGTGAGGATAAATAACCTCTCGATAAAATGACAAAGTTTTTTCTTCATCGGCCCATTCCCATCTATATCTCAAATTTTTAGGATTAATACCTATTTTTCTTAGAAATTCTAATTCTTCTTTAGTATGCGTTATCAATCTTTTTAGATATTTTAATATTAATTCTAGATTTTTATCTTAAAAGCCAACCAATTTTTAAAATATTGAGGAAAAGAATGAGTAAATTAAATAAAAATATTCAAAGATTTATCTTATTTCTAAAAATAATTATTTAATTCTTAACAGCCGTTGCAATAGAAAAAGAGCGCCTTCTTTAGATAATGGTTCATTATTCGAGCCACAATTAGGCGATAGAGTGCAGCATGGACAACCCCCTGGTGTAATTGAAGAACTACAACTACAAGATTCTAATAATTTATATGTAAGTTTTAATAAGTCATTCAAGTTATAGTATAATGCTTCTGATATCCCGATACCACCTCTATAAGCATCATAAATATAAATAATTGGCTGCTGCTTGACGGGATCAAAATTGATTGAGACACCACCTAAATCCCATCGAGAAATTTGAGCTAATGCTGGAGCCATCGCTATCATTGCGTGCTCAATTGCATGAATTGAACCTCCCAAGATATCATTTATATTTTCTTTTTTTCCTTTTTCTTCTAATTCTTTTTGATAATCAAAAGGTATCAGGTACCAGAGTGCCTGACTCTCAAATTCAATAAGAGGAATATCGTCTAATGCGTGTCTTGAGCGTGTTTCTTGAGTAATAGTATCTATAACTTTATAAGAATAATATTCATGTTCTACTTTCACATTACCAAAATAAGTTTCAATATTATTATCTGGTCCAATTTTACTTTCTGAAATCACTTCAAGTGGGGTGATTTCTGTATGTTTTAAGGATTGGGTATAAAAATCAACATTTGCTTTTTTCAAAAAAACTAATCTCTCATTTAAATCTAGTTCCTCAACTAAATATGTTTCAGCTTCGTAAAGATACACTGCTCCAAGATGCAGATCTCGGAAAACATAACTCTCATCTTCAACCGTTAAGAGTTGATTATTTGAATTGGTTCTCAATAAAACTTTATAACTTTTATTTGAGAGATCATTTAACCCATATCTTTCATTTGGAAAGAAATCACTATTCCAATAATAGCGATCTCCTCTTTTCATAAGTAAAGATTCTGAAACTAAATCATCCAAACATTCGTTAAATAAATCTTTATTGCAAACTCCAAAGTTTATATTATCTTCGAGTTTAATGGGAATTTCTTTTGAACCACAGCATAGATGATTTTTAATAATATATTTATTATTTAATGTAATTAGAATTTCTTCCTGAATAGGTCCAAATAGCTGATCTGGATTATGTATATAAAATAGATCTAATGGATTGGGCATAGGAATAAAAGTTGAGAGAGAGAGATCAGTTCCTCTTCCAGAACGTCCAATCTGTTGTTTAAAACTTGAAATTGTCCTTGGAAAACCAGAAGTTATTGTAGCGTCTAAAGAGCCGATATCAATACCTAATTCAAGAGCATTAGTAGAACTAATGCCTAATAGTTTTTTATATTTAAAATTCTGTTCTATTTCCCTCCTTTTTTTTTTACTTATTCCTGCACGATAACTAAAAATTTTATCTTTTAAAACAGGAATAGTATTTCTGGTCCAAATTGCTTGTAATTCAGCCATTTTTCTAGAAAGGGTAAATGTTAATGTTTGAATTCCATTCTTATATTTTAAATGACTAACAAATAAATTCTTAGTTTCTTGATGAGCTGACCGATACTTATTAGAAATCTCATCGTATGGTAAATCCCATAAAATAACTTTCTTAGCACCAGAAGGAGAATCATCTTTATCAATAACAACAAATTCTTCACCTACTAGTTTTTCACAGAATTCTTTTGGATTATGGATTGTTGCGCTTGATATGATCCATTGAGGTTTAACATTATAATTGGCAAGCATTCGTTTTAATCTTCTAAGTAAGAATGCAAAATTTGAACCGAAAATTCCTCGATAAATGTGAATTTCATCAAGTACAATATATCTAAGATTTTGACAAATTCGCCTCCACTTCTGTTTAAACCAAGGTAAATAGAAATGAAGTCCGTAAGGATTAGTTATGATAATATTAGCGTTTGACAACACAAGTCTTTTTTCATTAGCTTCTACATCTCCATCGTAAACACCAATTCTATTTTGTTTTATATTAGTTTCGGATAATAATTTTGATAAAATAGCCAATTGGTCTCTTGCTAATGCTTTGGTTGGAAAGACATATATTGCCGTCGTCTTTGGTTCTTGTAAAATTGATTGTAATACAGGAAGATTATAGCAAAGAGATTTTCCAGAAGCCGTAGAAGTAACAATTACAGTATTTTTTCCTTTACGAATTAAATTAATTGCTTCAGCTTGGTGACCCCATAATCTAATATTGTTATCATCAAGCCAGCGTTGAAGTCTTTTTCTTAGTGGCTCTTCTAGATCACGATATTGAGCAATTTGTTCAGGGATATGCTCAATATGGTATATTTGATCTTGATAATAATCTTGAGATTTTACGAAATCTAAAAATTCCTCGAAATCAATCATCAATAACTTCAATACCTATAATGAACAATATTAATTAAAAATTACAAAGGGCATAGATTTAATTATTTTTTAAATACACTTTTACAATTATTAATATTCAAAAAAGTACCGATAATTCCTTTGCATTTAAAATTTGGAAAAGAGAACATCCATTATCCTTCGACTAAAATTTAAAAAATACTAATATTTTAATCAGATTAAATCAAATTTATATAAACATACTTCTAATTTTGTATAAAATGTCTGGTACTGATTGGGATAAAATTGAATTTCAACATTTTATAAATGAATACAGTAAAGATATTATTATCAAAAATGCTCCAGAAATACTATATACAAAAAAAGATAAAGAGCATGAAGCATATAATTCTTTAATTGCTTTCTTTTTCCTTACTGGTGCTATACTTATTTATATTGCACTTGCTTATTTGCTGGCATCGATATATTTTAATTTAATCTTTTTAATTGTTATAATAGTCATAGCAGGAATTATAGATATTCTATTAATTATAAATTATATTAAATCTAATGTATATATTAAACCATTAGAGTGTTGGGTCGAAATTTTCAAAGGTAAAGAGCAAGATGATTTTAATTTTTATTGTTTTGTGTATTATCCTGTATTTTCTGGAAAATGCCATCCAAATGAAGCCAAAAATGCGATTTTTAAACTTTATCAAGAACAAGTATTAAAGAATAAAATTGACATTACTCAAGTTGAAATTTATTTCAAGATAAGTAAACAGAGTCAAAATAAAATAGGTTATTTTTTCCAATACGTTGAGGGAAGATCTTTTAATGACGAGGAAATAAATCGCAATTCTTGGAAATTTTTTTCATCTCAAAAATCAAGAGATGAAAATTTTATTGCAATTGCCAATTGGGATCATCAATTTGAATGGCGTAATGATCTTGAGTTTGATTTCGATAAATTACATGAATATGCTCCTTGGGTGATTCAAAGATGGAATGATTTTAATTTGAAACCGTTAACTGAAGGTTTTAAAAAAAAAATCAATTGGGATTTAAGATATATCGAATCAAAACCAAAATTAAAGCCATGGAATGATAATTATGAAAACCAAACTTATGAAAATCCAAGAGCTTATAGAGAGATCGAGTTAATCAATGAAGCAGTTAATAAAATTATAGGATATGAAAAAGAAATATATAAAGCAAGCGATATTAAAGAAGAGCTTCCATTGTTTAAAGCTTATTTTAGGGATTTAAATTTCTAAACATGTCTTTATTTCTTTTGTAGATTTTCAAATATTCACCAAATAACTTATCATAAACACTTTTATTTTCTGAATTAGGCGTAAATTTATTCTTAATCCTAATCAAAGGAATAGCATCTGCAAAATTATTCAAAATTCCCAAACCAACCATAGAGATAATGGCAGAACCTTTAGCAGCAGCTAAGTCTGGATCCTCCATTTGAATGATATTTCGATTTAAAATATCTGCTATAATTTGACACCAAACATCTGATTTTGCACCACCTCCGATAAATTTGATTTCTTTAGTTTTACCAATCAACTTCTCAATATAAATTAACGCCCATTTAATATTATATGCAACACCCTCATATATAGATCTCAGTAGATCATCTCTTTCATGGTTAAGTCCAAGATTGTAAAATCCACCTCGAACATTAGAGTTATTTAACGGGCTTCTTTCTCCAAACATCCATGGTGTAAATAGTAGATTCTTAGCTCCCGCCTCTGTTTTTTCTACAGTAGAATCCAAATAGCTATAAAAGTCATTTTTATTTTCTTTAAATCTTTCTATATCTGCCCTAAACATTTGATTTATAATCCAATCGAGACAAGCTGCTCCTGTTTCTTGTTTTGAAATACATAAATAATTATCTTGAGAGGAACATATACTACCAGTATAATGAAGAAGATCTTTCAATCGTTCTGATGTATGAGCTGCAACCCAGTCAGCCGTTCCTAAACAGATAATTGGTTGATTATCCAAAATTGCTCCTGATCCTATCGCAGAAGAAGTTAAATCACCAGAGCCAACTAAAACAGGAAGTCCTGTTTTTAATCCTAAATCTTCTGAAGCATTTGTTGTTAATTCTCCCGCTATTTCAGTAGCTTTTCTTATCTGAGGCAATTTTTCCTTATCTATTTTAAACTTAGTTAATATTTTATCTGACCATATAAATTTATCTATATTACTATCCATCATCCAAGAGGTATTACCTAAATCTCTTGAGGTTACAGCGTTATTAGTGCATCGATAAATAATAAAATCCTTTACACTTAGAAATTTAAAGGTTTTTTCATATATTTCAGGGAGATTTTCTTTTATCCATATAATATGAGAAATTGGATCTTTTCCGTTATGTCCAGGGGCACCACCTGTGATTTTAAGAAACATGAGTAAATTCCTTAACCCAAAACCAGAAATTTTTATAATCCCCTTTGAAAATTTTCGAGTTATAGTAGCGGCTCGTGTATCTAGCCAATTAATGCAGCTCATTAATGGGTACCCATCTTTGTCTATAGGTACAGTACAGTTCATCTGACAATCAAACGATAAAGCTAAAATTTGCTCTGGATTTACATTATTCTTTTGAATTAAAATGTGAGTAGCTTTCTTTATTGCATTCCAATAGTAATCAGCATTTTGTTCTGCCCATCCTGGTTTTGGATATTCTAATGGATATTCTTCTTTAATTTGAGATATTAAATTTAAGTTCAAATCAAATAATGCCCCTTTATTACCAGATGTCCCTAAATCATGAGTTAAAATATATTTTTGTTCCAAACTTATCCCTTTATTTTTTTAATATTAATAATTCAAATCCAAGGTTATTTTTAATTTCTTTTTATGAAATTAATATTCTATTCTATATTTAATTTCAGCTATGAAATTGTAATAGAATATGGGTGTAACCCTACACCCTCTATCCCATCTGCCGATATGGCTTTTGGGACTGCTTTTTTAAGGATATTATATGCTCCATTCACATCCGCATTGATAATGATCCCTTCTTGACTGTGGTATAAACCTCTGCAAATACGCTTTCCCTGATATTTCTCATGCTTTTCAATTGGATCTTTATCTAAGAAACTACATCTTGAAGTGAAAGATTCTGTCTCTAAAATGACATCAATCCCGATTAACTCTGCTTTGTATTTAATTAGGGACACTAATTTGGAAAAAGGAATTTGGACAAAGTTCTGGTTATTACGCTTTCCAATTTTTATTTTATGTTTCCAAGTTTTATTATAACCGATGACTATCGTTCCAAAATCGTGGTTAATGCAATA
>JAEOTA010000065.1 GCA_016840085.1 Promethearchaeota archaeon
CCATTCAACCAATTCATTTACAGCATCACGAGCAACGATAATGGCCCCATTATGTTTCATTAATCTTCTAATAGGACTCCAACTTATATATTCAGAACCTGCCATTTTTATTTCCTCCACTTTTTTAAATAATTACTTTAATTCTTATTGAATTTTATTATTTTTTAAGAGTTTGTTATATAGATATATATCTTTTAGATATTTAAAGCTTCTTGTCCATACTTAATTTTATGGAAACAAAAATAAAAAAAATTAAACGACAAAATTCGAAATTCTGTTGGGGGTTCAGAATTTCCTTAAATTTTATTCATAACTAGATTAATATCCTCTTTATATTTATTTAAAATTATATATATAATTTACATCAATTATTATCAATAATCCTATTAAAATAATATTAGGTTAATTAATACACTCTTTAAAATGTAATGAAAAAAATTAAGAAAAAAAAGCAGAAAAGGAATAAAGCAAAGTCTAAAATGATAGAAGAAAAAGAATATGGAGTAGTTCTAACCAAAGATAAAAAGTATCAACACCGTATTTATCCGCAAAAAGGAAAGTTACCAGAGGAGGATACAGACGAATATAAGATTGTTTAAAGTTCAGAAATTAATTTAAATCTACACTCTCTTCCGCGTATTCATGTTTGAAGAATATCTAGGTTTCCTCTTGCTTACTAAAAATAGGAAAAAAAATTACTATAAAAAAATAAAAGGTTAGATTTAGATTCAAATTTAAATATACTATGAAATATTCCTATATTAATACCAATAGAGAGATTTTATTTTTAGATTGCCAAAACAAATTATGTGATTTAATTTGAAACGTAAGGATCAATATAGTCGAATACTTGAATTTATAATTGATAAAATTTCTTTATTACCTGATAACATTGAAGAAAATATTTTCTATATTGATGCGTTATTCTATCGTCTTCAGGTTTCTATTGATGCAGCAATGGATGTTATCGCAATGCTATGTATAGATTTGGGGATAACAGTTAGAGATGATTATTCAAATATTGATGAGTTAGAAAATCTTAATATATTCCAGAAGGCCTTATTAAAGAATTTACGCCGTTTGAATGGTTTAAGAAATGCACTGGTACATAGATATAATAAAATTGAAGAAGAAAGAATAATTCAAGAAAAAGAAAATTTTGTAGCTAATCTTAAAAAATTTGTTAAAGATGTGGAGAAAATAATAAATGAACAACTTGAATTATCTGAATGAAATTAAAGAAGATTTACAAAAGCTACATAAATTTTGGGTAATAATTTATGGGAGTTTTCTTTCTGATCATTATATTCCCCATAGGTCTGATATTGATATTGCATTAATTACTCAAAAACGAGATAAAGAATCAAACATAGCAATTTGGAAAAATGTTTGGGGGGAATTTCCTGAGAGGTATGACATTAAAATATTTGAATTACTACCATTAAGCATTAAAATTGAAGTTATTGAGAATTATCATGTTGTTTTTGGAAATCCTCTTGAGATTTCAGAATATTTTTATCATTACCGTTCGATTTGGAAAGATATGATACATAGAGTCGAATCCAATCGTTTCAAGAGTATAAAAGAAAAGATAGAATTATTAGATCGAAGAAAAAAATAAGTTTGCTAATTTTAATTTTTTAAAACTGCGTGCTCATATAAATAATTATATCAAAAATCCAGAAACATTATAGATTGATATTTAAAAGATGTGTTTCTCTATTTTATCTATCAAATAATTATAGAATTTAAATATATTAAGAATGTGTACTAATTTTGTATCATTCCAATTCTGAACCCAAAGATCAGAAAATGTCTGAATTAATAAAGACGACTCCAGATTTTAATTCTATGATTCGGATTACTTTTTGGAATGGGTTGGGTTTTATATTTTTCATGTTTTTAAAATCATACGTTGTAATTTATTTCTTTGGAGGTTCCGGAGTTACCTTAGGTATTATTGTGGCATTACAACCTTTTGCTAGACTTATTTCAATGCCTCTAATTGGCTATTTAACAGATCATTCGTCAAAGAAACGGTTAGTTTTAATCGGTTCTATGGGTCGAACATTAGCTTACACTTTATACTGGATTTCACTTGTTATACATAATTTGTTTTTATTTGGGGTAGGTACTTTCTGTCAGGGTTTGCTTGTAGGTTTTTTTTAGCCACCATTTTATTCATTAATCTCTGAAAAATCCTTTAAAGGCAGTAGAACTCAGTCATTAGCAACTGGTAGAGGAAAAATGATTGGATATGGATTTCTGATGGGAGCGTTCATCAGTATCCCAATTTTTTCACTTGCAACTATTTTTCTTCCAGAAAATATACCATTGATGTATAGCCCATTATTAATATTTGCGGCAATTAATTTGATTGCAGGGCATCGTTTTTATTTGAAAGTAGATGAAGATCTCACTTTTGAGAAATATTCAACTTCATTATATGATTCTAACTTAGAAATAAATAAAATCGAGGAAAAAAGAGAAAATATTGAAAATAAAGAAATCGCCAAAAACGCACATGGTATTGACACTATAACCAAAATAGAAATCATTGAAAATGGAGAAGATGATAATAAAAAACCGTCTAAAGTATTTTATTTCGGTTTTAGTGTTCTAATTCTTACGATTTTGGTTACCTCTATAACTGGAACAATATATTCGCCATTTATTTCAGCATTTTTAATTGAAAATCTTTTACCTGGTTTTTCTGCGAGAATACTTCCAATAATTGTAATGATTGTGTATTTTCCAGCTCAGGTTATTTCCCAATTGATGGCTCCAATATTAGGTAAAGTATTTGACCGCATTTCTCCTCCAATAAGCATTATTTTTATCGGTATTTTCAAAGCCTTAATGATTTGGTTGTTGATCTGGGCTTTATCACCTTTCGATTTCGCACTTATTCTAATATTTTTATACATAGCAGCAGAAGCAAATATATATCTTATCCAAGCAATTATGAGTCGGGTATCTATAAAACATAGAGGAGAAATATTCGGTTTGAATATGTGGATTGATCGATTAGGAAGAGTAATCGGTCCTTTAATAGGAGGAATTTTATGGGATACAATGGGCTATAGTGTCCCATTTATAATCTCAATTTATATTGGTTTATGTTTAATCCCGATTTTCATTCTTGCTATTCGAAAATTGAGCCCATATATGGTAGAACAAGTAGACATAGATAAGAGTGGAATTATGAAGATTAAATAAAATTCTATTTAAAATAAAGTAATAATATAAAATGCTAATAAGATCAATTCTTTGATTCATCAGAACTTCATCTCAAAGAAATCTTTCAAAAAGTGAAAAAAAGAGAGTGTAATTATTAAAATTTTAAAAAGAAGTAAATTTATATTAACTTATTAAAAATAATCTAATCTAAATCAAATAAAGAGGTATGCAAAAATTTGGATGCAATTGAGTTATTAAAAGGACGTAGGAGCATACGTAGTTTCGAGAATCGTCCAATTGATGAAAAAACTTTAAATAAAATTTTTGAAATAACAAGATGGTGTTTTAGTGCAGTTAATAGACAACCATGGAAGTTTTATGTAATACGAAAAAAGGATTTAATAAATGAAATTGCAAAAGAATGTATAACTGGGAGATTTGCTGCAGAAGCTCCTGTATTGGTTGTTCTTGTAGGTGATATAGAAGAGCAACCTAAATGGTATGTTCATGATTTAAGCTTTGTTTCATTACAGCTAGCTTTAGCAGCGTGGACATTCGGAATTGGAACTTGTTGGATCGGTAATATTAACAGGGACACTGTAAAACAATTATTGGGACTTAATGAAAAGGATTTTATTTTAACAGTACTTCCTTTGGGTTATCCAAAAGGAGAAATTCCCAGTCCTAGACCCAGAAAAGAATTAAACGAATTAGTAATCTACTTAGATTAAAAAAAAATTGTATTTAAAATAAATTCCTAATCCATCACCACCTCGGCTCAAAAAGAGTTTCCAGAAATAAAAACCAAGAGAATTTTTTATTAAAATTTTAAAAAAGAAGTAAACTTACGTCCTTGAGCTTCAATAATACTTTCTTTACCTTTAGAATTTATCTTTAAAATAGCTTTTTCAATAATCTCAATTGGAATACCTTCTTTTGGCAATACCTCATGAAACCAATCGATAATGGATTTATAATATCTTTCAACATCATCTCCAGTCAGATCAGGCATAAATATTCCTGTCTTTAAATCAATTATTATTTCATTTTCAGGAGTATAATGATAGAACGGATCTACCATATATCCCTGTGAGTCACTAGATGATTCTCTTATTACTTGGTTTACAATTGATTTTAATCTATTTAATTTCATTTAACACTATATACAAGTTTTTTTCAAAATGTATGTTAATCTTCTATTTCAGGAAATCTTTTAATAGAGAAACAAATCTTTCAATTTTAGCATCAGCACCCTCTCTCGCGGGACCTTCAGCCCCTTGCATACGGACTTCAAGATATTCAGGGCAGACTTCCTCAACACATCCTATTTTTGCAAGTGACTTTTTAATCCCTCTTATAAAGAGCTTCTTCCATCCCAATGCATGAGTTGAAAAATAGGCAACTTTCGATATTGGTTTAGTTATAACTTTATCTAAATCGCTGATAAATTTACGAATCTCTATATCTGACCTGAAAGCAACAATTCGAACTGCGATGATCAAGCCATAAGGCTCATCTTTAGCAATATCTTCAGGTGTTACGTTTTTAATACTATTTACACTTACTTCATAACTATCTTTTAAACCCTCAGCAAGCTGTTTTGAAATTTTCTCAGAATTTCCATACATAGAGTTATGAATTATCCAAATCTTTTTCATTTTTGATAACCTCAAATTGCATTTATTATTAAATTACATTTTATATATAAGATTAGGAACAGTGAACATTATTTTAAAATTCAATAGTCCAATCATTGACAATATCTAACTTAATTTTTATAGTTCTTTTTAGTTTAAATAAAATTTATTTCTTTAAGAATTCTAATATATCCTTTTGGAGCAGTTTCCATTTAGCCGCGAGATTATGTCCATATCCTTCATAGAGAATTAATTTAGAATTAGGGATTCCTTCAGCAGTCTCGCGAACCAAATCTGCAGTATATTCAATATCTAAATCTCCACTTAATACTAAGGTTAGCGCTTTAATATCCTTTAACCTCTCCTTAAAATTCATCTCAATATCTCCTCGAACTTCTGTCAAGAAATCATTTGGATATTTAATCTTCCCAATTATCCTTTTTCCGATTAATCGAGTGAAAAATTTGGCTATACTTCTGGTAATTTTTGAAGAAAATATCAAATCTAAAATTGCTGCTAAAGAGTTACCATATTTTCCTTTTTTAAAATATTTTGCTGCTTTTCCTTCTATTTCTGCTCCTTTTTCACTTACTCGATACGCCGCAGAGATAATAATCAGTTTTCGAACTATATCGGGATGGTTAGCAGCTAAATACTGAGCGATTTGACCTCCTGTGGATGCACCCATTATAACAACAGGTTCTTTAAATTCCCTTCGTATCATTTTTGCATAGTCACTTGCCATATCCGTAAATGTATAATCTTCCGGTACGTTTTGTTTACGCACTATAAGGTATACAGTATATTCTTCTATAAATGGTCTAGCGGATTTTATAAATTGTTTTAACGTAAAACCTGAAGGAGGTTCATGTTTGAATGATAAAGCTTCAATATTAACTATAATATTTGGTTTATCACCTATTCGAGCATAGGGAAGCCCATCTTCAAAAAAACCTGTTTCTACATTGTATTTCTTCTTCACTCTTTTATCTTTATCTTTCGACATTTTTTTCTAATAAAAAAGGTTCAATTTTCATTATAGTGCTATAAGAACTATAATCCTTATTGATATAAAAGTTAAGCAGAAACCAAAATTAACATTTTTGAAAAATAAGAGAAAAAAAAAGTTATTTCTCTCACATTGTCGAATCCTTATTCTTCACAAAATTGTGAAGATTTAAGCAATAAAATTTTATTATCAAAATTTTAAAAAAGAAGTAAACTTACGTCCTTGAGCTTCAATAATACATTCTTTTCCTTGAGCATTTATCTTTAAAATCGCTTTATCAATGATCTCAATTGGAATACCTTCTTTTGGTAACACATTATGAAACCAATCGATAATAGATTTATAATATCTTTCTACATCATCTCCTTCCAAATTAGGTGTAAAAGTTCCTGTCTTTAAATCAATTATTATTTCATTTTCAGGAGTATAATGATAGAACGGATCTACCATATATCCCTGTGAATCACCAGAGGAGTCTCTTATCACTTGGTTTACAACCGATTTTAACCTGTTTAACTTCATTTGTACCAACTCATATTTTCTTATGTTGCTAATATATATAAAGTTTGGAAGTTGATACATTTTATCGATACAATTTTGGTTTTAACGAAATTATAAATAAAATGTAAACCTATAAGGAACTTACTATGAAAGCTGTTGTGTATGAAAAATTCGGTTCAGCAGATGTACTTGAATTAAAAGAAGTGGAAAAACCTACACCTAAAGATTATGAATTGCTTGTTAAGGTACACGCAACTTCAGTTAATGCCCTTGATATAATTTTTCGTAGCGGTGCCGTATTGTTATTTGGATTAACAAAATTAATGGCAGGATTTAAAAAACCAAAAGTAAAAATTTTAGGTTTTGATGTATCTGGTGAGGTTGAATCTGTGGGAAAAAAAGTAACAAAATTTAAAGAAGGTGATCTTATTTATGGAGCTCTTAAAAAGGCTGGTGCAAATGCAGAATATGTATGTATTCCTGAAAAAAATGCTGCAATAAAACCAGCTAATATGAGCCATGAAGAGGCTGCAGCAGTACCTGATACAGGATGCACAGCATTGCATGGTCTTAGAGACAAAGTTACTATTCAAGAAGGGGAAAGAGTGCTTATCTATGGTGCTTCTGGAGGTGTTGGTACTTATGCTATACAAATTGCGAGGTTATTTACACCTGAAGTTACTGCTGTATGCAGCACAGATAAAGTTAGTAATGCACAATCTCTTGGAGCTAAAGAAGTCATTGACTATACTAAAGAGGATTTTACCAAAAATGGTCAAACTTATGATATTATCTTTGATGCGGTAGGGCGAAAAAAAATCTCATACTCAAAATGTAAAAACTCGTTAAATGAGAATGGCATATTTGTAACAGTCGATTTAGAGTCTGTGGCTTTTAAGCAGATAAGAAATAAGAGAATAAAATCATATATGGCTCCTGTTACTACTGAAAAACTTGATTTTTTGAGAGAGCAGATTGAAGCGGGAAAAATAAAATCTATTGTAGAAAAAGTTTTTCCGTTGAGACAGCTTGCTGATGCTCATAGATATTACGAAAAGGGCCACTTAAAAGGGAAAGTGGTGATAAATGTACAAGATTAGAAAGTTAGAACTATAATTTACTTGTACGATTAGTTTTTTTTCTAATAATTAAGTATCAAGACCGAATCCACTTTCGATAAATTCCTTTAATCTTGTTAAAAATCGAGTTGCAGGAGCTCCATCTACAATATCATGATCAAATAATATTGTAGCATGAAGAAATTCTCTAACTTCAATATTATCTCCGATTACTCCCGGTTTTTTTGTAATAGCTCCTAAAGCGAACATTAGTGGGGATACTCCAATCGGAATCCCTCACCCACTTATATCTCCAAACATCCCTACGGAAGTAAGATTAATTGTTCCGCTAAAATCCTTGAGTAATAATGGATTCTTGCCAAATCTCCAATATATGATTTTTCTTATAAATTTAGGTAGTTTAGTGAAAACTTTCTTTAATTTTTCTTGTTTTTCAAGACCAAGTAAAGTATCCTCATCTACTACTTCTTCTTGAGCATCTCTAATTTCTTGAGTAATCTCCTTAACCGTCTTTTCATTAGTTTTTCTGATGATGACAGGTAAGGGTACTTTTTCACCATCAATAGTCTTCTCAACCACTATGGATATGTCGATATCATCAAATCTATAGAGTTTCTTCTTCCCCTTTTTTAACAGATGTACGTTTTTATACTCACTCGCTGCTTGTCCAATACACTTTAACATCCATCCCGTAAAGGATAACGATACTCCGTTCTTTTATTTAAATTCTTTTATTAGTTCTCTTCCATTAGTCACATCGAACTCAACTAAGCCTTTAACATAATGCTTTTTTATTCCCTGTTCCATGATGTCTATAACCATTTTACGCTCTTTGGGAAAGTCTATTACCTCGTAATTATCTATATATTTCTTCTTTTTACCCCTCATAGGACTTATTTATGTGTTAACTATTTGTAAAAAAGTAATTATTAAAATGGTAAATATAAAATAAAACATCTCTTTTCTGGATACAAAACAAAATCTTTTAACTTCATTGGATATGGTAAAGTTTTAATTTTAAGCACAAATCCAGACAATTATGAGCATATTTCAGATTTTAGCAATTTGTGGAATGCTTAGTCCAATCATATATACTGCAATGTGGATTATATGTGGAAGTTTAGATTCAAATTATAGTCATATTCGAGATGATATAAGTTCGCTGTTTGCTGTGGGGGCTCCTAACAGACGGTTATCCCAGTCATTAGTGATTATAGAAAGCGTTTTATTGTTTGTATTTTTTATTGGATTACATGAAGGGATAAACGACGGGGGCGGTTCTGTTATTGGACCCATTTTATTATTAATTAGTTCAATTTTAGGAGTACTCGTTGCTTTATTTTTCCCTCTTGATGAAGGGGGTGAATTCACAACTATTAAGGGAAAAATGCATATAGCTCTTGTTGTTTTAATGGGAATATTAGCAATTGCTGGGATGGTGGCACTATGGATCCGATTACAGATAGTACCAACATGGCGTGGTTTTGCTATATATTCACTAATTTCAGCTATAATTTCATTCATAGGTGTAATTATCTCTGGTAAATATGCCGCAGGTGATTATAGAGGTATAATCGAGCGAATCATGGTCACTCCCTACCAGCTCTACTACTTTATTCTTGGTCTGATGGTATTTCTGAATAATTAATCAGTCTTTATAGAAAACAGAAAACATACTTAGCCATGAATAAAAAAAACTTAATTGTTGAACCACACTCACCCGACAAAATCAATACGGGCGCGTCCTCATGATAGAAAGATTTATCTTTGTGAAAACCTTATTATAATTAATGCCAGCAAAACCTTCCGATATAGA
>JAEOTA010000066.1 GCA_016840085.1 Promethearchaeota archaeon
AAAATATCTACATTCTGGACAAAAAAATAAGCTCATATCTATTTGTTCTTCCGTTAATTTTGTGTTTAATTCTAATTTTAGTAGCTCTAAGGTTCTATGATTGGAAATATGTCCACAATGTTCACATCTTAATGATCCATGAGGAATTGCCATCTCTTAAAACCTCTATTATTAATCAATAATTTGTATTTTCTATTTCAAGAAATCATCAATTCTTTTTTCAAAAACTAAAATCTCATCCTCATCTAAATCTTTCATATAATCCTCAATTTTTTCAATAACTTTTTGTTTATAAGCTATCCTAATTAATTCAGTATGCTGTCTTGCTTGGATTGTATCTGTGTATCCATTTCTTTCTGTTATTAGGTTGTCTATCTCTCTTTCCCTGCGTACATACCTGATAAGTTTAGCCACATGGTTTAGAATTTTATTGTATGTTACTTCTGGAGTTGCTATAACATTCTGGATAAAGATTGCAATGTGACTAATATTCTCGGCAAATTCATAGAGAGTAGTATCTCCTAATGTACATTTTTTAATTATTTTATCTCCTTTTGATAATTGAACTGTCCACAAATCATTCATTGTTCCTAACTGTATTTTGTATGATCTCTTTTTTTTGTATGATTTATCTATTTCTAAATTTTCTGTTAATGGTTTAAATTTTTTTTTATCCATTTCATTCATTTTATCCATCAATTCATAAAAATGCTCTTATTATTGCTATTATAGTTAATGTAGTAAGAAGAATGAGCCATATAGTACAGACCCAAACGCCACGTTTCCAAAAAGATCGTTTTTTCTTTGTTTCGTTTTCGTTTATATTTTCTTCTTCGTTCACTTTATTCATACCTACAATTATTTTACATTTTCATCCAATTTGATTATTAGAATTAGTATTCTGGTGGAATTGCAACATTTATTACAAATCTAATAAAGTCACTTACTGTTTTGTAATAATTATCATAATAATGATTATCGTATGGGACTAATCTTATAAACCAATTTATAATTCTTTCCTGTTCTTGACTATAATTTTCATAATCTTGACTATAATTTTCAAGATTTTCAATTTCATTTTTGCCTATAATCTCAATACCTTTTAATAATTTAATTTTTAATTTTTTTTCCTTTCTTTTCGTCATAACGATATAATTAATCCCATCTATTTCAATAGGAGTTTCAAGTATCCCTCTTTTAGACAGAAAACGAAATCTTCTTCTTTGGCATATTTCTTCTTTAGGAGTTTTTCTCCAAAAAGATCTTTTTTTCATATTAATCACATATGTTCAATCTTTAATTTTTACTGGAAAAGAGAATGGAAATTTATGCCCTGCGAATTTATAAAATTCTTTTCCGATTTCTGTTAAATCTACTTTAACTAAAGTGTAATCTTTTACTAATTTTTCGAAGGTTATATCAAACCAGTCTAAATTGTAGTTTTTTGTCCGTAAAATCTCGTTGTCTAGTTTTGCTCTGATAAGATCAAATACTCCTTCTAAATCAGTTGAATATATACTAAGAGAATCTATATAATCTAGATATCCCTCTTCTTCATAAAACTTCATTCTATATGGATCCGCTTTAAGAAATCTCTTGTAAAGTTCATCACTTAATATTACTTCTGCCTTGACATCTCCCAATTCTGTAAGTTTTCTAAGTAATGGAAATGATAAATTACTATGTAAAAGTCTTGGATCATAATCATTTTCTACCCATGCTTGTAGGTTTGAGCAGTGCGCTTTAAATTCCTCTTCTGGAGAGATTTTGTGTTTTTTATAACCGAGATTAAATAAGCCACGTTTAAAAATATTAATGTTTTTCTTTTTCATATCATCGATACTCTTTATATTATCGTATTTTTCTGGGTTTTTTATATCCACAGTAAACAGGAGATACATACATTGTCTAAAATGTTCTCCATTTACAAAAATTCTTGTCTTTCCATCATTTCCCAATTTTAAGATTATATAATCATTAACTTTAAATTCTGTTAATGGTTTAAAATCTTTCTCAGTGATTTTATACATTTTACATGAAATTCTATTTGATTTCTCTGTCTTCCAAGTATTAATAAGAATTTTAAAACATATAAATTTCTCATTTTTGTCACTGCTTTTTCTTGTAATTATTCGAGATAAACCTAAATTCCTAATTTTTCCTTTATATACTCTCACTCTATTAGATCTAACAATTATAAGAATATTGATAGCATTGCGCAAAAATCAACCTAAAATGATATCAAATGGTCGAAGCAGCCTCTACACGTA
>JAEOTA010000067.1 GCA_016840085.1 Promethearchaeota archaeon
GAGTAGAGGAATGACACAAATGAAGGAGGAACTCCATGAGACTTACCAAAAAAGTTGAAAGAAACACAAATTTTGTCGAGTTGAGCAAAGAATTATATGCTAGAACTAACTTTTAATGATCATACTCCTAAAGAATTAAAAAAAAGAAAAATAAAGAATTTTAATAAAAAATACTCCCTGAAAAATCTTGATAATCAGTATATTCATCATTTTAGGATGTTTTATATCGGTAATCATTTTAATAATAACAAATAAGTTAAATAGAGCAATTTCCTCTTTATTAGGAGCTGTAATTACATATTTTGTGCTTATTTTTATTGAAGGACTCGATTTTTCAATAATCGTTAACTTATTATTTGGTTCCCCGAGTGAAGGATTTGTAAATTTACATTCAATAATTATGATTATTGGAATGATGATGATTGTCCAAATTGCTCATGAAGCGGGGACATTCCAATTCATTGCTGTAAAGTTGATAAAATTATCAGGAGGAAAGCCTATTCCTTTGATGATAATATTTTGTTCTGTTACTGTTCTTATTTCAGCAATTTTAAATAATATATTAACGGTAATTATTATTATCCCCCTTACTATTACAGTTTCAAGGATGTTAAACATAAATCCCTCTCCTTATATATTAACTCAAGCAGTATTAGTAAATATAGGAGGTACGATTTTTTCAATTTCTTCAATTCCGAATATTTTAATAACTACTTATGCAAAAATAGAATTCTTAGAATTTTTTCTAAATATAGGCATAATATCTTTAATTGTTTTTGTGTTTACATTATGTCTTTTCATTTTAATATATAAAAACGAATTAAAAATTACTGAAGAAGGTGTAAAAGTATTAAAAGAATTCAATGTTTGGAATGTTGTTCAAAATAAAAAATTATTATATCAGTCTTTGATTTCTTTAATCATTTTGCTGATTTTACTGATTCTAGTCCCTTCTTTCATTATACCTTCTGATATAATTGCGTTAAGTATGGCTTTAATATTACTAATTATAACCAGATTAGATCCTAAAGATATTATTTCTAAAATTGATTTTGAATTATTATTTTATTTATTTGGAATTTTCATTATAGTTGGAGGTCTAGAAATTACTGGAGTAACAGAGGTTATAGGGCTCTCAATTTTGAATATGGGAAGAAATAATTTTTATTTACAATTGTTACTTCTTCTTTGGATCTCTGCTTATTTAAGTAGTTGTATTGATAATATTCCAATTACCAAAGTGCTAATTCCAGTAGCAGGTAATATGGCTGAAAGCGCTTCATTAGTTAATAAAAATAAATTATTTTACAGCCTTGCATTTGGTGCGAACTGGGGTGACAATTTAACCCCATTAGGCGACAATATCTTAGTAGCAAATGTTGCTGAACAAAATAAGCGTTCCATTAGTTTCAAATCCTTTTTTAAATTAGGCTTTATAACTACAAATTATCAATTAGCAATAATTTCAATATATTACACATTAATATTTAATACTCAAATTGGTTTTATTATTTTAGGAACAATTTTTTCTGTGATAATTGTTATTTATTTAATATTTAAGTTTGGTTCTAATAATATCAAATCTCGAATTAATAAAATTTCAAATAAGATTAGAGATTTAATAATCAGGTGAAGTAAAAATAGTTTTTAAAAATATTGCACGAATTAAAGCAGCTTTACCAGAAGTCTTACATATCGTAATGTTTTATAATCATGGTACTGTCTTTCAGACTACTTTTGAACAAGAAATAAATGTACCAAAATTAGGCGAGAACTTAGCAGAGTTTTTAAATCATATTAAAAATGTATATAGAATTTGTAATTTTAAATTAGATGATTATAAGAAACTAATTTTTGAAACTGAGGATATATCTGTTATAATTCTTAAACTTGGAGAGGATAGTAATATTGCTCTATTTTTTAAAAAAGAAGAAATAAAAGATATAAAATTGAGTTCAATCAGACGTTATTTAACTAGAATAGAAGAATTAATAGATATGAATGAAAAAGAAATTCTCCTTCAAGAAATACTAGCTAAAGAAGAACAAGTAAAAAAAATACAAGATCTGCTACAATCTAAACAACAAAATATTCAACATTTTCAAAAAGAATTAAAAAATATGGATATTAGTGAACTCCAAGAAGAATCAAAAAAGGTTGAAAGCGAAATAAATTCTCTGGAAGATGATTGCATAAAATTAGAAAAAGATATAGCTAATATTAATGAGGAAATTCTACATTTAAAAGAAATAATTGAAAAAGATAAAATTAATTAGGCTTTTGTTATAAATTTAAATATAACAAATATTAGAGTTAAAAATCAATCATATATAAATTAGATTTAAGTATAATATATACTAGCGAAGAATCGTTCTAAAATTCATTTCTTTTTAAATATTTATAAAGGTAATAAAATATGGATAATTTAATGCGAATTGAGAAAGAAGCTCAGGAAAATCGTAAAATAGCCCAACATGAAAAGGAAGTTGCCCAAAAATTAAAAATAAGTGCTTCAGCTGAAATTAAAAAATCAAAAGCTAGAGAAAACTTGATGAAAATTGAATATAAATTAGCAGATATAAAAAAAGATTTAGCAGAAAAGAGAAATATTTTAGTGAAGGAAAAGACAGAAATCAAAAAGAATAAAATTTTGGATTTTTCAGAAGAGGAATTAAAAATTGAGAATGATTATGCAACTTATAACGCAAAAATAGCGAAAAATCAAAAAGAAATTGCTGAAATTAATAAAAAGATTGCTGCAGCTGAGAAACAAATTGCTGAACAAAAAGTAAAATTAGCTAAAGAAAAATTAAACGTGGCTAAAGCACGAGATCAATTAGCGAAAAAACAACTTGCTTACATCAAAGTTGCTCAAACTCAGGCTTCAGAAGAAAAAATTTTGAAAGCTAAAAATAATGCAGAAAAACAAAAAGAAGGACTAATAAAGCAGAAAAATGATGTATTAGAAGCTGAAAAAATACTAAGAAAAAGAGAAAATAAACTTGCTGATTTAAAGAAAGAATTTTCCTTAAAGTTAGCAGAAAGAGAAAAGATACGGCATCCAGGGGTCATCGTAGCCGGATAAATTTGGATATATTTTCCAAACCTTAGAAAATCCTTATTAACTGTTTTTTCTTTTAACTATTTTTTGATTTTGTTGTGTTTAAAATTATTTATCTGGATTTTTTCTTAATAGTTTGAAAATTTACCTTTTTATTTAAGTTTAAACTCCAAATGAATCAAATTTGATGTTTTTTCTTCCATTTTTGTTATAAAGTCTAAATTAAAATACTCTAATAATAGATATTTATAAAATTTAGTAAAAAAATTCGAGAATATCTCATCTAGATCATGTAGGCCTCTAAAAATATATATATCATCTTGAATCTGAATATCGAGAGTGTTAAACCATTTTAATCCATTTTTGCCAAAAAAGTTTATCGAAATAGTAGCATATGCTTTCAAAGTTTCGTCATTCATAGTTTTAGCTACTAAAAATTTCATTATATTGGAGAATAGATCAGCGGAATCCTTAGCAATCATATTTAACTCCTCTTCATCCAATCTGGAAAGAATTTTGGAAAAAACTGTTTTAGATATCATAATCATCTCGTTAGTTTGATTAAATAATTCTAAATTAAGCCATTGTTTAATAGCATCTTTTGCGACCAAACCACGAGTTTTATTATCCTGCTTTGCGAGTAGATCCAATTTATGAAGGATTTTTTCTGAAAGTCTAAAACCAAGGAAATTACTTTTTTTTGATTTTTTTGCCATTTTAAAATCTTATTTACTCAGTTCTTTTTTAAAACCTTTATAATACATATGAATTGTTTTTAAAGTATTTAAAGTTGTCGACTAGGTGTGTTGTTTTCAAATGAAAACATTTAAATATAATGTTATCTTCATAGCGAATTATAGTCTAAATATTTTAAAAATGGGAGGAATAAAAAATGAATGAAGAAGAGAAATCAAAAAAAAAGAAGAAATATGATGAAGATGAGGATGAAGATGAGGATGATTGGGATGATGAAAATGAGGACGAAGAAGAATTAGAAGATTATAACGAAAACTATAGTTAATCCCTATAAATTCATAAATTAATGTAATTATTTAATAAAAAGAAAAATAAAAAAAAATGAAATAAAGAAGATATAGAGGTGTGAATTAATGGAAGAAGTGAAAAATGTTGAAAAATTAGCGAATGAAAATTCAACTATAGCAATGAATGAAAAGGATACTGCGAATGAAATGAAAGCGCTAGCAAAACAAGAAGTAAAAAGGGCTAAAGCAAGAGAAATGTTAGCTAAGAATGAAATTGAATTAGCAAAAATACGAGAAAGATTGGCTGAGAAAACTAAGAAAGTTGTAAAGAGAAAAGAAGAAGTAAAAGATATTATAAAATTTTCTGGAGATAATTTAAAAACTGAGAAAAATCAAGCTATTTACAATGAAAAAGTCGCTGAGATTCAAACAAAAATAGCTGAAATTCAACGAAAGATTGCTAATGTTGAAACTGAAATGGCTGAGGTAAAGGTGAAACGTGCTAATAAAAAAACTGATGAAGCTAAAGGAAGAGCAAATTTGGCTAAAAAGCAATTTTCATATGTTAAATTAGTCAATAGTAATGCTCCTGGCGAAAAAGTTACAAAGGCTGAAGAAACATATCTTAAACAGCAGAAAGACCTAACCAAATTTGAAACTGATGCGATGGAAATCAATAAAAATATGGTTGAAAAACAGAATAAATTAGCTGATCTTAAAAAAGAGTTATCAGAAAAATTAGCAGAAAGAGAAAAAATCAGACCTGGAGGAATTAGTTCCTAAAGAACGATTTAAAAAAGAGAATAGAATTCTAAAAATTAATTTTTTTTATTTTTTTTTATTAAAAATGATATTCAACTGAGGAAAAGAACAGAATAAAATTTAAGGAATCTAATGGTTGCCAGTTCCTTATTATTTTTAATTTGGGTTTCATCCGGGATATTAATAATTGCCTTAATTTTATTGATAATGTTTATTTTTGATGAATACAAGAATTCTTCAAATGGTCAAGGGTTATCTATTATTCTAATATGTATTATAATCATTTTCTTATTAACACTAATTATCGGAATGTTTCAAGAATTATAAACATAAAATTATTATTTCTAGGATGAAATTAAAGAAAGATTAATAGATTGAAGAGTATAAACTTAATATTCTCTTTTTTAATTTCATATTAATTATATTAAAGCATTTTTAGATTTATTTAACAAATTTTTTAATTTACTTTTAATAGATCTAAATATTACGATAAAAAATTACAAGTTTATTAAATATTAAAATTTAGGAAGTGGAATTGATAATGGCTAAGGCAGAAGAATATAAAATGTTCCAAGGCTGCGTTATTGGCAACAGAATTCCTTTTATTGAAGCCTCTGCTAGAAAAGTATTTAATACACTCGGCATAAAAACATCTGATGCAGCATTTGCATGTTGTCCAGATCCAGTTGGATTCAATAGTACTGATCATCTAAGCTGGGTGGCAATGGGTGCTAGAAATCTTACTCTTGCTGAAGATGAAGGAAAAGATATCATTTCATTATGTAACGGATGTTTTCAAACATTAAAACTTGTTAATGAAGAACTGAAGTATGATAATCATGAAAAAGATAACATCAACAAAATCTTAAAAACAGTTGGCAAAGAATTCAAAGGTACTATTAATGTGAAGCATTTTGTAGAAGTATTACATGAGAAAATTGATAAAATAAAGGAGAATATTAAAAATGAACTGAGTGGGATGAAAGTGGCTTGCCATACTGGATGTCACTATAACAGACCATCTGAAAAAATGCAAACAGATGATCCAATGAAACCTGTTAAGCTAAGAGAAATTGTTGAAGCAACAGGAGCAACTCCAGTTGATTATGAAGAAGAAATGCTATGTTGTGGTTCTGGAGTTGGGAATTCAGAAGAAGAACCAGCAATGCTGATATTGGCAAACAAATTGACAAGCGCAATGAATGCTGGCGCAGAAGCAATGATTGTAAACTGTCCAGCGTGTTTTCAACAATTTGACAACAACCAAAAAAAGGCAGGAGAAGTAGGTGGTAAAACTTTTGGTATTCCTGTTTTATATATAACTGAATTACTATCTCTCGCTTTTGGTGAAAAACCTGACGATTTAGGTTTAAAATTCCATCGCACCAGATTAACAGCTTTTTTAGAAAAATATGGTTTTAAATAATTTCTCAAAAACACTTACTCATTTTATTAAACTCTACTTTTTTACATTTAGAATTAAATAACATATTTTATTTATTCCCAATAGTAAGATTTATTTAAAACTATCTTTAAGATATTTGAAATTATGTCTTCAGAATTTGAAAAAAATTTGGATAAATATGCTGAAGTAATTCTTAAAGTTACCCTAAATTTACAATCTGGACAAAAATTACTGATAACTTCTGCCCCACTTGAGTTAGCTCCTTTAGTACGATTAATTGTTAAAAAAGCATATCAAATTGGAGCACGATTAGTTAGTGTATTATGGGATGATGAACAATTAATATTAACTCGTTTTCAACACGCCCCCCGAGATTCATTTAATGAATATCCAGTATGGCGAATAAATTCGATTTTAGAAGTGATTAATGAAGGGGGAGCTATATTAAGTTTTGATAATGAGACCCCTGACTTGCTAATGAATCAAGATCCCAAATTAATAATGACTAGCCAACAATCATATTTCAAAAATATCAAACCAGTTTTAGACAAAATTTTTAAGAATGAGTCTAATTGGGCTGTTATAGCTGCTCCTATAGACGGATGGGCAAAAAAACTATTTCCTAACCTTTCTTATGATGATAGAATAAAAAAATTATGGGATATTATTTTTGATATTTGTCGTGTGAAATATGAAGATCCCGTCTCAGTTTGGAAACAACATGCTATGCAACTCTTAGAAAGATGTAAATATCTCAATAAAAAACAGTATAAAGCATTAAAACTCATTGCACCAGGAATTGATCTGAAAATTGGATTACCAAAAGATCATATTTGGTTAGGAGGGTATGATTATACTCCAAATGGAATTAAATTCACAGCAAATATTCCAACTGAAGAAGTTTTTACTATGCCTCATAAAGATAAAACAGAAGGTGTTGTAACCGCGACCAAGCCCTTATATTTTGATGGTAATCAAATTGAAAATTTCAAATTAAAATTCTCTAAAGGCGAAGTTATTGAAGTAACTGCTAGTAAAGGAGAGGAATTTCTGAAAGAACTAATAAAAACTGATCAAGGCGCAAAAAGATTAGGGGAAATAGCACTTGTTCCAAATACTTCTCCAGTTTCCCAATCAAACTTAGTATTTTACAATATTCTCGTAGATGAGAATGCTTCAAATCATATTGCACTAGGTCGAGCTTATAAAACTAATATAAAAAACGGTCAAACTATATCAGATGATGAATTTTTAACAGCAGGAGGTAATTATAGTCTTATACATATCGATTTTATGATTGGTTCTGATAAAATGAATGTTAATGGGATTTTAGAAGATGGATCAGTTGAACCCGTAATGCAAAATGGAGAATGGGCATTTTAAATTTTACTTAATTAACGATTCTATATCAGCCAATATATTTACAGGGACTTTCTTTAATAATACTTGAGCTGATTTTGGATTTCCTCCTCCTTTCCCACCATATTTATTAATTAAGTTATTTAAAATTTTACTAGCATCTATAGATTCACTTAGAGATAATAATCTGATTTTATTAGTTTGCATCTTTACAATAATGAGTGAATTTAAGGGAAATTGATCTAATACTTTATTTAAAATCTTTAAGTCAATATTAAAGTCAATTACAAAGAGAGAGATATTATTTATTATTAAAATAGGTGATTTTGAGATAATCTTTAAAAATTCAAATGTTAATTCCTTATATTGTCTTTGAAGGTTATTAATAAATTGTAAACGGTTATTAATATTTTCTTTTAATTTGACAATGGATGTGTTTAGTTCGTTAGAAAGATTAATAATATCAACGTTGTTATTAGATAATACTAAGTATGCTTTATTTCCTACAAAATATCTTATCTCATTTCCTCTTTTAAATTCATAGATGAAAATATTACCAATTTCTGCTGTATTTTGAACGTGAGTTCCACCACAACATACTAAATCTAAATTTTCGATTTCAATTAAACGTATTTGAGGTTCTCTAGGAATTGTACTTCTAATTTTTTCAGACATCTTTTCAGCTTCTTCATGTTTAACTATTTTTGCTTTTATCTTTAAGTTATTGGAAGTACAAATCTTATTAACTTCAATTAAGATTTCCTTAAATTGATTATAATCTATTTTTTGAGATATTTTAAGAAATACTTCTTCAAAACTTAGATTTGCACGTTCAGTATCAATATTATACTTATTTTTAAAAACTGCTGAGAAAATGTGTTGAGAAGTATGAGCTTTCATTATACCATAACGATTTTCCCAATCAATTTCCCCCTTAACCTGATCTCCAATATTAATTTTATCTTTAAAATCAGAAGAAATTTCATGCAAAATATCGTCTCCATCTTTAATAACGTACTTTACTTCAATTCTTAGATTATTAATGCTTAAATATCCACGATCACTCAATTGATTCCCACTTTCGGGATAAAATAAAGTTTTATCGAGAATAATTCCGTTTTCTTTAATTGATTTTACTTCAGCTACAAATTTGGTTTCATAAGGAGTTTCCCAATATAATTTTTTAGTCATTACTTAACATCGCTTAAAAAGATTAATATGAGATTATATCAATTAATATTCTAACATATTTCAAATTATAAGATACTTAAAATATTGTAGTGACTCGATTTTAGATGGTTGAATTTGTAAGAACTCCGGATGAGAGGTTTGAGAATCTTCCTAACTTTCCTTATGAACCTTACTACATTGAAAATCTTAAAGGTTATGAAGATTTAAGGATGTGTTATTATGATGAGGGACCAGTGGAATCTAATGAAGTTTTTTTATGTCTTCATGGGGAACCTACATGGAGTTATTTATATCGTAAAATGATCCCTGTTTTCTTAAACGCAGGATATCGCATTGTCGCCCCGGATTATTTTGGATTCGGGAGGTCAGACAAACCAGTTAAAGACGAGATTTATACGTTTGATTTTCACAGAAATTCCCTCATAGAATTTATAAAACTAATAAAATTGGATAATTTAACTCTCGTTTGCCAAGATTGGGGTGGTCTTTTTGGCCTTACTCTACCAATGGAATTCCCGAATAAATTTAAGCGTTTGATCATAATGGACACAATATTAGGTACAGGGGATTTTGAAATCTCCCAAGGTTTTAAAATATTTCGAGAATTCGTAAATCGTACTCCTGATCTTGATGCAGGGCGCCTTATTAGTGGCAATACTCCAATATTAACTCCTGAAGAGGTTGCTGCTTATGATGCTCCTTTTCCTGACATAAAATATAAAGCAGGGATTAGGAAATTTCCCAGTTTAGTTCCAACTAGTTATGACGCTCCTGGAGCTGAAATTTCGAGAAATGCTCGAGATTGGTTTCAAAAAGAATGGGCAGGTGAATCTTTTATGGCTGTTGGTATGGCAGATCCCGTACTTGGACCTCCCATGATGCAAATATTAAGAGAAATGATTCCAAACTGCCCTGAACCAATGGAAATTAAGGATGCAGGACATTTTGTACAAGAATGGGGTGAAGAAATAGCTAAAATGGCGCTGGAAGCTTTTAAGCTTGAAAAGTAGAAAGTTTAAAATAGAATTTTTTTTGTATTATTTTTTTAAAAGACCATTTTTTATTAAAACAAACTAAATAACAAATTTAGAGGTAAGAAAAATGCCAATTATTATGATTGAAGGTCCTCCACGTGATATAGATACTAAACGGAAGCTTGTTCAACAATTCACAAAGATATTTAAAGAAATTTATGGATATCCTGAAGATTTTACTCATATCTCAGTAATTATCCGAGAAAATTCTCCTGAAAATGTGGGAACAAATGGAGAATTATTAATCGATAGATTCAAAAAGTAAACTAAATAATTTTTTTTTATTTCTAATAAAATCTCTCTAATTTTTATAAAATTAATTTCCCAAAAAGATTGTATCCGTCGACTTTTTCTATTTTAACATTCATAAATTTACCGAATTCACCATCATAATTATCTATAAACACATTTTTATAAGCAATATTCCGACCAAATGCCTGATGATTTTCAGATCCCTCATGTAATACTAAAATTTCACCTTCCCAATCTTTCCATTTTTCATTGATATTTTCTAAACTATTTCTAAACACACGTGAAAGTCTTATTGATCTATTTTTTATTGTTCTACTATCAATTTGTCTCATTTGTTTCGCTTTTGTTCCCGGGCGAGCTGTGAATTTTGAAATATTTAAAATTTCAGGTTTTAACCACTTTACAAAATTAATTGTCCTATAGAAATCATATTCAGTTTCACCAGGAAAACCACAGATAATATCAGTAGATATTGTAAGTTTTGGAAATTTTAATCTTAAAATCTCAATGTTATTAATTATATCAGGAATTAGGTATTTTCTTTGCATTGTTTTTAGGATGCTATTGCTCCCCGATTGAATAGGGATATGTAAAAACTGATATACTTTTGGGTGTTTAAAAATTGAAATTAATTGTTCTGTGTTATTAATTAAAAAACTGGGGTTAATCATTCCTATCCTTAAAAAGAATTTAAACTTCAAGTAAGTAATTTTATTAACTAAATCATATAATGTAGCACCATTAGATTGATATGTGCTACAATCCTGTGAGGTCAAATATATCTGCTTAATCCCTTGTTCCAATTGATATTTTACATTCTGAATAATATTATTAGGGTTGTAGCAATTTAATTTTCCCCTGGCATTTTTTACACAGCAATAAGTGCAAGAACCAAAACATCCTTCTGAAATTGGAATAATTCCAGTTATTTTTCCAGGAGAATGGTTAATATATATTTCAGCTTTGTCAATTGATCTTTCGGATTTAAATATTAAATTTTTTTTACCTTTTTTAATTTCTTTGAATATTTCAGGAAGCTGTGTAATATTATCTAAATCTATGATAGCAGAAAATGATGGAATTACTTTTTCAATCACTTTTATATAATTTGGAGCAATATGAGGTAAACACCCAGCAATTATAAAATATTTGTGTGGTACAGTTCGATAAAGCTCATTTAACTCTTTTAAGCGAGTTTTTATTTTATTTTCTGTTTGTTCTTTTACTCCACAAGTATTTATAATGACAAATTGAGCTTCCTCTATTGATTTTTGGACATAATTCGATTCTAATAATACATTTGTTATTATGTATGAATCTGCCTTGTTTGATGTGCATCCATACGTTTCTATATAAAACGAATTCTCTAGCAAGTGTAATTCATTTAAAAAGAATATAATACTTTATAAAAAGACCTTGATTATTGACTAATAAATACTTTTTTAAATTAAAATAATCTAACACATTTTAAGCATAAAAGTTGGGTAACAATGCCAAAAAAAATCAAATACGCATATTGTAAAATATGTAAACATGAAGTAGATAATCCCAGTAAAAAACCAATGACTACAAGTCAAAAAATTGGGTGGATAATTGGTATTGTAGCTACTTTGGGAATTGCTGCAATTGTTTTAGCATTTATTCAATCGAATAAACCTAAGAATTATTGTCCTGATTGCCATACTAAATTAGAATATTCTGACGAACCATTTGAAAAGCCAAAGAAAAAACCTGAAGAAATGACTCCTAAAGAAAGAGTCCTTGATAAAGCTGGAATCGAAGAAGAACCAAAAGAGAAACCAGAAAGAAAAAAGCCTGAAAAGAAAAAAGCCGAAACAGAAAAGAAGATTTTCTGTCCTTATTGCGGGGAAGAATTAGATGAAAAATATCCAACTTGTCCCTTCTGTCAGTCCGTTATAGAGTATTAAGTTTAAATATTACAATTCGAACAATAGTTTTTCATATCAATAAAATAATAAAAATAAATAATAGATCAACTAATAATAAAAATATATAGTTTTGAAAACCAAATTTAATTTATTTATAAAAAAATAAGTTGAGTAAATTATGCCGAGAAAAGGAAGAAAAGCACCAGATAGAGAACCCCATCCCCTTGATGTATATAGTGCTTGGGATCTTCGTTATGCAAAAATAATTTATTATGGTCTCATACTTGCCACTATAATTGTAGTATTAGGAGTATGGGGAGTAATTATAGGACTTATAATACCAGGAGGCGCCTGGGAGGCCTTTTTAGAACTTGATCTTGGATATCAGATAGCTATCATTGCTGGAGCAATTACAGGACACTTATTCTTATTAGTTCTATTTTATACAATTTTCCGTGGAGGAATGGTGCGTTTATGTCAATTTATGTTTAAAGATCGAGCAATAGCAAATAAGTGGCAAGACTACTACGGGTTACGAATGCTTATAGGAATAGCTCTGATGGGTCTATATATCACAATTATAAGTCTTATTATCGGTTTGCTCCCAACCACATTTCTTAGACTTGTAAGAAATGTTTGGGATTGGATGGTAGATAATTTTTCACCCGGTATGTGGATTATGTGGGTTGGGTTAGATCTTTTTATAATAGTTGCTATCATCTTTTTAGGTTTTGTTATTTGGAATCATGGAGTTTTCTGGGTTCTGAGACATGTTAAAGAAATAGAAGAAGAAATTAAAATTGATGAAAGTATTAAAAAAGAAGCTATCCAAAGTGCCGATGAAAGAACACTTAGGGCTATTTATAAAAAAGAAATAGGGCAAAAAGCGATTTACAGAGGTAAAGAAACCAATGGATATATCGAGTGGAAAAAAGAACAAGGTGTAAAAAAATAAATCTTTAAAAAATGAAAAAGTAATTTTTAAAATTTTTTTTTATTTCTTATCTTCTCATCATTCTTGGATTTCTAAACAACGTTAGTTCTTGTCTAGGCATTTTGTAATCTGTTGTTGCTGTCTTTCTCATCTTTTTGTATAATTTTTTAATCATCTTTTCTGCGCCTCTCATAAAATTACAAATACATCCAAAAAGTATCATATAGAGTACAAAAGTTTTATCTTTTGCATAAGTTTCATCCGCAATCTGAATCTCAAAATTTTTTTGCACTCTTTGTCCGTCTACTCGAGCTATTTTTTGCTGACCAATATAAATCCAATAGTTTCTTCCCGGTCCTATGATTCCTTTAGCATGAGCTATTTGAAGTTTATCATCCTTCTGTTCTGGAAGAAGTGGCCAAGTCCAACGTGTCCCCATTAATCTCCAACCTCTTACAACACGAGCTAGATAAATCATTCTCGGTACTTGCATAAAAAATACAGGAGCAGGATGTTTAATTTCATAACTCTGGACTAGTGAGTGGGCAACACTTAATTCAAGACCCCCTTTGAAATTACCTCCTTTAGGTTGGGCATCCATCGTTTCCTCCATTATTGTAAAAATACGGCATGATAGACGTCTTTCTACAAGTGGTTTTTCTTCCCAGTCCTCCTTATTAAAAGCAATAATATATTTTTTCTCGCCATCAACTTCTACTAGTCCTTCAATATCAAAATTTTTGGAAAACCAGCGCGTTTTAGCTTGATATTTAAGTTGTTGGTGTATTCCTAACTCCTCATCATGTAAACGTGTTCGCCAAAAGTTAACTTTCAACTTTTTATATACTGCTTTCTTTGGTGGTATGGGTTTTTCAGGAGTAGCTGGTTCTTTAGAAGGTTTTTTTACCTTTTTTTTTGCGGGAGTTGCTCTTGATTTTGCTCTAGGTTTAGCTTTTTTTGCCGCTTCTTCTAATTCTTCTACTGGATCTTCTTCTGACATAATTAATCACATTTATTAAAATTGTTTTTAAATTTTATTTAATAAAATTAAATCTTTTTGTTTCTTTTTTAATTTTTTCTTATGACAAGTTTAGTAATAAACTAATCATTACGGGTTTATATTTTTATTTGTATAGAATTAATATTCAACTCTTTGTATACTTAAATGCGATTTAAAAAAGAGATATAATTACAATGCTATTTTTAAGATTTACAATGAAAAGTTATTATCTCTGAATTTCTTGATGTAGTTTCTCTATAAACGCATTAAAATCTTCCTTATCAAATTTTACATTTAAAAGATGACCCAAAATGGGGGGAATATGCTCCTCTTTTATATAGACCGGAATCAATTTCAATAATTCTTTTTTCCTTCTTTGAAAGGCCGCTTGCCATTCGTCTTTAACAGCGGCAGATTTTACGGAATGTTCACTACAGAATAAAACAAACACATTACATTTTTGTAGCGTTTCATCCATGAATTCTACGATATTTTGTTTGCTATCTGCTTCCCAAAATAATACTCTGTCTATGTCTGGATAATCTTCCAATCTTCTTACAATTCTTGGCATATCGAAATATTCTGAATCTCTTGTAGAATAACTTAAAAATATGTTAAATTCTTTTAATTCATCTGGTTTTAATTTAGAAATTGTTTCTATTTCTGGAACATCTAAATCTTCTCGTGCTAATCTAGAAACACCCTTTCCAATATTTATTTCCTTCCATTTATTATAAGTTTGAATCAATTCATCAATTTGATCTATATTTCTTTGTTGTTCAAATGCAATTGCTTTAGAACTCGCAAAATAATCACCAAAAATTTCTTTTTGCTGAATCATGTCTTGAAATACTGAAATAATTAACTCTTCATCCTCTATTCCAGATTTATCACTAATATCCGCAATTTCTAATCTGTGAAATTTAGTGCCTAAATCTAAAACAGTCTTTTTTATTTTACTAATCATCTCTAAATATAGATTATTACAATAATTTATACTTTTTTCACATGCTGCTGTGATATCGACTAAGCTATATCTTTTAGATAAATCTTTTACTTCCTTCAGTTTTTTAATAGCTTCTTTTATTTTTCTCTCTTTTATTAGGTGATCAACAAACGATAAGCATTCTTGGAGTTTATTTTCGATTTTAACTTTCTTTTTTCCATATACTTTTATTTCTTTTCCATGCTTGGGAATAAATATTCTTTTCCTCAAAATTATCGTGGTACTTATACTGGCTATACTAATAATGCCAACAATTATACTCACTAAAACTATTATTAAATAATCTGATTCAGTTATAATTTTATTTCCTATGAATAAATTTCCTTGACTATCTTCAAGTACCCATTTTTTATTATTTTTCATGAAAATATTATTAATAATAGAATTATAGTTAGACTTGTTGAAGTATGTTCCAATTTGGTTATATCCTATGAAGTTTCCTCTAATGCTGTTATTATGACTTGAGAATAAATAAATACCATTAAACGTGTTATAGTTTGTGGTGCTATTAAATACATTTCCATTTGAAACATGTTCTAATTTTAGTCCCGCATCATCAATTCCTCCACTTGAATTAGAAAAAACACAGTTACTAATATTAAAAAACACACTTGAATTCCTAATTACAAGACAACTACTAGCACGTTGACCATTAATTTCTATAAACTCGATAACGTATGGATCACTCTCAATACCGGACCCGCTACACCAAGGTTGAGTTACAACTTCTTCCCATGTATAATCTCCCTGTCCTGAATCATCAATTACTAGGGGTGTTAAAATCCAAAATCCAGATACAATATTTATTTTTACATTATTTGAAATTGTAAAACCAATATCATTGTAAGCCACAACAACAAAATAGTATTCTCCAGTTTTCAATCCAGAGATCGAATACGGTGATATGGCATTGTTATCTATACGAGTAGTATATCTTTTGCTAATATATGTGATAGGGATTCCTGAATAATATATAGAATATCTATCTGCTTTAACAGAGTCAGTCCAACTTAGATCGAAAGAACCATCCTTATCAGGATCATCAGCTTGACTTGTTAATGTAAAATTTCCTGGTAAATTATGTGAATTATCTCCTACAAGATCATTGATACCCCAATATGGAATTGATATTGTTCCGGTTGCGATGGAATTAGGATAAATAGTATTATTTGATGGGAGTATTTCTTTATTGCCATCCATTTGCCATTGACAGAATAATGCATTACTATAAGACATCCCCTCTACTAAATCATGAGACATTGTAAACGCAATATTCCAACTAGCACCTGTAAATGGATTATTAATATCATTATTCTCCAATGTAGAAACAATGGTATTTGATTCGAAAGATTGAGCTTCAACAGCCGCATCTACTAATAATCTAACCGCATCATAAGAACCTATTCCTGTATAATATGGTTCTACTCCATTTTCTTCAAAAAAGTTATTCCAAAATGGAATTGTCAGTGAAGTTTTCGATGTATTATAGACATATTGCATTGTAATTTCATATTGAGAGTGTCCAGTAGTTTGATCCCAATATTTATCAGATTGAGCAAGAGTATTAATACCCGTTAGTAAATATTTAGGTTTCAATAATCCATATTGTTGACCTACATATATGCCACGCTGTCCAGAGATAAGAGGGATGACTATTTGAGCTTCGGTAGCGTCCAATTCAGCTAAATAAGCACTTATATCTTGTGATGTTGCAGTTATATCAAAAGCAATATCTTGAATTATCGTGTAACTTGGATTTAATGAAGGAAGAACAGCAGTTAATGCATTTGCGAGAGAATCAGTCCAAGCTAAATCTTCCCGGAGAATAGCAAATTTAGTTAATTCTCCCCCATATTTTTCGGATAAATTAATCGCAAGAAAATTGAGGTAGGATGAAAGTTCTTTTACTAATGATGTTGTATTAATCGGCATTACTCTGAAAAAATATTTATAATGCGAATAATCAGATATTACATTTTGACATAAGTGGTCTGTTGGGCAACCAGTACAAATAAAAGGAATTTGAGCGTTCATAATAACCTCTTGATACGCCATTATCGATTCAGTACGATAACCACCTATAATAAAATGAGGATCATGAACATCAACCATTTTCAGTGCAGCGGCGACACCTTTAGGAATATCTAAGTTGGGATTAGCCTCATCAGTATCTTCTGCTACAAGTCCAATATAATACTGATCCCCATCAATTGAGACCTCTCCTGCCTTATTAATCTCTCTTGCTGCTAAAATTGCTCCCTTCCAAGCATGATCTCCAGTAATATCATTCATATCACCAAGAATTCCAATTTTAAGTATCTGACTTGTTGGAATTGATCCTGAGACACCTGGGACCGTATAACTTCCTACAGTTATATCAGATAAAACAATTTTACTTTTAGTATCCTCATTGCTATCTTGGTCATTTAAATTAACTTTTTTTATTTGTATCAAGAAGCTGGTGGATAATAGAAAAATAGAAAGATATAAAAAAATATTTTTGTACTTCATTGAATCTTATTGTTGAAATTGGATATAGTTAAATAAGATATTTACAAATAAAAGATTTATTTTTGTTCTGCTTTTTTAAAAAAATATCGAGAAAAAAATAAATGAAGTAGTTGATTGTGTGATATCGCTAAATTATTGAGGTTCTGAATCAGATAAAAATCCCGTTTTTTTAAATAAACTTTTCGGAAATTAAAAAAAGGAAATTAAATTTTTTTTTTAGGTTTTAAATATCTTTTGAACAATATAAGAGAACCTATCGAGAAGGCACTTATAATTATCCATAAATCGTATCCAGAGATAATTTTATCCACTTTATCAATTTCTGAAATTTCAATTGAAACAACAACATTATTTGATAAAGTTTTACCTTTTTCGTTATCAGCAACAACAATATAATTATACTCGCCATCCAATGATTCATTTATTAAAAATGGAGACATTGCTGTTTGATATGCAATCTCAGTAAGGCTGTTGTTTATTTCCGCAATATAACTGGTATATTTATATATCGAATAATTATCTGCTCCAGAAGAATCTGTCCAACTTAAATTAAAAACGCCATCGGTGTCTGGATCATCAGCATCAGTTGTTAATACAAAATCTCCTGGAGGAGGGATTTGAACAGAAACGTTAATATTATTAGAGAATGTTTGACCAGTTTCATTATAAGCCACAATAGTGAAATAATATGCTCCTGTTCTCAATCCAGAAATAGGAACTGTGGAATTTACATCTTGCTTAGCTATTAAAGTATGTTTTTTACTTACATATGTAATACTTTCATTAGACATATATAAAGAATAATTATCCACTCCAACAGAACTAGTCCAACTTATATCAAAAGCACCATCGGTATCGGGATCATCAGCATTACTTGATAATACAAAATCTCCAGGTAATTGATGAGAGTAATCCGCAACTAGATTATTAATACCCCAATAAGGTATTGATAATGTACCTGTTGCGAGTATATCAGGATAAATTGAACCCCATGAAGGAAGCACTACTTTTTTTCCATCCATTTGCCACTGACAAAATAATGAAGTTCCAAATGGCCAACCCTCTTGTAAATCGTGAGAGTTTGTGAAAGCAAGTTTACCAGCAACCCCTATAAAAGGATTGGAGGTATTAATCTTTTCCAAATTTGCTACGATTGTATCAGGTTTGAAAGATTGAGTTTCAATAGACGCGTTTACTAACAGTCTAACAGCATCATAAGATCCTGTTCCAATATAATAAGGCTCATTGCCATACTCTCCAATAAATTTATTCCAAAATGGTATTGTAAGGGTAGTTTTTGATGTATTGTGTAAACCTTGCATCGTTATTTCGTATCGACAAGTTCCCGCAGTGTCGTCCCAATATGTATCAATTTGAGAAAGAACATTAATACCTGCAAGTAAGTACCGCGGTTGAATTAGTGCATATTGTTGGTTCATTATGATTCCAGGACCAGCAGGGGCTTGTCCTCCTGAAATAATTGGAATTACTATTTGAGCACCAGCAGAATCAAGAGAACTTAAATGAATACCCATTTCTGTCGCTGTTAGACCAACTGAAAATGCAATATCATCTACAATAGAGATGTTTGGATTTGAAGTTGGCAATAGTGTCTTTAAATCATTTGCGATTGGTATTGTCCATGGATAATCTTCACGAAGAATACCTATTTTAATTGTTGGAGCTTCATAAGTATTGTTTAAATAATCAGTAAGAGATAAATGATAATCTACTAATTCATTAGTAAGGGATGTACTATTAAGTGGCGATACCCTAAAGAAATATTTATATCTCGCATAATTAGTTAATACATTTTGACTAAGACCATCAAATGAACACCCAGTACCAATAAAAGGTATTTTAGCGTCCATTATAACTTCTTGATAGGCAAGTATAGCTTCGGTACGAAAGCCACCAGTAATAAAATAAGGATCATGATCGTTTATCATTATATTAGCTGCGGTTACCCCTTTTGACGTCTGCAGTATTGGATTTGCTTCCTCAGTATCTTCAGATACAAGACCTACATAAAATATGCTACTATTAATAAGAACTCCACCAGCTTCATTTATTTCTCTCGCTGCTAAAAGCGCTCCCTTCCAAGCGTGATCACCTGAAATGTGGTTCATATCATCAAGAATTCCAATTTTAATTACTTGACTTAATGATATAGATCCAGATACTCCTGGAACCGTATAATTCCCTACTGTTATGTCAGATAATTCTGGATTAGTACTTATAGCTTCATAGACATCTTTTTCCTTAAAAATCGCGTTGCTACATAGAAAAAGTATTGAAGATTGAAATATAAATATAAAAAGTAAAATTAACTGCTTATTTTTGTTTTTCATATGATTTTTCACATTTAGTAAGGATTCAATTAACAAAGAATAGTTCTTGTATATTATGTTATTAGGAATTAAAAATATTTAAAATATTTCTAAGAAATATTCAAATTTAAGTTGAAATCCAAAAAAAGAGTTATAACAAGAGAACAGAACTTTTTCTATTTAAAATTCAAAATCATTAAAACCTAACCTCGCATCTATCAGAATCGCAGAATTTCTCGCCTATTGCTCTATCTCGTGTCTCATCTAAGTTGAATAGTTTAAGTTTGCTCATCATTATTTCATACTGCTCTTTAGTAATCTCCTCATAAGGTGCCTGTTTATACCCGTGTTCTTTTATTGGTAAGAAGCTCACACTCTTTAGCTTATCTTCATAACATTCAAGAACATGTTTGATTTGATTTGATTCCTCCTCTCTGAATGTGATTGTTATTGAAACTTGGTTATCAGACCAATATTTTTGATATGCTGCGGCATTTTCAGCTTGTTCCCAAATAGAGACTTCGTTTTTAGAGCGATCGAAATATTTCTCATGAATTGGGAACTCTGCAACTACAGTATTAGGCGAATATAAATCATCTTCAATCTTATAGCCAGCATTTTTTATAGGTTCAATTAAATCAGAATTTTTTGAGAGTCTGATTCGTCTTATATAATATTCTGAATGAGGATAATGAATTCCAGGAGGAACACCTGGTAGAAGACTTACAGTCCCACTGGGTTTAACTGTGGTTATTTTTATAGATTTTGGAACACATAACCAATCAGAATATGTTTCGTCTAACTCTCTTAGATAATTGTATCCTCGATCACTCCATTCTAGTATTGTTCTTCTTCCACGCTTTACAAAAGCTTCGATTATACCCGTCTGTGAAATTCCCATCCTTCGATTTTTTAACATAACAGCATTAGTTTCTTTCCAATGAGTATTGACTAATGTAACAGATTTTGAATATAAATAAGCATACTTTAATGTATCTTGAAATTCTTCATAGGATTCATGTCTTGAGGGAAAAGTTTCAACGAGACAACAAAGTTCAAAGGATTCCAATGTCTGTTCTCCACAATTCACAGTAAATATTATTTCTAATTTTGGTCTATCTGTTCTGGTTTTCTTTTCATTAAGTACTATTCCGTAATTGTGGTAGTTATCTACAGTGCCGTTATACACATCTGCATTACCAATATAAACAACTGAAACAATTTTGTGGTTGCTGCATAACCCATTCGACATGAGTTGAGTAGCCATTTCACTGCGATATGGTTTTTTATGAAGTGAACGGACAGAAATCTTATTATTGGTATATCTTTTAGTAATCATATCTAGAATATATTGATAACCCCTGTAGATTCCTGCAGTTCTAAAATCATTAATACCATTTTTTTTGAGATATGTTAAAAAATCGTTTAATATAGGAATTTCATTATTATCACACACATATTCTTCAAATAATTCAACAAGTCGTTTTTGTGCAATTTTTCTTTGATTTTTACCTTTTTCTTTCATGGCTGCTCCTGCTTTTAAAGCAGAAATTTTGTTTGAGCAGGTCTGAGAACAGTAAGCTCTTTCCCTTTCTCTATACTTTACATGAAATTTAGCACCGCATAACTCACAGTATTTTACAAGCCAGATACCGTCATTAAAGATAAGCTCAAAATCACTTTCTTTTAATAGTTTAATATATTTTTTATATTCTCTCATTAATGCTGGATTTTCAAAGTGCTCAAATCCACTTTCAATGTTAGCTTTCTTAATTAGGTTGACCAACTTTCCTCTAAATTCATCAAAGTTATGAATATATCCATGTTTTCTTGAATATTCACTCCAAGATGTAGTAGTTAAAGGAATTCCAGTTTTTTTGATTACCGAAAGCATTTCTTTATATAATTCTTGATTTGTAAAACCAGAATATCGAGGATTATTTTCTCTTGCTGTTGCTTTAGACATTCTTTCATGATATTGCTTTTTTTCTTCTGAACTTGCATAGGGATACCAAAATCGCATGGGATTATTGTCTCCAGAAATATCATGGAGCGAATCATGTTTATCTTTTAGTAAAAGTTCGAGATTATAGATATTATTATTCAAACTATTATTATCCTTATGGTGAAGGACATATCCTGGTTCGATTTTAGTTTTATTTAATTTTTCATAAGTGAGCGTGTGTTCAAATATATTTTTTCTTCCATTATTTAATAACCAATATGGTGATTTCTTCTTATTATCTTCACTCATTATCTCTGACCAAGTAGTTTGCCACTTTGGTGTAACCATTATACTATCGTTGGATTTTAAGTCACTCGCAGATTTAAGTGAACCATTTTTCATTAAAAATTTATGATTACTGGTACATTTGATACTACTCCCGTCATCAAGATTTACTTCATATATTCTCTCGTTGAAACCTGTGATTCGAGGATTTCTCATCATGCTGATTGTTGTAATTCCTTTATCATTCTTACAATAGACCGGGACATCTAAACCTTCCTCAGCTAATTGTTTAATAGAAATGGCGTTTCTTCCATCGACTACAGCAATTAGTGTATCACCTGTAATACAAGGATTGACACCTGCTGCTTTTTTATCTTTATAGTTTGGTGGATCTCCCATCCTTCCATAATCTTTCGCATTTTCCAACCAAAAAACACCAGGTTCTCCATTTACCGCAATTTGATTAGCTATAAACGAGTAGTCTAGACCTTTAACCGCAAAAACAGAATTATTACTTGCCCATCTATGGGAATATAGTGCTTCTTCATCTTGCTTACATGTGACAAAATCTAAATCTGTGGGATCACCTAAGGCGATTTCAGCTGAGCGTCTCACATTGCCGGCCACAACACATTTACCAATGTGATTCATGATATCGACAATGTCAATAGAGGTAATTTTTTGTCCAATTTTTGCTTTTAAAATGGTTTGAATATCTTCCAACATACTTTTAAGTGGTCCTGGACCAGAAGCTATTCCTCCAAATCCTCTAATAGGCTCACCTGCGAGTCTAATCTCTGAAAAATCATAATTTGGCACCTGTTTCCCAAGGAAATATGCTTCCAATATTATTTTTAATGATTCAACCCACCCTTCTCTACTATCATGAATTTGGAAATCAAAATGACCTTCTTTAGGTTTTTTAATAGTTATCTTGTCTGCGCCTTTTGTATCAAAACCCACTCCTACGCCAAGCATTAAAGCATCCATCACAAATTCAAATGCTTTTGAATATTTTAGGTTAATATCTTCGGTAGATGCGAAACCACAGTTGTTTAAAGACATAGAACCATGACGCGCAATAAATTCTGTTCCCATCATCCATAGTCCTCGACCTGGTGGTGAAAACTTGAAGTTCCAAATTTTATCAAACATGGTTTGAGCCGATTTTTGAGCTTTCTTATCACTCCAAGGAAGACTTAACTTCATACAATGCTCTTTTTGAATTGAATAACAACCTTCCACAACTCGCCTAATTGTTTCCCAAAAATCTTCTTTTCTGTTTTCACCTTCAATTATTCTAGCATATGTTCTTTTATATGTAATATATCCCAAAGGACCCCAGTCTGGTTGCTTTCCCTTATATTTGTTAATAAATTCTTCATCAAGTTTGAATCCAATACTTTCCAAATTAATAGCTCTCGCAAACAGATTTCTATATTTATTTAATCCGCGTTGAGTCAATTCAACACATACTAATTCCCTAATGTAATTTGTAGTAATTTCATCTATTCCAAGGCCAATTATTTTTCGAATGGCATCCTCAGCTACTTTCTCGGCAATGTGCATATCCAAGCCGGTTTCTTTGTTTAAAATTTTAGCTATGCTATTTTCATCGAACTTTTTCTTTTCACCTTTGGAATTAATGACATACTTTGGATACAAATCTATTAACGAGAATGAATTATCAGTCATGTTACTCATCTACTATTATGTGATATATTAATTTTTTGATTTTATCGGCTAAAATAATTGTTTAATAATTTATAGTGCCTTAACCGTCCTATAAACGTATGATTTCTTTTAATTTAAAATTAATGTTTAATTTATATTAAGCTATTGATTAATCTCTTTAATTTTTGATTATTTATAGTTTGATAAATCTATGGAACATACACAAATTTGTAAATATATTTTTATTGGTTTTGTTTAATAGAATTTTGGCTAGTTTTTCGTCGAATTTATGTCGGTAATTCTTTATTAATTTAAATAATTAAATATTTTTAAACAAAAATTCTGATTGGAATTACTAATTTTTCAATTAATAAATCGATAAAGATTTTTATTTCTTAGAGTTCAATAAAATCAATAGATAAATTGCAGATCTTTTTATCAATCTATTTTTTCCACTTATCCTATGATTTTTAATCTGAAAATTTTTAAATACTCAAAAGTATATAAAAAAGAAACTAATAGAAAAGCACAATAGAAAGAATTTTTTAATTTGTGATTAGAAAATTGGTAGTAAATAATACAGATCAACAACAAAACAGTCAAAATTCAGAGATAATTAAAGAAGAAATTAATTTACAATTTCATTGGTATATGCTAGCTTTTTTTATTATATATTTAGGGTCATTTTTGCTCCCTGGTGTTATTTTTATGAGTTATATAATGTTATTTTATTTACCCTATTTTTTAGAAACAAAAGATTTCATATTGCTTTTTACAGAATTGCAACCCTTGCTCGCTTCGATTCTTATGCCCTTTATTATAGTAATCTGTTACTTAGTACATTTAATTTTAGTTGGATTAATTACGAGATGGTTATGGGGAATAACTGAGAAAAAATCTCCCTCTAAATCAGGTACTATCCCAAGAAATATCCCAAGTAAGACTTTAAATTATTATCATATTCGTAGTTTTATGATTAAATACCCGCGCAACGCAGTAAATCGAGGTCTCTTCCCTTGGTTAATTAAATGGCTTTATAATTTTGTTAAAACAAACAAAATAGGGAAAGGTACTATATTAGAAGAAAATATAGGGGCTGATAGATTTATACAAATAGGAGAAAATTCTTATTTTGGTCAGAAAGGAGCTATTAGCTCTCACGCGGTTGAAGGAATTTTTGGAAATATTTCGTATGAGAAAATAAAGATTGGAAATAATGTTACCGCCGCAACGTTTAATTGTATAGCTCCAGGAGTCAAAATTGGAAATAATTCAACATTATTACCTATGACCGGAGCTACTAAACATAATATTTTGAAAGGAAATAATTATTATTTTGGTGCTCCGTTAAGAAAAATTTTTAAAAAAAGATTAATGGAATATTTAAATATTACTGAAGAAGACTTAGAACGAGCAGAAAAGCTTTATAATAAACAAGAATAGGAAGTAAAATTATAGTATAAAATCTAATAAATTGTAAAAAATCAAAAAACAATGGAAAAAAATATTCAAATTGAAGAAGATGCTTTATCTGAGTTTAAAGCAGATTATACAATTGATTTTGTTACAAGTAGTGCAGTAAGTAAAATTAGTCTTAAATTTCTAATTTTTTACATACCTATTTTATGGTTTTCTGGTTACATGGCTGTTGCTGTTTTCTTTGATATTTCAAGTTTAATAAATAATTGGATCATTACCATGTTACTCCTACCGATATGGTTATTTATGTTATATTTTATTTTTATTTTTGGAATAGCGATTTTTACAAAAGCATTTGTCCTTATAATTAATATGATACATAAACCGAGAGAAGGTGTGTTTAGAGCAGAAGAAGGGGATAAGGATTTTGAATTTTGGAGGCTCCGTGTAGAATTAAAAAAACTTGCAATATGGTTCATGAATAATGGCCCTTTACCTTGGATTGTAATGTGGGGTTTTCGTTGGTTTAATATTCATATTGACTTTACAAGCCATCTACAAGATGCGTGGGTTGATACAGATTTTATTAAATTTGGAAGAAAGGTAACTGTAGGGCAGGGAACTGTTGTAATGAGTTCAATGATTATTGGTAATTATTTAATTATCAAGAAAATAGTTTTTGATGATTATACTGTTGTAGGGGGTGCATCAAATATCTCTCCTGGCACTATTATGGGAAAAGAATCAGTCTCAGGAGCTTTTTCCTATACTAATTACAACCAAAAATTAGATCCAGGTTGGATTTATATTGGACTACCAGCTCGAAAATATAAGCCAAATAAATATGCAGAAGAACGTAGAGATAGAATCTATAAACATGATGTAGATGAAGAAGTAAAATATGAAGTTACACAGGAAATAAATATTGATGAAGATAAAAAAAATCTTTTAAATAATAATAAAGAGGTTTAGTAGAGATGTCAGTGCCTGCAAATATAAAAGCTGGACCGTTCACGACCCTTGTTTTATTAAAGAAAAGATACTTAATATTTTACATTTATCTCATTTGGATAACTTTATTTACAATTCAATTCGAATTTTGGTTGTATTGGATTCTTCTTTATGATTGGAAATATATTCACTTCTTAATATTCCTTCCCCTTTTGATATTTGTAATGTATATCTCATCTGTTATAATCTCATTGATCTTTGCAAAAGTATTACTAATTATTGTAAACTTATTTCATAAACCTCGTGAAGGTGTGTTTTTAAGACATATTTCAGATAAGGATTATAGATATTGGTGTATTAGAAGTGTTATTAAAAAATGGCCACTATGGTTAGCGCATAAATTTCCTTTCCCTTTTCTAGATAATATATGTTTTAAAGCTTTTGGGGTAAAGACTAAATTTTCGAATTCGCTCTTTGAGGGATGGGTGGATACTGAATTTATTGAATTTGGAAAAAATGTGGTAATAGGGCAAGCAAGTGTTATTCAATCAGCAGTTATAATAGGTAATCTCTTAATTATACGAAAGACAATAATAGAAGAGAATGCTCGTGTAGGTGCACATTCAATTGTTATGCCTGGCAGTCATATTAGTAAAAATTGTATATTAGCAGGCACTTCTCTCACCACAATAGGGCAAAATTTAGAAGAGGGATGGATTTATTTAGGCTCTCCAGCAAAAAAGTTGAAAAGGAATTTATTTTTTGAAGATAATTTAGAAGAAATTTTAGATCGCCAAGATATTGATGATGAAGTTTTACTCAAAAAATACGAGAGTCTCTACACTAAGAGGAAAGATAAAGAAATTAGCAAACAATAATTTGATAGTTTTTTTGGAAAAAACTATAATCTATTTTTTATTGGGAATAGTTTTAAAGAAAATAGCTTGAAAGGGAAAAAAATGAAAATTGGTTATATTCAAACATCTCCAATTTTTGGAGAAAAGGAGAAAAATTTTAAAGAAATTGAAAAATTAACAAATGATCTGAAAGCAGATCTAATTGTATTACCTGAATTATTTGCAACAGGATATACATTTATTTCAAAGAAGGAAGTTGAATCTTTAGCAGAAGGTACTAATGAAGAAACCGCTCACTTTATGATTGATTTATCAAAAAAGACTAATTCTATAATCGTTGGAGGATTTATTGAGGCTGAAAATAACGAGATCTTCAATTCCGCGATGATTGTATCAAATTCAAAAGTATTGGGAACATATCGTAAAATTCATTTATATTATAAGGAAAAATTATGGTTTTCGCCAGGAAATCAACCTCTTCGAATATTTAAAGTTAATGGAGTCAATATTGGGATAATAATTTGTTTTGATTGGATCTTTCCAGAAATTTCCCGAACATTAGCACTTCTTGGAGCAGATATAATAGCTCATCCCGCTAATTTAGTGCTTCCTTATTGTCAAAATGCTATGATTACTCGATCTATTGAGAATAGAATATTTACTGTAACTTCAAATAGAATTGGTGAAGAAAAAAGAGGTGTTGATGATTTTAAATTTACAGGAAAAAGCCAAATAACTTCATTTAAAGGAGAAATTTTATCTTCAGCTCCTAAGGATAAAATTTTTATAGACTTTGTAGATATAGATATCTCTAAGACCAGAGATAAAAAATTAAATGAATTTAATGATTTATTTGAAGACCGACGAGAGAATTATTACTATAACATTCGAAATTAAAAATAAAGAAAAAAGCGCTCTTCTGGTCATAAAAAGTGTAATGAAAGATAAACGATTCAATCAAAATAAGTTATGATTAAATAGAATTTTGGATTAATTATATCTATGAAAGTGATAAAACTACCACATATGAGCGAGGATGAAATAAACACAGCTATCAACTCTCAGAATTTATGTAGAATTGCGTTCATTGATGATAAATATCCTTATATCTCTCCTTTTCAATATGTTAGTATTAATAATATTTTATATTTCCATTTCACTGACTATGGAAAAAAAAAGAAAATTCTTTCAAATAATCCTAATGTTTGCGTTTCAATTGAAAATTTTAAATCTGACTTAAGCAGTTATTATTTTATTTCAATACAAGGTAAGTTAGAATTAGTGGAAGATAATGATCTTAAAAATAAAGTTATGAGACAAATGGCAGAGTTAGCACGGAAAAATTATTCAAAAAACTTTCTTTCAGCTCATGGTTTTGAAAAGAAAGAGGAATGGGACGTATTAACATCAAAAAATCAAACTATTTATAAACTTGTAGTCATGAATAAGCCAATTGGCCTAAAATCTTTTTAATAATTATCTTAAATTAATCTTATTAAATTTTTTTTAAATTTCAAGCGATAAAATAAAAAAAAAATTTAAGAAAAAATTTTTTGAAATTATTCAGGCTGTAATATCCCTGAAAAAGCCAACCATGCTAATAATGATTTTGCTACTAAACTTAGTATTATATATACTCGTTCACCGAAAAGATAATCTTTCCATGGTCCCACTGCTTTATATTGAAGTATCATATTAATCGCAAATGAATTGAATAGAATCAGATATGTATAAAATATCCAGTACACAAAATCAGGGATACCCTCAGCAGCTACACCATAAAAGTAGCCAAGAATAACTATCCAAGGAATAGCACCAGATATACATCCTATTATGAAAGGCTTCCAATTAGTTTTTTCCGTATATTGATTAACTAATTCCATCATGTAACCAAACATTATCATCATAGCATTCAATACAAAAATCATGACTAATGACCAGAAATCCCAGACACCAAAAAGTAATGAGAGAAATACAATCATAACTGAACTAGAAAAAGCATACTCGTACCAACGATAGGGATTAAAACCTTTCTTTAGATTATTATTGTATCTTTCATTCAATGGATATGCAATTAAAAAATGAGCTAAAGCAGACATTAATAAAAATGAAGCAAGCACAGCCCCAAAGTATGAAACTGTAAATAATACCTCTGGATTTGGAAATATATTAAATGTATCAGGATCAATAAATTCATAAGACAAATAAAATGTATAAATATCTCTAGAAAAATCTAAAATAAGTCCTACAGTCAACATTAATATTCCTTGTATTAAATGAAGGATTCCCATGTTTCTGTTAAATTTTTGTAAGTATTCGAATGTAATATCTGATTTCGCGATAATTTCTTGTCGTTCTTTATAATTCATTTTAACCATTTTTTCATTTTTTTATTATTAGATTTTATAATTTTAATTAACCCAAGAATAGATTTAAATAGTTCCTATAAAAATTATTAAATTTTCATAAGAATTATTTTTAGAAATAATTGAAAACTCTATGATTTTTAATATTTCATTAATAATGCTCAAACTTTAAATAAATAACATCTCTACAAATATTTTATTTATAATTTAAATAAATAAAGATTAAATACAGATCCAGTATATCAAGCTTAAGCTTATATCTTAAAACAAAATAATTAAGCTTTAGTGAAAAAAATGGCTTTAGAAATAAATTGGTTAGCAGTTGTAGTTGTATCTTTAATATTTTTTGCGATACTTTTTTTCTGGTATTTTCCATCTGCGTTTGGAAATATGTGGTTAAAATTAGTCGGAAAAGAAAGTGAACCTAAATCTAAAATAATAAGAGATACAATTATCATGATTCCAACGAGTTTTTTAACAGTACTTGTTATTGATATAATAATGATTATGGCAGGTATTACGGATATTTTATCAGCAGTATTGATAAATTTATTGCTATGGGTTGGCTTTTTAGCTACGATCGGAATTAATCAAACAAATTTTAACGATAGAGGTTTAAATTTATTTCTTATAGAATACGTTGTGTATCTCGTTTGTTTTCTAATTTCTGGTATTATTTTAGTAGTTTGGGTATAAAATTTAATTCCATTTTTTTTTAATTTCTTTTTGAAAATCCTTTTAATATTTATTTTAAGCTCTAATTAGAAGTTAGAATAAATGAAATATGATTAAAAGAAATAAAAGTAAGAAAAATTAAAACGCTTTTGAGGAGCATTTCATGATTTAAAGATGTTCTACAATACCATATAATCCTGAAATAGGGTCTTGAAACATAGGTAAATGCGGTGGAATATATGTAAATAATATGAAAATGATTCCTAATGCTATAAAAATTATCCATGAGAAAATTATTGCCAATTTTGGTAATTCGGATATAGTTAATATTTTATAGCTTATTAATTGACCAACAACAACTCCAACTATAAAGGAAAGAATATCTATAATCAAAATTTCTGTTTTAAAAATAGCAGTATATGTATAAAATGTAATTATTATAATTACTATGCTTAATAATACAGCTACAGTCTTTCCAACAATAAAATTATTTGCTTGTTCTTTTATAAATTGATACTCAATTAATGCAAAGATTATAAGTGGCCAATAGGGTAATTTTAAATGCTCCCAAACACTTTCATTTACAGGAAAAAATCCTCCTATATATTCCCAGTGCCCTAGCCATTCAAAAACAAAATGAAATAAAGCACCTACGATGGTTATAAAAATAATGCCGAAAATTTCCCATTTCAATATCGAATTTTTCAATATGATCACTCGTTTTATCAAAATAAAAATATTGCAATTTAATTGGATTTTAATTTAAATAATAAATATTTTAAATACAATATATCCAATTAAATAAGATAAGATACAATTAAAATAACTTAGGTTTATTGGCTATAAATTAAACTTATTTTAACTTAATTTATGCAATATATATTTTAAGTCTTTTTATATTTTAAAACTTTTTTAGGGAAAAGTTCTAAATACTTTAATATCTAATAATTAAATTATGCAAGCTGCTATTTATGATGGAAAGGAACTCCTCATCAAGGAAGTTTCTAATCCAAAAATTTCTGATACCCAAGCTCTTATTCGGGTTAGAGCTGCTGGAGTATGTGGCACTGATTTAGCTATAGTAAATGGTTCTTTACAGACGCCTACTCCTATTATTCTCGGTCATGAGTTTTCGGGTGATGTTGTAGAGATAGGGGATGATGTTGATCCTAAGTGGCTTAATAAAAAAGTTACTTCTGAAATAAATAGCAATATTGATTTTAATTGCTTTTATTGTAAGCAAAAGCAATACACTCAATGCATTTCACGAAAAGCATTAGGAATAGATATTGATGGAGCATTTGCAGAATATATCGCTGTGGAATCTTATTTATTGCATGAAGTTCCTGAAACTATTTCATATGAAAAAGCTACTTTTATCGAGCCTTTAGCCGCAGCATATCAGATATTTGAAATGATGCCTTTAGAAGAAAATGATAAGACAATTACAATATTCGGTCTTGGTAAATTGGGGTTATTAATTACCCAAATTGCATTTTTAAAAGGTTTAAACTTAATTGTTGTGGATGGATCTCATAAAAAGCTCAATTTGGCTAAAAAATTTGGAGCTCAACATCAAATAAATAGATTTGATGGTGTTAATATCGCTGATACAATTAAAACGTATACTAATGGTTTAGGTGCTGATATAGTGGTTGATGCAACCGGTAATCCTCTAGCAGTAAATGATGTGCTTGCTTCATGTAGAACTCGAGGTAAGATCCATATAAAAAGTACGCATGGAGTTAATACACCCATTAATTTAACAGATCTAGTTGTTCGTGAATTAACTTTATATAGTAGTAGATGTGGACCATTTAAAAAAGCTATTAATGGATTAAAATCCGGAGAAATTGAAGTTGAGAAATTAATCTCAAAAAAATTTGATTTAAAAGATATTAAAAAAGCATTAAATTTTCATATGAAAAACCCAGAATATATTAAAGCAATAATTCGAATATAAATTATATAAAGATTATTTATGGTAAAAACTGAATTGCAATCGATTGAAAGTGTTTCAAAAGAAGAAGATATAAGAGAAGAGGTTAAACTTCAGTATTTTTGGTATTTATTTGTTTTTTTTACAATATACTTAGTCTCATTTTTAGTTCCGGCAATTTTGTTTATAACTTATATCTTTTTATTTTTTTTACCCCATTTTTTAGAAAGTACAAGTTTTTTTACACTTTTTACTGAGTTTAAATCCCTAATGGTATTAATTTCCACGCCATTTGTTATTATCGGTTGTTATCTTATCCGATTGTTTTTCGTGGGGTTGGTCACACGTGGTTTTTGGAGTCTTAGTGAAAAAAAATCACCAAGTAAAAGCGGGATAATACCAAGAAATATTCCAAGTAAAGCATTGAATTACTATCATATTAAAAGTTTTATGATAAAATATGGAAAAAACACTTTTGTAAAAGGACCTTTTCCTTGGCTCTCTAATTGGTTTTTTAACTTTGTGGGATCAAGTAAAATTGGTAAGGGTACAACCTTAGAAGAAAGTATAATGAATGATAAATTCATAAATGTAGATAAGAACTGTTATTTTGGAGTAAATTCTGCTTTAGCAAGCCATTTGGTGGATGGAACTTTTGGAAATATTAATTATTTCAAAATATATATAGGAAATAATGTTACAAGTGCAGGATTGAATCTGATTGGGCCAGGATCAGAGGTACATGATAATTCATATTTACTTCCGTTAGCATCAACTCCAAAACATAGTATGCTTAAAGGAAATAATTACTATTGGGGGTTACCATTAAGAAGAATCTTTAGAAAAAAGATCTTGAAATTTTTAGGCTTGACGCCTAAGAATTTAGAGATAAATGAAAATATTGAGGGATATAAAGATAAAAATTTGTTGAAAGAGTTAAAAGCTAAGAAAACATTGGCCCAATCCCATAATAAAGTAGGAAATAACCAAGTAATTAATAATTCTCACGAGGATAAAATTGATCTGAATAATTTAACAGAGAAGGATTTGACAATTGATTTCACAACAAGTAGTGCAATTTCAAGAATAAATATAAAATTCTTAGTGGTCTATATTCCAATTTTTTGGCTATCTGGCATGATAGTTAATATTATTTTTTATACCTTTACATATTATGTACAGAACTGGATTTTAATGGCTTTTTTTTTACCAGCAATGATCATATTTATATGGTTTATTTTCATACTCGGTTGTTTCTTTTTTAGTAAATTATTTTTAATATTAGTTAATCTCATTCATAAACCCAAAGAAGGAATATTTAAAGCTGATATTGGTGACACAGATTTTGAATTTTGGTGTTTACGAACTGAATTAAAAAAAATAGTTTTTTGGCTTATACGAAATTGGCCTCTTCCTTGGATGGATATATTGGCTTTCAAATGGTTTGGGGTAAAAATGTCTTTATCCAGTTCGTTATACGATTCCTGGTGTGATGGAGAATTCATTACATTTGGCAGGCGTGTACTTATAGGTCAAGGCTCTACTATTATGTCGAGCATGGTAATTGGCCGATATTTGATTATAAAGAATGTAATATGCGGAGATTATTCACTTGTAGGTGGACATACCACAATAGCTCCAGGCACTATTATAGGGGAAGATACTTTCGTTAGCGCAATTTCAAACACCTTATACAATCAAATTCTTGAACCTGGATGGATCTATCTGGGAATACCCGTCATTAAACTTAAAGAAAATAAATATGCTAAAGAAAGAAGAGATATAATAATGAAAAGAGATGTAGATGAAGAACAAAAGTTCGAAATCGAGCATGAAGTAAACGTTGATAAATAAAAAAGAGATCTTATCAAAAAACTATCATATTTTATTCTGTATTCAATTGAAATTCTGTCTTTAAGAAACTCTTTAACTTTTGACAGGTTTTCTTTAATTCTTGCTTATCTTGATAAAAAAGGTTAGTTCTAGGACAATCTTTATCAAAAACGCATTTTTTCTGAATAAAATCATAAATTAAAGGATAAAATCTGCATCCTTGAGGGCGATATTGATAAACTTTACACGTCTTAGACATAAAATCTAAAAATACACAATATTTTGAATCATTTTTTAGTTGATAAAATTGATTTTGATTTTTAAATACAAAATCTTTCATTTTTAATTTCTTAGGGAAATTATCTATTATTAAATCAATATCTTGTTGAGATACAATCATTTCTGTCCGGATACAACATTCTCCGCAATTTTGACAATTGTTTTCCATAGTAAATTATTATTTTTGCTTAAATCTCATAAATTTTAAAGGAAGGAAAATATCTATTAAAATATAATAAACATCAATTGCTTTTTAATTAAGTAAAAATTACATAAATTTGAATTAAGAATTTAATGCAAAAATGAACGCGGAAGACAAAGAAACTGAGCCACCTGATTCCAATGAGATTAATAATGATACTTTAAAAGAAGAAGTAAGTCTACAATTTCATTTGTATATTTTCATTTTTGCTATAATTTATTATGTATCATGGGTAGTGCCTGGATTTATCTTTTGGTTATATTTTTTTATACCTTTTCGCATTTTTTTTTTAGAAAATCTTGGATTTATATCAATTTTTACTGATTTTAAATCGTTGATATCTCTTTTATTTATGCCATTAGTTATTATATTGTGCTATTTACTTCACTTATTGCTGATAGGGTTGATAACAAGACTTATATGGAAAATTACGGAAAGAATATCTCCATCGAAATCAGGAATTATCCCACGAAATATAAGAAGCAGAGCAGCAAATTACTATCATATCAGGAGTTTTATGATAAAGTACGGTAAAAACACTTTTAATAAGGGTATATTTCCATGGTTATCTAATTGGTTTTATAATTTTGTGGGATCAAACAAAATTGGAAAAGGCACAACCTTTGAGGAGTCCGTAGGTATGGATAAATTTATAGATATTGGTGAAAATTGTTATATTGGAGTAAATACAACTTTAGCGAGCCATCTCATTCAAGGGATCTTCGGTAATATCTCCTATTTTAAAATTAAAGTTGGCAATAATGTAACATCAGCTGCATTGGGCAATATTGGTCCGGGAAGTGAGGTTTTTGAAGATACATATCTATTACCTCTAGCTTCAACACCGAAACATAGTATAATAAAGGGAGGAAAAAACTTTTATTGGGGAATACCATTAAGAAAAATATTTAGAAAGAAGATTATGCAATACTTAGGCTTGTCCCCTAAAGAATTAGAGAAAAATGAAAATATAGAAGGGTATAAAGATAAAAAATTATTAAAGCAATTGAAAGAGAAAGAAAGTATAGTAGAGAAAACAGATGAGATTCCTAATAACACACAAATGTTGGATACCCTACAAGAAGAAAAAATAGATATTGATACTCTAACAAGAGAAGATTTGGCGATTGATTTCACTACTAGTTCTGCGATAAGTAGAGTAAATGCAAAGTTCTTATTGGTCTACATACCAATATTTTGGGTTTCAGGTTTAATTATTACCATCCTATGGTATTGGTATTCTGAGGATATAATTAATGGATATTCAATAAGATTTCATTTACCGTTTTTTCTTTTTTTTCCAGTAATGCTATTTGGATTGCTATACATCTTTATACTAGCGTGTATTCTTTTCAGTAAATTACTTTTAATAGTAGTAAATCTAATTCATAAACCTAAAGAGGGCGTTTTTAAAGCGAAAATAGGAGACACAGATTTCGAATTCTGGATGTTAAGAACTCAAATAAAGAAAATTTCTTTATGGCTTTTACGGAATTCACCATTACCATGGACGGATGAATTAGCTTTTAAGCAGCTAGGAGTTGATATGGATTTTTCAAGCCATTTAGCTGATACGTGGTGTGACTCTGAATTTATTAAATTAGGTCGTAAAGTGATGATCGGACAGGGGGCAACCATTATGTCTTCAATGGTTGTTGGAAAATATTTATTAATTAAGAAAGTTTTTTTTGATGACTATGTTATGGTTGGAGGACAGACTTCAATTGCTCCAGGAACTATTATAAAAAAAGAATCTGTAATTGGAGCAATTAGTTCAACAACCTATGATCAAGTTCTAAAGCCTGGTTGGATTTATTTTGGTATACCTGCTAGAGAATTGAAAGAAAATAAGTACTCTGAAGAGAGAAGAGATATTCTCATTAAACGTCAAGTGGATGAGGCAAAAAAATTTGAAGTTTTGCATGAAGTAAATATAGATGAAGATAAAAAAGATTTAATAAAAACTCAAAAAGAAGAGATGTAAAGATTATGAGTGTTCCAAATACAATGAGAGTTGGACCATTTATCTCACAAGTATTAGTGAAAAAGAGATATTTGATTTTTTATTTTTTATTAATTTGGATAAGTATAATTCCATTACTTTTGGAATTTTGGGTTTATTGGAGGTTATTATGGGATTATGATAGACCAGTTCATTTTTATACCTTTCTTCCACTTCTCTTTTTTGGAATGTATGTATCTATCGTATTTTTTTCAATTTTTTTTGCAAAAATCTTACTATTTATTATTAATGCAATACATAAACCTCGAGAAGGCATATTCCTACGAATTCCAGAAGATAAGGATTATAGATACTGGAGTCTTCGCAATACCATTAAACGATGGCCAATATGGCTTGCTCATAAATTTCCTTTTCCTTTCTTAGATAATATCTGCTTTAAAGCTTTTGGTGTTAAAACGAAATTTTCGAACTCACTCTTTGAAGGATGGGTTGATACTGAATTTATAGAATTTGGTAAGGATGTTGTGGTAGGACAAGGTGCTATTGTTCAATCTGCAGTAATAATTGGGAATTTACTGATAATTAGAAAAACAGTTATTGAAGATAATGTAAGAATAGGCTCTCATGCAATTGTTATGCCAGGTACTCATATAGGTAAAAATTCAATATTAGCAGCAAATTCAGTAACTACTGTAGGGCAAATCTTAGAAAAAAAATGGGTGTATGTTGGGATTCCCGCAAAACAATTCAAGAAAAATTATTTCTTTGAAGATGGATTGGAGGATAAGATAGGACAAGTTGAAGATGTAGAAGCACTAAGAGAAAAATATGAGGAGATTTATACAAAGCGTTATGATGAGCTAACTCTAAAAGAACGTAGAGAACTTAAAAAAGAAAAGAAAGAAGAAGAAAAGAAACGATTAGAATCTGAGGAATATGACATTTTTGATGACGGTTTTAATATATAAAAATTACTATAGATTTCTCATTTCAAGATAAAATACATTCTTCGATTATTTTTTCCTTTATTTACTGTTTTAGTTACTTCTATTTTACCAATCTCGTTTAGGTGGTTAATATGAGTTCCACCATCCACCTGTTCATCAATATCTCCTATTTTGACAATACGAAATTCTTTAATATTTTCAGGTAATCCTGCCGCTAAGCGAGCTAATTCAGGTTTTCCTAAAACTTCTTCTTTTGACATATAATCAATTGTAATAGGTAAATCTTGTTCTATAATTCTATTAGCTTCATCTACATAAGATCGTAATTTTTCTGGAGAATAATCGATCATTGAAAAATCCATTCTCGTTTTATCAAGTTCAATTTGGTTGCCAGTAATTTTTGCGTTAGCTCTTTTATAAAGAATATTTGATATAAGATGGGAAGCTGTATGATAACGCATATAAGTATATCTTCTTTCCCAATTAAGTTCACAAGATACCTCATCTCCTTCTTTTAATCCAGCCTTATCGATTTCGTGGCTAATCCTACCTGCGAATTTACCAACATACACAACTTTGAATTTCTCATCATCTTTAATTATATATCCTTCGTCCCAAGGTTGACCGCCTCCTTTAGGATAAAAAGCAGTTTTATCAAGGATAATATACTTACCATCTTTAACACTTGAAACTTTAGCTTTCCAAGTCTTTAAATAGCTATCATCCATATATAATGCTCTTACCATAAGGAGTAAAAAGGTAAGTAAACTTAAAATTTTAACTTTTAATCGTTTTCATGAATTTCAGAAGGTTTTACGCCATCAAATAATTCTAATTTCAAGAACTTTAAGGTTTTTTTACATTGAGGGCAGTAATAATATCCTTGCTCTTTATTTTCAAAAGAAAAGCCACATTCTTTACAAACTGCGTAAAACATATCAATAAAAAAAATATTATATATTATTTAATTTCTTTCATGAAGATCACCCGGTTTAGCCCCACAAAAAGCTTCAAATTTAATAAATTTAACTTCTTTTTGGCACTGAGGACAATATTGGAAGCCCGGTTCTTTACTTTCAATAGAATATCCACATTCTTTACAAATAATTACATTCATATTAAAATAACACTGAATTGGATTTTTATAAGTTATTTCTATGAATTAGAAAACTGTTTGATTTTATTAATATCTTTAATAAGTTTTTCTTAAAGATAATAAATAAATTAGAAGTTTTGTATAATTATTTATATTGAATAATCGATAGTTATTATTATTTAAAAATCTTTTAAATTGTGAATTCTATGAAATCTGTGGAATTAGCAGGGATTAAATATGAAGTAGAAAATGGTTTTCTTGATTTAGGTCTGTTAGACATAAAGGATATTAATGAAATAATAGGTTTATCAAATATTAAAGACCTTAAAAACTTAGAACTCAGTTCAAATGAAATTGTCGAGATAAAAGGTTTAGAAGATCTTACAGAATTAGAAATCCTCAATCTAGGCAGTAATAGCATAATTGAAATAAAAGGATTGGATTCTCTAAAAAAATTGGAAGTTTTACATTTAATCAGCAATCAAATAAAAGTGATTAAAGGATTAGAAAATTTAACTAACTTAAAAGAATTATATCTTAGAGGAAATCAAATAAAAGAGATAAAAGGGTTAGAAAACCTTAATTCTCTTGAACGATTAGATTTATCTTGGAATGAGATTTCAGAGATTAAGGGGCTTGAGAATCTAGTAAATCTTAAAGTTCTATGGATCGCTAGTAATCAAATACTAGATATTAAAAATTTAGAACAGTTAGAGAACCTAGAAGTATTAAATCTTGCTGCTAATCAAATATCAAAGGAAAAAGGGCTAGAAAATCTTAAAAACTTAAAGAGTCTTTACCTAAATAATAATTTAATCCAGGAAGTAAAAAATTTAGACTCTCTAAAAAACTTAGAAACGTTATGGCTAAATACAAATCATATTTCAGATATTAAAGGATTAGAAAATTGTGTAAAATTAAAAATTCTAAACTTAAAACAAAATAATATTAGTCATATTAAAGGATTATATTCTTTAACAGAATTAGAAAATCTGTTTCTTTCTGAAAATAATATTGGTGAAATTAAAGGTCTCGAAACCTTAACGAAATTAGAAACACTCGATTTAAATCAAAATCGTGTAATACAGGTAAAAGGTCTAGAATCACTATTAAATCTAAAAGATTTATGGCTCAAGGATAATTTAATTCCTGAAAGAATATTAGATCAGCTGGGAGGATTAGACTCCGGGGGATGTGCAAATGATCCCTTAAAATTTGTGAAATATAGCCTTGTGAACCTTTAATTCGTAAAATTAAACTCAAAACTGTTTCTTTTTTTAAACTTTTTGAGTTTAGCTAGAAATAATTATTGTATCATTTTAATTAGGATAATATTTATATATCCGGATATAAAAAATAAGAAATATTTTAAAATTTCAGATTAGAAATTATAATGAATTATATAGTGCTTCAATAGGTCTTGCACTTCGCGGATCTCCTGTGAGAGTAGATACCATTTTATTCATAACATAGGCAATACTTAATTTAGCATCGAGATCTATTATACTCACTGAGCCCCCCCATCCACCCCAATATAAAATACGTTGATTTGGTCCTATAGGGAGCTCCTTACTTTGGAGACCAAAACCTAAACCAAAACGTATTGGAACCATAAGAACTAAATCCGTTCCATAAGACTGTTCTTCTAAAGCTTTTTCAATAGTATCTAAGGAAAGTAAGTGTATTCCATCAAGTTCACCTCCACACGCTAATGCTGCTGTTATTCTAGCAACTGACCTAGCATTACCATGGCCGTTTGCAGCAGGAATTTCAGCAGCACGCCAGGCACGAGTTTTAGCTTCTTCCGGACTAGTTACAGCGCTAGTAAATGTTTTTACAGCAACAGAATTAGGATCAATATCTCCTAATTGACTCATGTCAATTTGGGGGGGCGGTATCAATTCACCAACTCGGAAATCAAATTCTTCTGGAAGTCCGATATGGAAGTCGGCTTTAAGAGGACCGGCCACTTCTTCCTTGAAAAATGTACCGAGAGTCTTCTCTGTTATACGACGTACTAATTCGCCCAAAAGATGACCAAAAGTTAAAGCATGATAACCGCTTTTAGTTCCAGGTTCCCACCATGGCATCTGTGCAGCAAGCAAGTTTACAATTTTTTCCCAATCATATAGTGTTTTAACTCGAATAGGTCTATCGAAACCAGAAAGACCGGCAGTGTGACTAAGAAGATATCGAACAGGTAATTTCTCTTTACCTCCTTGAGCAAACTCTGGCCAGTATTTAGCTACGGGAGCATCGAGATCCAGAAGACCTCGATCTACGAGCATGAGAGTACATATTGCTGTCATTACTTTTGTTGTTGAATATACATTTACTATAGTGTTCTTATTCCACGGTTGTGTTTTAGCAGCATCAGAATAACCAGCCCACATATCTATAATGAACTTGCCATTTAAAGTTGCTGCAAATGAGGAACCCACTTCTAATCCCTCATCGAAATTATTTGCGAAAGCTTCTTTTACAGATTTAAATTGATCATCACAAATTCCATGAATTTCAACCATATTTATTCACATTTAATAAAAAACTTTGAATTAAAAATTATTATTATTTTAAATTTTCCACTTAAGTATATATAAATATATTGAATTTGACCTAGTTATATGATAAGTATACAAGAAAGTTCTCTTTATAACAGAACATTTTTAGATTGCACATATTGGGGAGGTACTGATAAAATTGTGCTACTAAGTATTGGTAAAAAACCTGCCTATCATTAAAAATATTTATATTTTACTTTATCTTTCTGTATTCTTTAAAGACAACTTTCTTATTCTAGATTTTCTATTTTTAGAAAATTATATATTTTAAAAAATGCATTAATTAGATTAATTTGAAATTTATATTTCAAAGAGGTAAAATACTATGGAATTAAACCCATTTGATGTAGTAAAAAGACAAATCGATATAGTAGCTAAAGAAATGGGATTAGATCCCAATATAACAAAATACCTTAAGAGAGTAGAACGAGCATTAATAGTATCTATTCCTATTATTATGGATGACGGATCACTTCAAATTTTTGATGGTTATCGGGTTCATCATTTAACAGTTCGAGGTCCTGGAAAGGGAGGCATAAGATATTCTCCAGAAGTCACATTAGATGAAGTTAAAGCTTTAGCCACTTGGATGACCTGGAAATGTAGTCTTTTAAAATTACCCTTAGGAGGGGCGAAAGGAGGTGTTTGTGTGGATCCTAGAAAGCTATCAAGAGGTGAATTAGAACGCCTTACTAGAAGATATACCTCTGAAATAATTAATATTATTGGTCCTGATATTGATGTTCCGGCCCCAGATGTTAATACAAATGCCCAAGTGATGGCTTGGATAATGGATACATATAGTATGAATAAAGGGAGATCAATTCCAGGAGTTGTGACCGGAAAACCTATTGAAATAGGAGGATCTGTAGGGAGGGAATCAGCGACAGGAATGGGGCTTTTTTATGTGTTAGAAGCTATGTATGAAAAACTAAATATCATTTTAAAAACGCAAAGTATTGTTATTCAAGGGTTCGGTAATGTGGGCGGTTGGATTGCACGTATATTATATGAGCATGGTTGTAAAATATTAGCAGTTTCAGATATCTCTGGGGGAATATTTTATCCCGATGGTTTAGAGATTGATAAATTATTAGATTGGACGCAAAAGGGTAACTATTTGAAAGATTATAGTGATAAGAGATATAAATTAATTACTAATGAAGAATTACTCACAATTGAATGTGATATTTTAATTCCTGCTGCTCTTGAAAACCAAATAACACAAGATAATGCACATAATATTAAATCCAAAATTGTACTTGAAGGTGCTAATGGCCCAACTTCACCTAAGGCTGATAAAATACTATTTGATAAAGGGATACATGTTATTCCTGATATCCTTGCTAACGCTGGTGGAGTTTGTGTTTCATATTTTGAATATGTGCAAGATATTAGGGCCTACTTTTGGGATATAGACCGTATTAACAGAGAATTAAAACGGATCCTTTTAGAAGCCTTTGAAGAAGTATATAAAGTTACGAAAGAGAGAAAAATTGCACTACGAACAGCTGCTTATATTATTTCTGTATCTAGGATCGCTAAAGCAATCGAATTAAGAGGATTCTTCCCTTAAATGTACATCATATTCAATAAATTAAAAAAACTTTTTAAATAATTAAACAAAATCCATATTAATTTTAATTTATAAACAATTAATATCAATTAAAAAAAACATAAGAGGTTTAACTTTAAAATGATTTTTGATTGGTGGGATTTAATTTCAATGGGATTAGATTTAACTGAGCTTCTTATATTTATTTTGCTTGTTATTGTAATATCGCTAGTATTATATACTATATTTCTAAAAATAGCTTTGGGGTTAACAAAGGCAAAACACACAGATTTCGGGGAAGTATTTGTAACTGCATTAATCTGTGCCTTAGTAGGGTGGATACCCTGTATAGGATGCATTTTAAGTTGGGTAGTTATCAATTCTCGACATGACACAGGATTTCTAATGGCTATTGTAGTCTGGCTTATTGCAATTATAATAGGATTAGTCATTACGTTTTTTATAGTAATAGCTATTCTAGGGCTTTTTGGCTTAGTAGTAACTTTACCATGGCCTTAAATAAAAAATTATTTTATCTTTTTTTTCGTTTTTTATTTTATTTTTTAAATAACAAAAATATTAGGATTCACTATTTCTTCTTTTTTGCAACTTAAATAAATTTGGAAGATTATTGACCTCACAATACTCAAATAGAGCTTTAAATCCAGGGCAAATCTCCCAATCAAGTGAAAATTCACATTTTTTACATGTCCTATAAAAACTAAATGCATGATAAGCATTCACTAAAGCTAGTGCAATGCCAAATATAAGAAAAAATAATAAAAAATTAATGAAGAAATGATTCGGTAAAGTAAAAATCCCCCAAAATAAAAAAGCTCCTCCAAGATTAAACAAAATTTTTTGAATAATTTTTATTACCTTGAACTTAGTGAATTTAAGAGGGCTAAGAATGAAAGTGGACATTAATATTATGCCTGTGGTAAAAAGAAGGGTAGATTCCATAATATTTATTAAATTTAAGAAAAAAATCATAAGCACTCCAATGATTGCTACAGGATATCCTATAAAACATCCAATACAAAAGTTATATTTGCCAATTTTAAAAGTATGTTCCTTAAATTTGTCACAATTAGGGTGATGACTTAAAATAATTGGCTTAAGACTTCTTATATATAAAATAAGTTTTCTTATTATTCCATCTTGTCTATTTTTTTCATTTTCAGTAGAATTTGAATTTAGTTTTGGCAATTTTATTCTTCAACCATTTTTCTAAATAATTCCATTACCATACCTAAAAATTCTCCATATGCAATAGCATCTTGGAGATTACCTTCAATTTTTAGATCACCTGACATATAGGCACTTGTTCCATCAATTTCTCCTGATAAAAGCCCTCCTAATGTTTCTTGGTTAGCAATCATTGAAAATGTAGCCTCATCAACTACTCCTTTACCATAATCAAATATACCCTCACCTAATTTTAGCCAGTATTTGAAATCTTCGTCAACTACATCAAACTGTGCGATTATTAAATCCATATCCTCTAATTCTTCTTTAGATTCTTTATTAGTCGCTATAAACTGCTTTATAAGTTCAAAAACTTTAAAGGCATTTTCAGGCTTTTCTGCAACAACACCAGTTTCATACATTTCCCTTACTTCATTAATTAGTGTTGCATCAACCATTTTTATTTTAATCCTTTTTAGAGGTTTAAACTGTTTTTGATTTATAGGGCTTAATTAGTACTTAATTATAACGTTTAGAAATATTAAAAGGTTTTAATATTCAAAAAAAACTTAAATGTTAATCCATACTCACCCGACAAAATTGATTAGACGATTCAAGAGCAACAGAAAGATTTATCTTTGTGAAATCCTTATTTTATTTAATGCCCGCAAAACCTTCCGAAATTTTA